>DATNOU010000034.1:0-63960 GCA_035601195.1 Gaiellaceae bacterium | reverse complement strand
CCGACGAGCGGCGCAGACCCCACAGGGCGCTTGCCGAGGGCCCACGGAACCCGCGCCGGCGGGGCGCCGGTTGCAGTCGCGAGGAGAACCCCGCTCGCACCGGCCTTCAACTGCGCGGCGGAGATCCCGAGCGTCACCTGGGCCGAGGAACCCGGACCGAGATTCAGATGGGATGGTTCGGCGGTGAAGCCGATCGCGGAGGGCTGCTCGGCGACGGACGCAAACCCGATCTCGAGCGCCTGGCGCGAGACGTTCCTGACCGTGATCGTGCGCGACGTGCTCCAGGCCTTGCCGCTCGCGCGGCCGAAGCCGAGCGTCGCCGGCTCGACGACGAGCTTTGCTTCCGCGGCGGCAGCCGGGTCGACGAGGCCCGCGCCCTGGCGGGTCACGGCTTCGCCGACCGGAGAGGCCGAGCCGACCAAAACGGCCTTCAGCTCTCTCGGGCTCAGATCAGGTCGCGCCTGCACGACGAGCGCCGCTGCTCCCGCGACGACCGCGGCCGCGGCGCTCGAGCCCGTGGCTGTTGCGAAGCGGGCCCGGTCCCGGCGCCCGGGGCGCGCGTCATCGGTCGCGAGACCCACTCCGGGCGCGACGACATCCGGCCGCACCCGCCCATCGAAGGCAAGTCCTCCGGAGGAGAAGGCAGAGACACGACCGGTGGCCCCGTTTCCGACGGGCCGGGACGCGCCGAGGGCGACCGCCACCTCGGCGCCGTTGCGTAAGCCGTCCACGGCTTCGCGCCCGGCCGGGCCTGCTACGGCGATCACAGGCAGAGCTCCGCTCTCGTCGAGGTCGAGGGCGCCGGCGGGCAGATCGGTGCCGTAGACGAGCAGGGCAGCCGCGCCGGCGGCCTTGGCGTTCGCCGCTTTGCGGGCGAGCGAAGCGCCGTCCGCGGGGACGAGAGCGGCGCGGCCGGCGACGCGACTGACGCCGTTCGAGTCGAAGAAGTCACCGAGCTCGATCCCCCCGGCCTCCACGTCAGCCTGGCGTTGTGAATCGGCGAGCGAAGGTCCCAGGAGGGCGGACACGCCGAGGGTCAGACCCTTCCCCGTTCGGACGGCGCCCAGGACCCGGGCAGGCTCGTCGGCAACGGTTCGGTCTCCTACCGCCAGCCTGGCCCGCACTTCGAAGACGCCCCGGCGAGTGTCGAGCGCGCCGACGCTCAGCGCATCGGGCGCGGAGCCCGGGGCGCCCACGCTGCCAAATCCGAGGCCGGCGTCCCCGTCGTTCCCGGACGGCGCGACAACGAGGGTCCCGAGATCGCTCGCGCCCGTGACGGCGCGGGCCTCCGGGCTGTCCGTGAAGGCAGCGAAGGGCTCGACTACCGGTGCGAGGGCGACCTGCACCGCATCGTTCGTGGCGCCGTCGCCGTTCGGATCGACCGCGCGCTCGAGGCCGGCGATCAGCAGATCGCCGCGCCCCGCCACCGCCGTGCCGTCTTCGGTCCGCTGCCAGCCGAGAACCCGCAACGGGACGATGCGGGCTGCGGGCGCAACGCGAAGGGCCAGCCCCGCCATCCGAGTCCCGTGGGTCTCGAGCCGGGCGGCCTCGTCAGGGCTCCGTTCGGGAACTGCGCGCCCGTCGCCGGAAACGAGGTCATGACCCGTGCCGACTCGGCCGCGGAGACCGGGGTTGAAACGGTCGACCCCTGTGTCCAGGAGCGCGATCGTCACACCCCGGCCGTCGAATCCGCTCAGCGCGACTCCGGGAGCCTGGCCGGGCCCGCCGCCTGTCCGTACTTCGGCCGGATACACCGCCCGCACGGGATAGATGCCCACGACGAGCGGATTGCGCTCCAGCTCGGCGACCGCCCGGCCGTCGAGACGCGCCGAGAAACCGTTGAACACGTGGGTGAAGCGGAAGTCCGGCTGAAGGTCCACCCCGCGGTCGCGCAAGCCAGCCAGCACGCTCTCTTGCATGGCCTCGATGTCCGCAACCCACTGCTTCTCATCCGCGGCCGAAGGCCGCTTCGACGCTGCGGCGACGCGCTCCGCCACCGAGGGGGAGGAGAGGATCACGATCCCGCGCTCGCCGGTCTCCGTCTTCAGGCGGTCCGGGAAGACCGAGTGCCATGCGCGGGCCGCGACGCGGGCGGCCGTCTCGCTTGCTCCTTGCACCGTGCCGGCGAGAAGGAGAGCCGTGGCGACCGCCGCGACCGCGGCCAAGATCATCGTGCGCGCGAGCTCAGGCCGCCGTCGCATACGCATCGAGAGCAAGATATCCCGGATACGGGACGGTTGGGGAAAAGCGTGCCGCGGAGGCGATCATCACTGCGTTATCGGTGCAAAGCTCGAGCGGCGCGAGAGCGGCGTCCGGCATCGCACCCCTGAGCTCCGAGTTCGCAGCCACGCCGCCGACGACGGCGATTCGTTCCAAGCCGGTCTTCTCGGCTGCTTCGAGCGTCCGCTCGACGAGGGCCCTGACGATCGCCCGCTGATAGCTCGCGGCCAGGTCGGCGCGCCGGTGCTCGACCTCCTCCGGCTCCAGGTCCCGAACCGTGTAGAGCAGGGCCGTCTTGAGACCGGAAAAGGAGAAATCGAGCCCCGGCACACGCGCCACCGGAAAGCTGAAGGCCTCCGGATCTCCTTCGCGAGCGAGGCGGTCGATCGCCGCACCCCCGGGGTAACCGAGGCCGAGTAGCCGAGCACCTTTGTCGAACGCCTCGCCGGCCGCGTCGTCCAGCGTCGATCCGAGGACGTCGAAACCGCTCCGGTCTCGGACCTCGAGCAGGAGCGTGTGGCCGCCGCTGGCCAGGAGACAGACGAAAGGCGGCTCGAGGGGATCCGGCTGGAGGTAGAGCGATGCGACGTGTCCGTGCAGATGGTTCACCGGGACGAGCGGCAAGCGCCGTGACCACGCGAGCGCCTTCGCTGCGGAGAGACCGACGAGGAGAGCTCCGATCAACCCGGGACCCCGGGTGACCGCGACCGCGTCGAGATCCTCGAGCCCGACGTTCGCGCGTTCGAGCGCCTCGGTGACGACGGGCGCGACCAGCTCCAAGTGTCGCCGGGAGGCGACTTCCGGGACGACTCCCCCGTAGCGGGCGTGCAGATCCGCCTGCGAGGCGACGACGTTCGCGAGAATACGTCCGTCGCCCGTGACGACGCCGGCGGCGGTCTCGTCGCACGACGTCTCGACCCCGAGGATGAGCTCCAAAGGGTTAGGCCTCTCCGACCGCTCCGTGGCCGAGCGGGTCCCTCCACATGATCAGCGCGTCCTCGCGGTTGTCGGTGTAGTAGCCGCGCCGCAGGCCGCTCGTCTCGAACCCGAAGGTCTCGTAGAGGGCAATCGCGGTGGTGTTCGAGACCCGAACCTCGAGCGTGTAGCCGCGCCGCGGGTCGCCGGCCGTCAGTTCGAAGAGCTCGTCCAGGAGGCGGCTCGCGACGCCGATCCGCCGCCAGCCCGGGTGTACGGCGAGGTTCATGATGTGCCAGGCGTCCACGTAGCGGGAGACGATCAGGTACGCGACGAGTCTGCCCGTGTCAGGGTCGAATCCGCCCAGCGACAGGGACGAGGGCTTGGCCAGCTCGCCGGCGAACATGGACCGCGACCACGGCGTCGGGTAGACGGCGTTCTCGATCCGCTCGATCGCGTCGAGATCATGAAGCGCCAGCTTGCGGATCTCGATGGTGGCGCGGGCGATCATCCCGAGAGCGACCTTTCAGCGTCCGGGAGCCGGAGATAGATGGGCTGCGCCGCCTCAGGGGAGCCGAAGCCGTCGGCCAGCGCCGCGTGATGACGCGCCCATGGCGTGTGCACGGGGTCGTCGTCAGGCGGTACCCGGGCGCAACGTGCTTCCAGAAGGCCGCGATAGCGGACTGCTCCGTCTCCCACGTAGACATCTCCCGGCTTCACGGGAAGATTCTCCGCCAGCAGGACGGCCGGGAAGCCCTCCTCCAGCGCAAAGACCTCGCTGCGCCGGGCGTCTATCAGCGGTTGAGCTCCGGGGGCACCCGCGGCTAGCGCGTCAAGCGTCGAGACACCGGCGACCGGAGCGCCGAGGGCAATGGCCAGCGCGCGCGCGGTCACAAGGCCCATGCGCAGTCCGGTGTAGCTCCCCGGGCCGGTCCCGACCACGATTCCCTCGATTGCCTCGCGCTCGAGCGCCGCCTCGGCAAGGAGCGAGTCGATGTCCTCGAGGATGCGGACCGCGCGAGAGGCGCGCTCACCCACGACCTCCCCGTCGTGGACGAGGGCGCTCGTCGCCACATCCGTGGCTGTGTCAAACGCGAGGACCAACACCGGCTAAAACGCTGTTTTCCAGGGTTTTTTCTGTACTCGAGAGGACGATCAGTCTATGCGTCTCACCGAGGTGCCGCAAACCGACGGTCGCCCGCGGCACCGGCAGGAAGCCAGCGCCCGCTTCCGGCCATTCGACGAAGGCGACGGCATTCTCGAAGTAGTTCTCCAGGTCCCCCCACTCCGCGTCCGACATGCCGTCGAAGCGGTAAAGGTCGAGGTGAGAAACAGGCGTACGTCCCTCGTAGAGGTGGCCGACGGTGTACGTCGGGCTCGTCACGGGCTCTTCGACGCCGAGCGCGCGGGCCGCGCCGCGGACAAACGTCGTCTTGCCCGCGCCCAGCTCACCGGAGACGGTGATCACGTCGCCCGATACGAGCTCCGCCGCCAGCGCGGCGGCGATGCGCTCGGTCTCCTCGGGCGAGGCCGACTCCAGCTCGATCACGAAAGTGAGACTAGAAGAGGCCGAGTTGCTCGGCGGCCGACAACGGCGCTTGCGGAACGGCCGTCGGAAACTGAATCACCTGCGCAGGAACGCCTGTCTCCTCGGCCAGAAGCTCCGGGATGCGGCGGAAGTCGTCCTCGAGCGTACGAAGCATGGCAGGGGTATAGAGCGCAGCGGCCGGGTGGTAGAGCGGATACAGCGTGACCGACCGTCCTCCGAGCATTGTCTCTTGCTGGCGCCCGTGCACGCGAGTGATCCCATGGGGCTTGCCGGACAGGAGCTTCGTGGCGAAGTTCCCGAGCGTCGCGATCAGCTTCGGCTCGATCAGCTCGATCTGGCGGAAGAGGTGCGCCTCGCAGGCCTCGATCTCGTCCGGCTGAGGATCGCGGTTGCCCGGCGGGCGGCACTTGATCACGTTCGCGATGTACACGTCCTCGCGCGTCAAGCCGATCCCCTCGAGGAGCTTGTCGAGGAGCTTGCCCGCCTGGCCGACGAACGGATAGCCCTGCTGGTCTTCGTGGAAGCCCGGGGCCTCCCCGACGAACAGGAGGTCTGCGTCGGGGTTTCCGACGCCGAAAACGACCTGCGTGCGGCCCGACGCCAGCCGGCAGCGCGAGCAGGCAGCGGTTTCGATCGCGTACGCCGCGAGCGCGGCGCGGCGATTCAGAACCTCAGGATCCGCAGCCACAGCCCCCGCCGCAGCAGCCGCCCCCAGAAGGTCCGCCGAAGCTGGGCTGTCCGGCGGTGCCGTGAGTCGCGAAGACGGAGAGCTGTCGGCGAGTCTTCCCAGAGCCGCACTCCGGGCACTCAGGATCGCCAGCGTCCAGCCCCAAGAGCTCCTCGAAGTGGCTCTCGCACGTCATGCACACGAACTCGTAGATCGGCATCGCCGAGGCAGTTTAGGCAGGTACCCGGACGCACTGCAAACGGCTTCGGGGACCGCTACTCGGAGTCTTCGGGCTCGAGGTCGAGCGCGCAAGAGTTGATGCAGTAACGGAGGCCGGTCGGCTGCGGGCCGTCTCCGAAGACATGGCCGAGATGGCCTCCGCAGCTCGCGCAGTGCACCTCGGTCCTCGGCACGAGGAGGCCCCAGTCACGCTCCGTCTCGACGGCATCCGAGCTCGCAGGCTCGTAGAAGCTCGGCCAGCCGGTGCCCGACTCGAACTTGGTGTCCGAGCGAAAAACCTCGCTCCCGCAGCCGGCGCAGCGATAGACGCCCGGCTCCTTCGTGGCGTGATAGGCGCCGGTAAACGCGCGCTCGGTTCCCTTCTCACGGAGGACCCGGTGTTGCTCAGGGGACAGCTCCTCGCGCCATTCCTGCTCGGTCTTCTGCACCTTCTCAGCCATGCCTTGAGGGTACCTGGGCGGGTACACTCACTGCGCCCGGTATCCACTCAGGAACTGGAGCTCTGTGACCTTCAAATCAGCATGCGTCGTCGGCGCCGGACGCGTCGGTAAGGCCCTCGCCGCCCGGCTGGGCGAGCAAATCCCGACGTGGACCACGGGCCGCGAGGTCGAGGTCGGCGACGCGGAGCTCGTGGTCATCTGCGTGCCAGACCGGGCCATCCCGGAGGTGGCGCAGGCGGTCGAGCCCGGCCCCTGGGTGGCGCACACGAGCGGCGCCTGCCGCCTCGCTGCGCTCGACCCTCACGAACGGCGCTTCAGCTTCCATCCTCTCCAGACCTTCGTCCTCGACCTCGGCCCCCAGCAGCTCGACGGTTCCTGGGCAGCAGTCAGCGGCGAGGATGAGGAGGCGCTCGTGGCCGGCCGCGAGCTCGCAGCTCTGCTCCGGGTCACGCCGTTCGAGCTCGACGACGACGAGCGGCCCCTCTACCACGCCGCCGCGCACTTCGCGTCGACGTTCCTCGTCACGCTGCACGATGTGGCGGCCGACCTGATGGAAGCCGCCGGCGGCCCGCCCGAAGCGCTACAGCCCCTCATGCGTCGGACGATGGAAAACGGTTTCAGCCACACCGGCCCGCTCGTCCGCGGAGACTGGACGACGATCGAGCGCCATGTCGAGGCGATCGGTGCTCGGAGGCCGGAGCTGCTCCCGCTCTACCGCGCGCTCGCAGACACTGAGGCGGCGCTCCTGAGGATGCATTCGCGATGAGGATCGCCAGGACGATCGGCGCCCTGCGTGAGCTCCGCAAAGGACTGCACGGCGGTTTCGAAGTTGGCCTCGTACCGACGATGGGTGCGCTGCACGCGGGCCACATCGCGCTGCTCGAGGCGGCCCGCAACGAATCCGACACCGTCGTCGCCAGCATCTTCGTGAACCCGGCCCAGTTCGGTCCCGGCGAGGACTACGACACGTATCCCCGCGACGAGACGGACGACATCCGGACCGCGGAAGCGGAGGGAGTGGACTTCCTGTTCATCCCGACGGTAGAGGAGATGTACCCGGAGGGGTTCCAGACCTGGGTGGAGGTCGAGGGTCTGACGCAGGGCCTCGAAGGCGCCGCCCGCCCGGGACACTTCCGCGGCGTGGCGACGGCCTGCCTCAAGCTCTTCAACATCGTCCGGCCGCACTGGGCTTATTTCGGGCAGAAGGACGCGCAGCAAGCGGCGGTGGTGGAGCAGCTCGTGCGCGACCTCGACCTGGGCATCGAGATTCGGATCCTCCCCACGATTCGAGACGAGGACGGCCTCGCGCTGAGCTCGCGGAACGCCCTCCTGTCACTCGAGGAGCGCGCCGCCGCCGCAGCGCTCCCGCGGGGCCTCCTCGCCGGCCAGGATGCCTACGCGCACGGCCAGGATCCTGTCGCTGCCGCACGCGAGATCCTCTCGTCGGAGCCGGTCCTCGAGCTCGAGTACCTCGAGACAGCCCGCTTCGACGGCCGCTTCCATCTGCTCGCCGCCGCGCGCGCCGGGCGCATTCGCCTGATCGACAACGTCCTCTTGGAGGGAGATCTATGACCAGCCGACCCGAGACCAGCGGCAAGCTGCCGCTGACCGACCTCGCCGACATGAAGAGGCGCCGTGAGCGGATCGTGATGGTGACCGCCTACGACTACCCCAGCGGTTCGCTGGCAGACGCCGCGGGCGTGGACATCGTCCTCGTGGGGGACTCCGCGGCGATGACCGTCCTGGGCTACGAGTCGACGGTTCCCGCGACCATGGACGAGATGGTGATGCTGACTCGCGCTGCGGTGCGCGGTGCGAAGCGGCCCCTCGTCGTTGCCGACATGCCTTTCGGGTCCTTCCAGATCTCCGACGAGGAAGCGGTACGGAGCGCCGTGCGCTTCGTGAAAGAGGCGGGCGCCGACGCCGTCAAGGTCGAGGGGGCAGGTCTGACCGTCTCACGTGTCCTCGCACTCGTCGGCGCCGGCATCCCCGTCATGGGACACGTCGGGCTGACGCCGCAGTCCGCGACGATGCTGGGCGGGTTCCGCGCCCAGGGCCGTACGTCGGCCCGTGCTCGGCAGCTGCTGGATGACGCCCGCACGCTCGAGCAGGCGGGTTGCTTCTCGCTGGTTCTCGAGGCCGTCCCGGCTCCGGTCGCTGCCCGGATCACGGAAGAGCTCACCATCCCGACGATCGGCATCGGGTCCGGACGGGACTGCGACGGCCAGGTCCTCGTCTACCACGATCTGCTCGGCCTCTATCAAGGGAGGGAGCCGCGTTTCGTCAAGCGCTACGCCGAGCTCGCGACAGAGATCCAGGACGCGATCGAACGCTATGCGGCCGACGTGCGCTCGGGCGCCTTCCCCGGCGACGAGCACACTTACTCGATCCCCGACGAGGACCTGGCCGCCTTCCTCAGCGGCTCGAAAGCGGAATCAGAAACGGAAGCGTGACGATAACGACAGCGAGCAGCATGAGGGCGAGCGAGATGACAGCGCGGAGCAGGCTCCAACGCTCGACCACGCTGATCCCGTAGACGAGGAGCCCGAACGCCCAGGTGGCGAACAGCGCGAGAATCGCGTCGAAGACGGTGACCGCCGCGCCGGTGTCGCTGCCGCCCGAGCGAAACGTGTCGCTCCCGTGGACGGCGAGGCGAACGGGCCAGACGAGGACGAGCCCGAGCACGAGCGGAGCAGCCGCGAAGGCGAGCAGGTGACGCGAGCGCCTGTAGCTTCCCTGGCTGCCGGCCCCCTTGAGCCCGACGAAGAGCGACGCACCTCCGATCCAGTAAGTGGCGGCACCGTAGATCGCACCGGTCAGAAAGAGGAGGACCGCGAGGACGGCGGCGCTGTTGTCCACGAGCTCCTCGTCGAGAAGACGCCCCGTCGAGGGCGCCACTAGCACGGCGGCGAGACCGGCGAGGAGCACGAGCGCGAGCACCGGCTCCTGCCGCGCCTCGACCTGGTCTTTGGATTCGTCCCGCAGGGCCTCGAAGACGACCCGCGGGCTCTGAAAGATCGCGAGCGTTCGCAGCCACCACTCGCGGTCGGCGCTGGGCTTGGCGGCGCTCGGCGCCCCCGCGTCCACTAGGCCGCCGCGGCCGCGACGCCAGGGAGCACCTGGCGGAGAAACTGGCCCGTGTAGCTCTCCTCCACCTCCGCGACCTGCTCCGGCATCCCGGTCGCGATCACCTCTCCCCCGGCCTCGCCGCCCTCCGGCCCCAGGTCGACGACCCAGTCGGCCTGCTTGATCACGTCGAGGTTGTGCTCGATCACGAGCACAGTGTTGCCGGCGTCGACGAGCCGCTGGAGGACGTCGAGGAGCTTCTCGATGTCCGCGAAATGAAGCCCGGTCGTTGGCTCGTCGAGGATGTAGAGCGTCTTGCCCGTCGCCACTTTCGAGAGCTCCTTCGCGAGCTTGATCCGCTGGGCCTCCCCGCCCGAGAGCGTCGTCGCCGGCTGGCCGAGCTTGATGTAGTCGAGCCCCACGTCATGGAGAGTCTGCAGCCGCCGCCGGATCTTCGGGATCTTGGCGAAGAAGGCGAGTGCCTCCTCGACGGACATCTCGAGGACCTCGGCGATCGACTTCCCCTTGAAACGCACCTCGAGCGTCTCGCGGTTGTAGCGCTTGCCGCCGCACGTCTCGCAGGGGACGTAGACGTCCGGGAGGAAGTGCATCTCGATCTTGATCGTCCCGTCGCCCTTGCACGTCTCGCAGCGCCCGCCACGGACGTTGAACGAGAAGCGCCCTTGCTTGTAGCCACGCACCTTCGCGTCGGGCGTCTGCGCATAGAGCTCGCGGATCGGAGTGAAGAGATCGGTGTAGGTGGCGGGGTTCGACCTGGGCGTACGGCCGATGGGCGACTGGTCGATGTCGATCACCTTGTCGAAGCACTCGATGCCCTCGCAACCCGCGTGCTCGCCGGGCTTGACGCGCATCCGGTGGAGGCGGTTGGCGAGAGCCTTGTAGACGATCTCGTTGACCAGCGTGGATTTGCCTGATCCGGACACCCCCGTGACGGTGATGAACTTCGCCACGGGGAACTCGACGTCGATGTTCTTGAGGTTGTGCTGGGTCGCTCCCCGCACCCAGAAGGAGCCGGCATCGTCTGTACGCCGCTCCGGCACCGGAATGCTCCGCTCGCCGGAGAGGAACTGTCCGGTGATCGACTTCGGATTTTGCTCGACCTGCTCGGCCCGGCCCTCGGCGACCACGTGACCGCCGTGCTCGCCGGCACCCGGACCCATGTCCACAAGCCAGTCGGCCGAGCGCATCATCTGCTCGTCGTGCTCGACGACAAGCACGGTGTTGCCGAGATCGCGGAGCCTGTCGAGCGTCGCGATCAGCTTCCCGTTGTCGCGCTGGTGCAGGCCGATGGACGGCTCGTCGAGGATGTAGAGCACCCCGACGAGCTGGGAGCCGATCTGCGTCGCGAGCCGCAGCCGCTGCGCCTCGCCGCCCGAGAGCGTCGAGGCCGCGCGGTCGAGCTGCAGGTAGCCGACGCCGACGTTCTCGAGGAACGCGAGCCGCTCGCGGATCTCCTTGATGATCCGCCGGCCGATCAGCTCCTCGGTCTCGGTCAGCTGCAGGCCTTCCAGGAACTCGGCCGCGCGCGTGACCGACATCTGCGTGAACTCGTGGATGTTCTTGCCGCCGACCGTGACCGCAAGCACCTCGGGCTTGAGGCGCGCGCCCTTGCAGACCGGACAGGGCCTGAAGCTCATGTACTCCTCGATCCGCTCGCGCTGCCCCGCCGAGTCGGTCTCGCGGTAGCGACGCTCCAGGCTCGGGACGATGCCTTCGAAAGCGAGCATGTAGGCCCGCCGGCGCCCCATCCGGTTCCGATAGGTGACGTAGACCTTGTCGCCGTCCGTCCCGTAGAGGAAGAGGTTCTGCTGTTCCTCGGTCAGGTCGCGCCACGGCTTGTCGATGTCGATCTCGTAGCGGTCGGCGATCGCCTGGATCACCGATTCGTAGTAGGTCGAATTCCCCACGGACCACGGCACGAGCGCTCCCTCGGAGATGGAGAGCTCGGGGTCCGGGACGAGCAGGTCGGGGTCGATCTCCTGTTGGGCGCCGAGGCCCGTGCACCGAGGGCAGGCGCCGTGCGGCGAGTTGAAGCTGAAGATCCGCGGCTGGAGCTCCGGTAGGCCGACCCCGTGCTCCGGGCAGGCGAAGCGCTCGGAGAACGTCTGCTCCTCGCCGGTATCGACGAGGTCGACTGTCACCAGACCGTCCGCGAGGGAGAGCGCCGTCTCGATCGAGTCGAAGAGACGGTGCCGGATATCCGGCTTCATCGTCAGCCGGTCGACGATCACCTCGATCGTGTGCTTGAACTTCTTGTCGAGCTCGATCTCCTCGTCGAGGAGCCGCTGCTCGCTGTCCACCTTCACCCGCGTGAAACCCTCGCCCCGCAGCTGCTCCAGGAGGTCTTTGTACTCGCCCTTGCGGTCGCGGACGACCGGCGCGTTGACGGTGAACTTCGTCCCCTCCGGAAGCCGCAGGGTCTGGTCGACGATCGCCTCGATCGACTGACCGGCGATCGGGCGCCCGCAGACCGGGCAGTGAGGCTGGCCGATGCGCGCGTAAAGCAGTCGGAGGTAGTCATAGATCTCCGTGACCGTGCCGACCGTCGAGCGGGGATTCCGCGAGGTCGTCTTCTGGTCGATCGAGATGGCGGGCGAAAGCCCGTCGATCGAGTCCACATCGGGCTTCTCCATCATCTGGAGGAACTGCCGCGCGTACGCCGAGAGCGACTCGACGTAGCGCCGCTGGCCCTCCGCGTAGATGGTGTCGAAGGCGAGCGAGGACTTTCCCGAGCCGGACAGCCCGGTGACGCAGATCAGGGCATTGCGCGGCAGCCGAACGGTGACGTTCTTGAGGTTGTGCTCCCGCGCACCGTGTACAACCAGCTCTTCAGCCGCCATGGATTCCAGTCTAGCCCGACGGTCGGATCGAACAGACGTTCTGTTTTTAGCGCCAGTCGAGCTCGATTGCCGTCAGCGGCAACGTGACGGCCGAGCCAGGCCTGTCGCCCGGATAGACGTAGACGGAGCTCTGCGAGGCAAGCGCTGTGAAGCGCTCGTCCGGCGACCAGGTCACGGCTGTCGAGCGCTCCGCGCCGGACGGGAGCGCGAGGTTGCCAGGCCGGCGGCTGTCGAAGACGAACATGCTCCCGCCCACACGCGCGCCGAAATAGCGCCCGTGCGGGCTGGCCACGAGACCGCTCAACGAAGCTCCCACGCTCTTGAAAAGCGAGATCGCTCGTCCGTCTCGCTTCACGAGCAAGGACCGGACTCCCTGCGGTCCTGCGATGACGGCAAAGTCGTCCTCCCCGGACCAGACGAGCTCCTGCACGAGCGGGGGCGCGCCGCCCACCTGCCTCGGGCAGCGGTCGATCTCTCGGAGCCCTCGGAAGGTCACGGTCGCAGCCCCCGCCTGACAAGCCGAGGTCCATTCGTAGACGCGCCCGTCGCGCACGAACGTCAACGTCCCACTCGGCTTGAACGCGGGCGAGAACCCAGGAAACCTGAAGCTCCAGATCTCGGAGGAAACCTCGATCGTCTCCGCGCCGACCTGCTCTGCGGCCAGACCGGAGCGCTCGCTCACGACCGGACTCCCGGCTCTTGAGCAATCCGGCCCGGGCAGCCCTTGTTCAGTCGTCCACACCAGTGCGGGCAGGCCGAGCAAGTAGCGGCGGCAGTTGGCGTCCGTGAGATAGAGGACTCCGCCTGCGCCGAGAGCCTGCAGCTCGGCGGCCAACCGGTCCTTGTCGGCGATCAGCGGCAGCCTTGCGACCGCGGGCGGCGCGTGGCGCCGCTCCTCGAGCGTCTGAACGGCAGCGCTCGACGCCGGAGCCTCGTCGCCGCGCAGCGCATCGCGCGCCGCGAACAGCCCGATGAGAGCAAGCGCTCCGATGACGACCCAGGTCCCGAGCGGGCGCATCGCGCCCTCAGCCTACTAAGAGGGTTTAGCCGGCGAGACTGCAGACGCGGTCGGGATCGGGCACGAACGGGATCTCGAGGTCGCCGGCGATCACAGTCCCGTAGCCGCAAATCCGTCCCACCACGCTCTGCTCCATCTCCACAGGACCTACCCGGGCCAGGCGCACGGCCGCCGCGCGTCTCTGCGCGATGCCGTGGACGACGAACAGCTTGTCGGTGGTGAGAATGAGGTGGGTGCGATCCCATCGCCAGACGGCCGCGAGCGCATGCAGAGCCGCCGCCACGAGGAGGAGAGCGCCGACGAGCCCCAGCGAGGCAGGTGCAAGGACCACGAGGATCCCGCCCACGAGGGCGAGGAACACGGACCACCCCAGCGGACGCGCGAGCGCGGCCGCATGAGGCCTCTCCTCGAGGCGCACCTGCTCACCCGGCTCCAGATATCCGAGCATGCGGAGTAGTTCTGCGCAGGCGCGTGGAAATCCTCGTTTCCGCAGGCACTATTACGGCGAGAATCCCGGACATGAAGGACACAGCCCGTAAGGCGTTCGTCGCGGCGCTGATCGTCGTCACGGTGGTCGCGCTCGCGCTCGCGCTGTGGAAGCTGCGCATCGTCATCGCGCTGCTCTTCCTCGCCTTCATCATCGCGGCGGCCATGCGCCCGAGCGTCGAGTGGCTCCATCGCTACCGCATCCCGCGTGGAATCGGCGTCCTGGCCCACTACGCCGTCTTGCTCGGCGTGATCGCGCTGCTCCTCTGGGCGGTTGTACCTCGGGCGATCGACCAGGTCGACAACGCGCTCGGGGGCATCCCAACCTCGAGCTCAGAACTGCAGAAGGAGACGAAGGCGTCCACCGGCGTCAAGCACGAAATCCTCAAGCGGGTGCAGACCGGCCTTGACGAGCTCCCGGCTGGAAAGGACATTCTCGATCCGGCCCTCTCGGTCACCTTCACCGTGTTCGAGGTGTTCCTGGGGATCTTCTTCACCCTCGCGTGTGGTGCCTACTGGATCTTCGAGCGCGACCGAGCGGAGGGCCTCGTGCTGTCGATGCTCCCCCGAGAGCGCAGACGCGTGGTCCGGGATACCTGGAACCTGATCGACATGAAGCTCGGCGCGTATGTCCGCGGCCAGCTCCTCCTCATCTTCTTCGTCGCGTCGCTCTTGTGCCTGATCTTCTACTTGATCGGGCTGCCGTTCTGGCTCCTGATCGGGATCTTCGCCGGGCTCGTGGAGATCGTCCCCGTGATCGGGCCGATAGCGGCAGGAGCGGTGGCGATCGGCGTCGGCCTCACCCAGTCGTGGCAGCTCGCGCTGGCCGCCGGCCTCGCTGTGCTCGGTGTGCGACTACTCGAGGACTACGTCGTCATCCCGCGCGTGCTCGGCCACGCGGTCGGGCTCACTCCGCTGACGGTGCTCGTCTCCGTCACCACGATCGGGATCCTCTTCGGTGGTTTCGCCGTGCTCCTGGCTATCCCCCTCGCGGCTGTCTTCGCGACACTCGTGGACGTCATCATCCGTCACCGCAATCCCGCCGACGAGGACGTGCCCGCGGTCCTCTTCCCCGCCAAGGAAGTGGAAGAAGGCTAGCCCGGGCTCGGCGGGCTTAGCGGGCGCGGCGTGGGCGCCAGCGGCCGAAAATAAGGCCGCCGGCGGCGAACCCAAGCCCGAAGGTTCCGAGGGCAAACCCGCCGATGGCGATTGCCTTGCGCCAGGGCGCCAGGCGCTGCCACCGGCCAATCGCCTCTTGCTCCTCGGCGGAGAGCGGCTCGCCGCGGCGCTGCTTACGCCCGGCGGCGCCGGCCCGAAGGCCCAGGTACATGTCGTCGAAGATCTCGGCAGGCTCGTCGACCATGGCTCAAACTATAGTCTCCCCGCCTGATGCCACCCCTACGCGTCCTGCAGGTCTCCGACCTTCATGCAGGAACGCAAGAAGAACCCGAGGTGGAAGGCGATCTCCGCATGCTCGTGGCCGAGAGCCGGCCGGAGCTCGTCGTCGCGAGCGGTGACCTCACGCACCGGAATACGCAGGCCCAACACGAGCGGGCGGCCGCCCTCCTGCGCTCGCTGGACGCCCCGCTTCTCGTCATCCCCGGTAACCACGACATCCCCCGCTGGCCTCCCTGGCGCTTCACGCGGACCTTCGAGGAGTTTCACCGCTGCTGGCCCGAGCTCGAGCCGGTCTACCGGTCCGAACGGCTTGTCGTCTGCGGCCTGAACTCCGTACGACCCTGGAAGCAGCAGGGCGGCGCCGTCCGCAGCGCTCAGCTCGAGCACGTGCGCCGCGTTTTCGCGGACGCCCCGGAAACGGCGCTGCGCATGGTCGCCCTCCACCACCACCTGCTCGGTGCTCCCTGGCGCACACTGAAGCGGACGATCGCCAAGCGATACACGCTGCTTGGCTCGCTGGTCGACGCAGGAGCCGAGCTGATCGTCTCCGGTCACGTCCACCAGAGCGCGGCGAGCGAGCGCCGAGAGTTCGAGCTCGTCGGCGGCCGGGTGAGAGGAACGACGGTCGTCACCGCTCCCGGCCTGGGCCAGCCGCGTCCCAAGCGCCGGGGCGAGGCCCGCGGCCTGCACCTCTTTGAGGTCGACGAGCTCTCCATTCGGGTCCTTACGTACGCGTGGGCCGGGAACCAGTGGGCCCAGATCGCTGACCGCCGTTTTCCGCGCGGCGTCGAGCCACTCGGGACCGTGGCTCGCCCGCGAACCGCGGGAGCTCGCGGTTGAGCTGCTTCACAGTGGGGAGCAAGGCGAGCGCTGGCAGAATCGGCAGCCAGAACGTGAAGAAGCGGTAGACGAGCACGCTCAGGAGGGCGGGCGCGAGCGGCACCCCGACGCCGTGGAGGCTGAAGGCGAGCGCTGCCTCGATCCCACCCGAGCCACCACCGGGAAGCGGAAGCGCCGTCGCCACGTAGCCCGTCGCGAACGCGAGCACGAGGGCGGCGAGGACAAGGCGCGTCTCGGTGAACGCCCGCAGGGCCGCGTAGAGGGTCAGGAGGTGCCCGAACCAATAAAGGGCGAAGCCGAACACACCGGCGGGATGGGCGCGCGGGTGCGTGACGAGATGGCGCACGACCACGACGCCGCCGATCGCATCGGCGAGGCCCTTCCGCGCCTTGGCGAGAAGCCACCGTGACCACCCGGCCAGACCCCCGGCCCTCTTTGGGGTCGGGCCTCCCAGTTCCGTCAGGCGGCGCCACCGCTTCGGCGAGCTGACCCACGCCGCGGCTACGGCGAAGAGAGGAACGCACACGATCCAGGGAAGCGTCATCGCCAGGGGCGCTCCTTCCCCTCGTCCAGCCAGCACGAAGATCGCCGCGACGGCCGCGAACGTCCCGAGCAGGGCCCATTCCAGGGTGTTGAAGCCGAGGACCCTCCGCGCCGACTCGTGGGTTCCCGCGCCGGCTCTGCGTAGAGCCCAGAAGTCCACCGCGAGCCCACCCGCGGCGGAGCCGAGCACATTCGCGCCGAAGCCGATGCCGATGATCCGGGCCACCGTCCAGAGCGGGAGGCGAGGCCCGCCGTGCATTCGGGCGACTTCCCGGTAGCCGAGGATATAGCCGGCATAAGCGGCTACGAGGCCGGCGAGGCAGATCGGGAACCACGTCTTGTCCGCCTCCCGCAGGGCGTCCATCAGCTTGCCGAAGTCCGCGATCTTGCCGACGAGCCCGACGGCCCCGGCCGCGAGGAGTAAGGCGAGGACCACCGTGATGACGGCCCTGCGCTTGTCGAGTCCAAGCAGATCGTCCTTGCTCATGCGAACGGCACTTGCCCGCGAGCAAACGAATCGAAGCAGGGAGCCCGCCGCGCGAAGCGGCGGGCTCCCTCGAGAACCCCTAAGGCGACGCGGTCAGCGTCGGGCAGTTCGGCGCCGTCGCACCATTCGAGTCCGCGCAGTTGATGCGGCCGTCCGGGAACGCTTTCACGAACGGACTGAGCGGCGAGTTGGCCGTGATGTAGTCGGCGGTGACCTGATCCATGATGTCCTGCGTCGTCGCCCGGCTGGAGAACACCGGGTAGCCGTCGCCGCCGCCCGTCATGAAGTCGTTCTCGGCGATCTTGTAGCTCGATGCCGCAGTCAGGTCGACCGGTGTCGCCGTGCAATTCCCGGCCGAGTCCGCCTCGAAAGCCGAGAGGACGCGGCTGCCCGCGAGCAAGGCGATGTCGTACGTGAAGCAGAGGCCGGACACCTGCGGGAACCGCCCGTCCACGGCCGGCATCCGAGAGACGCCGTTCTCGAGCATCGTTTTCAGCTCGGCGCCGCTGATGGTCACTGTGGTGACGATGTTTCCGAACGGGAGCACGGTCAGCACCTGTCCGCGCGTGATCGGATAGGGCGGCGGTGTGTAAGCCGGGCAGAAGTCGCTCGGGTTGTCGGTCGTCGGGCAGGTGAGGTCAGCCCGGAGACCGCCCGAGTTCGTGATCGCGAACTCGACGCCTGTCGACGCGTACGTGGCACGCATCGCATCGGTGACGACGTTCCCGACGAGCGACTCACACGTCCGCCCGTTGCCGTTCCCGCATTGATCCGCGCGCGGGATGAACTTCGTCGAGCTCCCGATCTGCGTGTTGAGAATCGGCCCAAGCTGAGCATTCAGCTCGTCGATCCGCGCCTGAATTTTAGGATCAGGAGTGACGCCGATGTTCCACGGCTTGTGGAAGTCGGCCGTCTTGTAGACGACCTGGTTCGTGGCCGTATCGACGATCAGGCGCACGCGGGTGAAGCGGATGCCCTTGCTGCGATTCTCCGTCACGAGCACGCCGTTTGGCCGATGGGTGAGCACCTGGACGTCGGTGTGGTCGCCGATCACGGCGTCCACGTTCGTGACGTCGTCAGCGAGGTCGACGAGCGGCCCGGTGGGGCTGTCGAGCGAACCAGCCGTCGCTCCGAGATGGCCGATGGCGATCACTGCGTCGATGTTGGACTGCTTGCTCAACTGGACCGCTCGCTTGTTCACTGCGTCCGTCGAGTTCGTGACCACGAACGGCACGAGCCCGGCGGGGTTGATCAGCGTGGGTAGGTCGTCGTTCGAGAAGCCGATCACCGCCAGCTTCACCGACCCGAAGTCGAACGTGCGCGACGGTGCCCATTCAGCCGGGGTCTTGCCCGTGCCAGGATCGATGATGTTCGCGGATACGTATTTGAACTTCGCGAGCGGTATTAGCTCGTTGCGCAGGTACTGCTGTCCGCGGTCGAAGTTGTGGTTGCCGAGACCGTCGTAGGTGAACCCCATCTCGTTCATGAGCTCGATTGTGGGCTTGTCGCCGAAGAAGCTCGAGATCGGGGGCGTTGCGCCGACGGAGTCGCCCGCCGCCACCGTGATGACGGCGCCCGGGTTTTCCGCCCGGTAGAGGTCGAACCACGGCTTCAAGAACGCTGCGCCGCCGATGCCAAAGGTCGGCCCGACGGTATCGGAGACCTCCGAGAGCGGGATCAGCTGCCCGTGGTAGTCGCTGATGTCGAGGATGTCGATCTCCTTGAAAGCACTCGTGCCATTGAAGAGCTTCAGGAGAATCTTCCCGCGTGCGTTCTGCGGCTCGGGAATGCCCATGAAGTACGAGATGCTTGGGGCGAGGTCGATCGCCCGGACGCCGACGACGTCCGCTTGGTGTTGCACGCCCGGTCCGCCCGCGACGAAGGTCGCGTGCATGTTGACGTTGTGTGCGAGATCGACGAGGTCCGGCAGGTAACCGTGCTGGCCGAAGAACTGCGAGAACGCGATCGCCTGGCCCGGAGTGCCCGCGTCCGACTGATACGGAGGCCTGAGGACGACGACGACGTCGCCGCTCCGGTTCGGATGCAGCGAGTCTGAGCCGTCGACGTTTCGCAGCTCCTCCTTCTTCATGACTCTCGCGACGACCTCCTTGCCGGGGTTCGCCGAGTCGCTTAGGTTCTCGAAGGTGTCGATGACGGCCGTCCGGACCTCCTCGTACGTGGTGCCCGCCGGCAACGTCGGGTTGACGTACACCTGGATCGTCCCGCCGGCCCAGCACGCCTTGGTCAGATCGGTCGCGGTGCCCCGGCAGTTCGACGCCGTGTTGCCTCCACTGGCATGGAGCGAGATGCCGTCCACCTGAGCGTCGAAGAGCACCTTGCGGGCGTTGACGGCATACCACTGCGGGCCGAAGCCGTGATCGGAACCCGCGAACGTCGTTGGGTTGCCGCCCATGAGAGTCCTCGCGAGGCCGAGCTTCGCGTCGGCCTCGTGGTAGGCGCTGCGAACGTAGCCCTCTCGGATCGCGGTCCGATCGTCAGGCGGTCCGAGGCCGTCGACGTTGTCGAAGTATGGGTTGGGATCACCGTCCATGTCGGTCGGCGTATAGAGGCCCATGAACTGGTGCGAGAACTCGTCCGTGACGGGAAAGCCGATGAGGGCGAGATCGGTATCGGGCTGAAGCGTCCCGAGGACGTATTGGAGGACCGAGTCCCCGTAGGCCTTCTCGAGGTCGCGGCCCTGCTCGACGTACGTGTCCTCGTCGATGATACGAGCCTCGAGCGGCGCGAAATCGGCCGCGATGGCCGTTGGAAGATTGTCGGCGATGTACTTCTCGAGTTTGTTCTCGCCCGCTCCTCCGGCCGGAAGGGCGTCGCACGCGGTCGTGGCGCATGTCGCGATCACACGCTCGACCGAGGTGAAGTAGAGCTTGAAGGAGGACAGGTCGGGTTCGAGCGAGATCAGCTTCGTGTAGAAGCCTGCCGTCTGCCCGGCACGAGCGCCGATCAGACCGTCCGCGCCCGTGAGCTTGATCTCCTTGAAGTCGCCCACCGCGAGGTTTGCGGCCGCCTGGCTCCCGTCCTTCGCCGCGCCGCTCCGCACGAGCAGCGCGTGGTCGTAGCCGCTGCCGGCCGCGTAGATGTAGACGTCGTACGTACGCGTCGGGTTCTGGGCGGCGAAGGTGGTCGGAACGCTCAGCACCGTCTCTTTCGGAGTCAGGGTGCTCCCCGGTACGTTCGTCCAACCCGAAGCGTCCGCGAAAGCGGCGACCTGGTAGGAGAGGCCAAACGCGGCCGCACCGCTTTGCTCGTCGGCGATCGCAGGAGCCGTGAGAACGCCGCGGGTCGAGAAGAAGTTGACGAAGTCGACGGTGGGCCCGGCGATGCCGGCGTTGCGGCCGCCGACCCACTCGATCTGGGCGACCTTCTTGCCGGCGCGCTCGGCCGCGTTGGCGATGGTGTCCGCCTGCAGGCTTGCAGAGGCCGAAAACGACGTCGAGTTGGCGAACGCGTCGCCCGTCCGATGAAAGGTGTTGTTCGTGGAGCCATGCTCGGACGGGTACGTCCCGGTCGCCATCGTGTACCAGCCCACCCCGGTGTTGGGCGGGAAGGCCTGGAGCATCCCGTTGGCTCCCTTGACGCCCGTTGCCATCAACCCGGCGTACGTCGGCATGGCACCGGCCGCGGCGTACTGCTGCATGAGGTCCGGCCGCATGCCGTCCGAGGAGAAGAGGACGACGCGCGTGACCCCCGCGGCGTTCGTCTTCTCAGGGCCGGCGCGGCCGGGGCCCATCGTCGTGACGAGGACGAGTGTCAGTACGGCCAGCGACGCCAGCCAGAAACGCCTGTGCTTCATGAGACTCCTCTCCCGGGGAGGGTTCACGGACGGGCGGTAGTTAACTCTCTTTCGGCCCGCCTTACAACCCGAAGGCCAAGGTCAGGCGGCGCTTTGAGCAGCCGCCTGGAGCTCGCGGCGAAGTTCCTTGATCTCGTCTCGGAGCTTGGCCGCATACTCGAAACGAAGCTCCTCAGCGGCCGCGTACATCTCCTCCTCCAGCGAGACCACGAGCTTCTCGATCTCCTCGGGACGCATGCCCTCCACCTGCCGGCGACCGCGGCGGCGCCTCCCCGGGACGGTCGGCGACTCGAGCGACAGGAACTCGGCGATGTCGGAGACGCCCTTGATGATCGACTCCGGCGTGATCCCGTGCTCCTCGTTGTAGCGGAGCTGGATGTCGCGGCGGCGGTTCGTCTCGTCGACGGCGCCCTTGATCGCCTCCGTCAGCTTGTCGGCGTACATGACGACCTTGCCGTTCACGTTTCGCGCGGCACGACCGATCGTCTGGATGAGCGCCGTCTGGCCGCGGAGGAAGCCCTCCTTGTCCGCGTCGATGATGGCGACGAGCGACACCTCGGGTAGGTCGAGCCCTTCGCGCAGGAGGTTGACGCCCACCAGCACGTCGTACTCGCCGAGACGAAGCTCCCGGATGATCTGGATCCGCTCCAGCGTGTCGATCTCGGAGTGGAGGTAGCGTGCCTTCACACCGGACTCGAGCAGATAGTCGGTCAGATCCTCCGCCATCTTCTTGGTCAGCGTCGTGACCAGAACGCGCTCGCCCGCCTCCTCCCTGCGCCGGATCTCGTTCAGGAGGTCGTCGATCTGGTTCTTCGACGTCCGAATCTCGACCTCCGGATCGACGATCCCGGTCGGCCGGATGATCTGCTCCGTGATGTTCGTCGAGTTGCGGAGCTCGAAGGGGCCGGGCGTCGCGGAGACGAATACGAGCTGTGGCACTTTCTCGATGAACTCGTCGAAGCGCAACGGACGGTTGTCCAGCGCCGACGGAAGCCGAAAGCCGTACTCGACGAGCGTCTCCTTGCGCGAGCGGTCGCCCTCGTACATCCCGCCGAGCTGGGGCACCGTCTGATGCGACTCGTCAACGAAGACGGCGAAGTCGTCCGGGAAGAAGTCCAGGAGCGTGTGCGGAGCCGATCCAACGGGACGGCCGTCCAGGATGCGCGAGTAGTTCTCGATCCCGTTGCAGTACCCGAGCTCGGCGAGCATCTCCATGTCGTACTCGGTGCGCTGCCGGATCCGGTGCGCCTCGAGCAGCTTGCCTTGCGACTCGAAGAGCTTGACCTGCTCCTCCAGCTCGTGGCGGATCTCGTCCAGGGAGCGCTCGATCGTCTCGCGGGAGGTCACGTACTGCGTCGCCGGGAAGATCGCCAGGTGCTCGAGGCGCGCGAAGACCTCGCCGGAAAGCGGGTCGAAGTGGGTGATCGACTCAACCTCGTCACCGAAGAGCGAGATCCGGTAGGCCGACTCCATGTGGGCCGGCTGCACCTCGACCACGTCCCCACGTACGCGGAAGCGCCCGCGTCCGAGGAAGGAGTCGTTGCGCGAGTACTGGATGTCGACGAGCTTGCGGAGCATCACGTCGCGGTCGATCTCCATCCCCGTGCCGAGCAGCACGGTCTTCTGCTCGTACTCGACCGGTGAGCCGAGGCCGTAGATGCAGGAGACGGACGCCACGATGACGACGTCCCGTCTGACGAGCAGCGCGCTCGTGGCCGCATGGCGCAGGCGGTCGATGTCGTCGTTGATGGAGGCGTCCTTCTCGATGTAGAGGTCGGCCTGCGGGACGTACGCCTCGGGCTGGTAGTAGTCGTAGTACGAGACGAAGTACTCGACCGCGTTCTCCGCGAAGAACTCGCGGAACTCGTTGCAGAGCTGTGCGGCCAGTGTCTTGTTGTGAGCGATCACGAGCGCCGGCTTCTGCACCTGCTCGATGATCCACGCCATCGCCGCGGTCTTGCCCGTCCCTGTGGCACCGAGCAGCGTCTGGTACTTGTCGCCTGCCTTCAGGCTGGCCGACAGGGACCCGATCGCGTCCGGCTGGTCGCCGGTGGGGCGGTAAGCCTCGGAAACTTTGAATTGGGCCACCACCGACTCATCGTAGCTGCCGGTCCAGGGGCCCCTTGAACGCTCCGCCCAGTCTCTACACTCTTGGCGGTGCGCCCAGGGGTCCGTCTGATCGGCTTTGCGTGTGCGCTGCTCGCAGTCTTCGTAGGCCCCGGAAAGGCCGCCGCCCAGCAACCGAACATCGTCCTCATCCTCACGGACGACCAACGCTGGGACACGATCTCGTACATGCCCACGGTGCAGAGCAAGCTTGTCGCACACGGGGTCACGTTCGCGAACGGATTCGTGACGAATCCACTGTGCTGCCCGAGCCGGGCCAGCATCTTGACCGGCTCGTACTCGCACAGGACGCGCGTCTACCGTAACGGCGATCCGCTCGGCGGTTTTGCCGGGTTTCGCGATGAATCGACCCTCGCGACTTGGCTCGACGCCGCCGGCTACGACACCGCGCTGATAGGCAAGTACCTGAACGGCTACCCAGGCTCCTACGTCCCGCCGGGATGGGACCGCTGGGTCGCCCTTCGGCCGCCGGGTTACTACCGATATGGCTTCGACATCGACGGCGAGGACTTCCCGCTCACGGACCGGGCGAGGTACTCCACCGATTTCCTCGCCCGGCAAGCAGTCTCGTTCATCTCGACTGCGACGGGCCCCTTCTTCCTCTACTTCGCACCGTACGGCCCGCACCGGCCCGCCACGCCGGCCGCTCGTCACACGAGCGCATTCGCGGATCTCCCGCGCTGGCGCCCGCCCAGCTACAACGAGCGGGACGTCGCGGACAAACCGCGCTGGGTCCGGGCTGTGCCGAGCTGGGACGCTGCCAGGCGCCAATCATTTGACACCTTGCGCCGCCGTCAGCTTCAGTCGCTGCTCGCCGTCGACGAGGCCGTGGGGTCAATCATTCAGGCGCTCGCAGACCGAAGGGAGCTCGGCGACACCCTCATCGTCTTTGTTTCCGACAACGGTTTTCTCTGGGGCGAGCACCGGCTCGTAGCAAAGTGGTATCCGTACGAGGAGAGCGTTCGCGTCCCCTTCGTCGTGCGCTACGACGCCCTCATCTCCTCCGCGAGGAGGGAGACGCGCGCGGCCCTGGGTATCGACCTCGCGCCGACGTTTGCGGAGGTCGCGGGCGTGGCCGCTCCTGGATCCGAAGGGCGAAGCCTGCTGTCGATACTGGCGGGTAACGATGTCGCCTGGCGCCCGAGCTTTCTTGTCGAGGCGCTGAACCGGTACCCGCCGACGTACTGCGCCCTGCGATCGCCTCGCTACAGCTTCATCACCTACCGAACGGGCGTGCGAGAGATCTACGACCTGGCCGTCGATCGTTACCAGCTCCGAAACATCGCCGCGACGGCGAATGGCCGGACGATCGTCAAACGCTTGGTGCAGCCGCTTGCCCGGCTCTGCAATCCGCCGCCGCCGGGATTCGATCGCACGCTGCTCTGTACGAGAAACGGGACCTCGACCGCCGACGTGCTCGTCGGGACCCGCCGGTACGACATCATGTGCGGTCGCGACGGCGCCGATCGGATCCGCGCGGGCGCAGGCCCGGACTACGTCTTCCCGGGCAGGGGCCGCGATGTAGTCCGGGGCGGCGCCGGTAGAGACCACGTGCTCACCCGGGAAGGCAATCGCGATCGAATCGCCTGCGGTTCCGGGTTGGACATCGTTCGCGCGGACCGAATTGACGTCGTCGCGCCGGACTGTGAGGACGTCCGGCGAAGTTAGTCAAGGCCTAGCTCCTTGCGATAGGCATTCGCGTAGATGTCACGCGTCTTCAGCACGGAGTCCACGTACTCCCGCGTCTCGGCGAAGGCGATCCCCTTCCCCTGCGCGCGCCATTCGTCGACATTCGCCTGCCCTGCGTTGTACGCGGCGAGCGCGAGCCGCATATCTCCGTACTTCGTCAGCAGCCGCCGCAGGTAAAAGGCGCCGTAGCGCACGTTGATCTCGGGGTCGTAGAGGTCGGCCACCCGGAAGCGCGAGCCCCCAGTGTGGACGGCGATCCCCTTGGCCGTGTCCGGCAGGAGTTGCATGAGCCCGATCGCGCCGGACGAAGAGCGGGCGCGGGTATCGAACTTGCTCTCCCGATAGATGACTGCTGCGAGGAGCGCAGGGTCGAGGTCGTAGTTCGCGGCGTGACCGACGACGATGTGGTCGTAGGAGAGCGGATAGCGGAGGCGCTCGTACCACGCCGGATGCGCTTCCTGCACGTACGCGATCCCGGCTCCCGCGGCGGCCACGAGGACTAGGACGGAGAGGAAGACCCTCATGCGCTGAGTTTCTCCACGACCCCAGACACGAACTGGTCGAGCTCCTCGAGCGACCCGTCGTTGACGTAGGCGAAGTCGGCTCGCGAGAGCTTCTCCTCGTCCGGGATCAGCCGCCGCTCACGGTCCTGCATCGGACGCACCTGGCGAGAGACTCGCACGTCCGGCGCTGCTGTGATCACGACGACTGCGTCAAAGCGTGTGTTTCCCCCGACCTCGTAGAGGAGAGGGACCTCGGTCACGCAGACGGCAGGCGGATCCGGAAGGCTGGCGAGGTCGTCCCGCCAACGAAGATAAGCGGCAATGACGCGGGGGTGCAGGAGACGCTCGAGCCAGTCGAGCTGCTCAGGGTCGGCGAAGACGATGTCGGCGATGCGGCCCCGGTCGACCTGGCCCTCGGGGCCGAAGACGCCGTCGCCGAAGCGCTCGCGCACCGCAGCGCGCACGTCCTCGTCCGAGCGGAGCAGGTCATGGACGATCTCGTCGCTCGAGATCACGGCCGCACCGTGGCGCGCGAACGCCCCCAGCGCCTCGGACTTCCCCGCCCCGATTCCTCCCGTGACGGCGACCGCCACGGGACGGGCGTTAGGTGGGCTCTTTTTCCTCAGGCGGAGCCGGATAGCCGCCCTCGGAGTCGCCGGGACCCGGATCTTCCGGCGCCACGCTGTCGGCCTCGATGCTCTCGTCGGATTGCTCGGCCGGCGGTTCCTCGACGAAGCTCTCCTCGGGGACGGGCTCCTGAGCCGCGCTCGCAGCCAAGGCCTCCCCGGAGACGGGCTCCTCTGCCATGTTTTCGGCGAAGACTTCCTCGGAGAGGCCCAACTCGGTGGCCCCCTCGCCGACCCCGGTGCCGCCTTCTCCTTCGTCGACCCGCTTCAGGGAGAGGGACAGGCGACGCCGCTCCGGATCCATCTCGATGATCTTCGCGCGCACCGACTCACCCTGGGTCACGACCTCGCGCGGGTTCTCGACGTGGTGCTGCGCCAGCTCGGAGATGTGAACAAGCCCCTCGACGCCCGGCACGACTTCGATGAAGGCGCCGAAGGTGACCACCTTCGTCACCTTCCCTTCGATGACGTCCCCCTGGTCGTACATGTCCACCACCTGCTGCCAGGGGTCCGACTGGGTCTGCTTCAGGCCGAGCGAGATGCGCTGCCGCTCGCGGTCGATGTCGAGCACCTTGACCTGCACTTCCTGGCTGATCTCGAGCAGCTCCGAGGGATGGTTTACGTGACTCCAGGAGAGCTCGGAGATGTGGATGAGCCCGTCGATGCCCTCGAGGTCCACGAAGGCGCCGAAGTCGACGATGTTGGAGATGGTCCCCGTCACGACATCGCCGGGCGAGAGACGGTCGAGGATCGCCTGGCGCATCTCCTTGCGCTCCTCCTCGAGGACGGCGCGGCGCGAGAGCACGACATTGTTGCGGCTGCGGTTGAGCTCGATCACCTTACAGCGCAGTGTCTGGCCCATGAACTCGTCGAGGTCCTGGACGCGGCGGATGTCCACGAGCGAGGCGGGCAGAAACCCACGCACGCCCAGATCGAGGATTAGCCCGCCCTTCACGACCTCGATCACCGTCCCTTCGACGGGCTCTCCGCTCTCCGCCGCCCCCTCGATGCGCTTCCACGCCATCTCGAAACGGGCACGCTTCTTCGAGAGGATAAGCCGACCCTCGGCGTCCTCCTTCGTCATCACGAGCGCGTCGATCTCGTCGCCGATGTTGACCTCGTCGGCCGGGTTGACCGAACGTCGAATCGACAGCTCCGAAACCGGGATGACGCCCTCGGACTTGTAGCCGATGTCGATCAGGACTTCGTCCTTGTCGACGCGTACGACCTTGCCGCTCACGACCTCGCCCTCGTTGATGATGGGGAAGGTCGAGTCGTAGTCGGGGATCAGTTCGCCGTCGGGACCTTGAGTCCAGACGTCGTCGTCTGACTTCGGCGTATTTTCTTCAGTGATCGTCTCGTTCTGCACCATTTAAAGAGGTAGCCAGTATAGCCACGGGATTTTGAGGCCTCGGGATTTCATCGTCGTCTGCGCGGTCGTGTTGATCGGCGGATTTGCCGCGGCCGACGCCATCCGTGGACGGGTGAACGGTACCGAACAGACGACATCCGGGACCGACGCCGTCCAGACGTCGCCTACCCGTCTTCCGGGCCCCAGACCCCAGGCCGAAGCGCCGGCGAACTGGCCCCTCGGCGCCCTCGCCGGATCCCTCGTCTTCACGGACGCCCGCGACTGCCGGGTCAGGGTCATCGGCCTTGCCGGAGGCCGCGAGCGTCCCCTGGCGAGGTTCGCAGGGAACTGCGATCTGTGGGCGCCGCCTGTCGGGGATCGGATCGCGTACGGGCTGGGACCGGCCTCCGCGGACGGACTCGCGCCGTTTCGGCTCGCCAATCTCGACCGTCCTAACGCCGACCTGGGCGGGTACCGCGCGCTCTTCGGCGTCGTCCTCTGGAGCCCCGACGGGCAGCGAGTCGCCTGGTGCGGCCGGCGCCGGACGGGCTTCGACCTGGAGCTCGGCGGCCCGGCCCGCCGACTCCCGGCCTGCCCCGTCGGGTACACGGCCGATTCGCGCATCGCCTACGCGGTCGGAAACGCGCTGCTCGTCGAGGGCGAGCGTGTCCTCCGCGCCGACGGCGGCATCACCTTTGCGGTCTTCCTCGCAGACGGCTCGATCGTGATCGGGCTGAACGGCCGACGGCTCGAGGTGTACGGGCCGGACGGCGGGCGCCGCGCCAGGATCGAGCTGCCCGAGGATGTTCAGGGCAGCACTCCGATCGTCTCGCCAGACGGTTGCGCGGCCATGTTCCGCCAGCAGGAGTCCCCGGGGGGCGGCGTACAGCTGATCGATCTCGGCTGTTTTCGGGGAATCGCCCCGCGGTTCTTCCCGGGCCGGGATGCAGCCTGGTCTCCGGACGGACGGTGGATCGCCGTGGCGCAGCCGGACGCCGTTGTCTTCTACGCACGGACTCGCGGCGGCCCTATCGCGACCTGGCCGGCACAGGCGGCCCAACTCGCCTGGCGCCCTCGCTAAGCCAAGTCCGGCTCGGACACCTCGCAGTAGTCCTGGATCAAGTCGGGGTCAGACCCCAGCGTGTCCGTATTAGCCCAGCCCGAAGTCACGAGCCCTGGATCCATGCGATGCGCCTGTAACAAAATCGCACGGCCGGGCTGGCGTGTTTGGACAAGGCCGGGGTCAGACCCCGGCGTGTGCGCTTTGGACAAGGTCGGGGTCGGACCCCGGCGTGTGCGCAGTGGCTAAGTCAGGAGAGACCCCGGCGTCTGCGCAGCGGCTAAGTCAGGACTTCGCTTCGTTCCAGTCGTCGCCAACGCCGACGTCCACGGCGAGGGGCGGCTCGAGCGCGTAGGCGCCGCACATCTCCTCGCGGACGAGGTCCTTGATGGACGAGAGCTCGACGTCGGGCACCTCGAACAGGAGCTCGTCATGCACCTGGAGGACGAGCCGCGCGGCCCGGCCTTCGGCGCGCAGCCGGCGGTGGATCGACACCATCGCCTTCTTGATGATGTCCGCGGCCGTTCCCTGCATGACGAAGTTGACCGCCAGCCGCTCTCCCAGCGATCGCGTCTGGCGGTTCGACGCCTTCAGCTCGGGGACAGGGCGGCGCCGGCCGAACAGGCTCGTCGCATAGCCGTCCCGCTCCGAACGCTCGATCGTCCGCTGGATGAAGTCCTGGACGAGCGGGAAGCGCGCGAGGTACGTGTCGATGTAAGCCTGAGCCTCCTCGCGCGGGATCTCGAGATTCTCGGAGAGCCCGAAGGCCGAGATCCCGTAGATGATCCCAAAGTTGACCATCTTGGCGACGCTGCGCTCGCCCTTCGTCAGGGTCGCGGGATCCTTCCCGAGCACCTCCGCCGCCGTGGCGGCGTGGATGTCCTCCCCGCGGGCGAAGGCTTCGCGAAGCTTCGGCTCGCCGGAGACGTGGGCGAGGATGCGCAGCTCGACCTGGGAGTAGTCCGCGGAGAGGAGTCGGAACCCCTGATCGGCGACGAAGGCCGACCGGATCTCCCGCCCCAGCTCGGTGCGGATCGGGATCGACTGCAGGTTCGGGTTCGTCGTGGAGAGCCGGCCAGTCGACGCCACCGCCTGGTTGAAGGTCGTGTGCAGGCGACCGTCCTCTTCCGAGATCAGCTCCGGGAGCGGGCCCAGATACGTGTTCAGGAGCTTCGAGTATTCCCGCCATTCCTCGATCACCTCGACGATCGGATGCTCGCCACGAATGGTGCGGAGGACACGCGTATCGGTGGAATAACCGGTCTTGCCCTTCCTTCCGGCGGTCAGCTCGAGCTTCTCGAAGAGGATGCGGGCCACCTGCTGCGTAGAGCCGAGCATGAACTCCTCGCCCGCAAGCTTGTGAGCCTTCGTCTCGAGCTCCTCCACCCGGTCGGCGAGGCGAGCGGTGATCTCCCCCATCCGGTACGTGTCGATGCGGACCCCGGCATCCTCCATTGCCGCAAGCACACCTATGAGAGGAAGCTCGATCTCCCTGTAGAGCGGCTCGAGCCCGCGCTCGACGACGCGACCCTTCAGCGGCCCGGCCAGCCGCAGAGCGGCGCCCGCATGCCGGATGAGATCGGCGGTCTCCTCCTCCGCGGCCGGCTCGGGCTGCAGCTCGATCCCGTATTCGGCGGCGAGCTCGTCCAGGGCGTAGTCGGCCCGGGCCGGCTCGATCAGGTAGGCCATCAGGAGCGTGTCTTCGGCCGGCTCGATCCCTGCGCGATAGACCTCCCGCGGCAGCGCTTTGAAGTCGTGCGCTACGAGCCGCGCCTCGCGAATTCGCGGGATCACCTCGACGCTCCAGTCGCCCAGGACGACGTCTTCTCGCGCGAGAGCGAAGCGTTCGCCCTCGACCACCAGGGCGGCTTCGCCCGCGACATCCTCCAAGTCGGCCTCACGCCAGGCAATGGAGACCCCCTCGAGCTTCATCGGCGCCGCCGGCAACGCCTCGTCGATCACGTCGATGCGCTGGAGGAGGTTCCGGAACTCGTACTGGCGGAACATCTCCTTCAGCCGCGAACGGTCCGGGGGTCGCAGCACCAGGTCGGCGGGATCGCAGTCGAGCTGCAGGTCTCGGCGCATCGTCGCGAGCTCCTTCGACTGCGACGCCTCCTCGGCGTGCTCGCGCAGCGCCTTGCCGCGCGCGGGCGAGAGCTCGTCGACATGCTCGAGCACGGCTTCGAGCGACCCGTACTGGGCGATCAACTGCCCGGCCGTCTTGTCCCCGAAGCCCGGGACACCCGGGATGTTGTCGGAGCTGTCGCCCTTGAGGCCGATGAAGTCGGGCACCTGCTCGGGCGTCACCCCGTAGCGGGCAAAGACACGTTCGGGCGTATAGACGTTGACGTCCGCGACGCCTCGCGGCGTCATCATCAGGGAGACGTTCTCGGTCACGAGCTGAAAGGCGTCCCGATCCGTGGAGACGACGGTCGTCTTGATCCCGGCCTCATCGGCACGAGCGACCAGGGTGGCGATCACGTCGTCCGCCTCCCAGCCCTCGAACTCGAGGTTGCGGTAGCCGAAGGCCTCGACGATGGGCCTGAAGTGCGGGAACTGCTCGGAGAGGAGGTCGGGCATCGGCCGCCGGTCGATCTTGTACTCGGGTGCAAGCTCCTTCCGATGGACGGCGCGGGTGTCCCAGGCGACCGCGACGCCCTTCGGCCGGTAATCCGCCAGCAGCTTGAAAAGCATGTTGGTGAAGCCCAGGAGCGCATTCGTCGGGAAGCCCTCCGACGTGGCGAGCTCCTCGGGCAGGGCGAAGTAGGCCCGGTACGCGAGGTTGTTGCCGTCTACGAGGAAGAGATCGGAGTCGCGTGCGGGCCCGTCGTCGAGCTGGAGCTCGGCTCCCGTCAGTGTCTTCGGCACGCTTCGAGTCTACGCGCCGAGAGGGAGGCGTTATTCCTCGCCGAGGTACGTTTTCCGAACCTGCTCATTGTCGCGCAACGCTTTCGCATCGTCCGCGAGCGCGATGTGACCGGTCTCGAGGACGTAACCGCGATTCGCGGTGTCGAGCGCCATCAGCGCGTTCTGCTCGACCAGCAGGATCGGGGTTCCCTGGTCATTGATCTCGCGGATGATCTCGAAGATCTTCTCGACGAAGATCGGCGCGAGACCCATGGACGGTTCGTCGAGGAGGAGGAGCTTCGGACGCGCCATCAGCGCGCGTCCCATCGCCAGCATCTGCTGCTCGCCCCCCGAGAGCGTCCCTGCCTTCTGGACCCTCCGCTCCTGAAGCCGCGGAAAGAGCGTGTACACGCGGTCGAGATCCTGCGCGATCTCCGAGCGGTTCTCCCGCTGGTACGCGCCCATCTCGAGGTTCTCGAGCACGCTCATCCGTGGAAAGACGTGCCGGCCCTCGGGCGACTGCGAGATCCCCATCCTCACGATCTCGTGCGGGGCGGTGTCCGTGATATCCGTGCCCTGGAAGGTGATGGTTCCTTCGCGGGGGTGGTTGAGCCCGTTGATCGAGCGCAGCGTCGTCGACTTCCCCGCTCCATTCGCCCCGATGAGCGTCACGATCTCGCCCTCGTGCACCTCAATCGAGATGCCCTTGAGCGCCTGGATCGTGCCGTAGTAGGTGTGGACGTCCTCCACCTTGAGGATGACGTTGCCGTTGGCCTTGGTCGCGTTCATCCGGTCACCCGGTTGCCGCCGTCCCCAGATAAGCCTCGATCACGCGCGGGTCGTGCTGGACCTGCTTCGGCTCGCCCTCGGCGATCTTCTCGCCGTAGTCGAGCACCGTGACGCGGTCGGAGATGCCCATGACGACCTTCATGTCGTGCTCGATCAGGAGGACGGTCATGTTCTGCTCCTCACGGAGTCTGGCCACGAAGGTCGTGAAGTTCGCCGTCTCTTCCGGGTTCATTCCCGCGGTGGGCTCGTCGAGGAGCAGGAGCTTGGGCTCGGTCGCGAGCGCCCGCGCGACCTCGAGGCGCCGCTGGTCGCCGTAAGCGAGGTTCTTGGCGTAATCGTCGTCCTTGCGCCGTAGGCCCGAGAACTCGAGCAGGTCGTGGGCACGCTCGTGCGCCTCCTGCTCCTCCTTCTTGAGGCCCGGCGTACGGAAGATCGAGCGGAGCACGCCACCCTTGATGCGGCTGTGCCTGGCAACGAGGACGTTCTCGAGCGCAGTCATGTTGTGGAAGAGGCGGATGTTCTGAAAGGTCCGCGCCATGCCGAGCGTCGTGACTTCGTGCGGCGGCAGACCGGCGATCGGCCGGCCGTCGAAGTAGACGCCGCCCGCGGTCGGCTTGTACACGCCGGTGAGGATGTTGAAGAAGGTCGTCTTGCCGGCGCCGTTCGGCCCGATGAGGCTGACGATCTTTCCGCGCGGGATGACGAAGTCGACGTCGTTGACGGCGATCAGCCCTCCGAACTCCTTCCGGACGTTGACCGCCTCGAGGATGTTCCCGTTCTCAGCCATCAGCGCGCCACGTCGTAGAGGGAAGCCTCCCCCTCGCCTTCCCTGAACTCGGCTTTGCGGCGGGCGCTTGGGATCAAACCCTCGGGCCGGAACAGCATCATCAGGATGAGCAGGATCCCGAAGAGACCGAACTTGTACTTGGTGATGTCGATGTCGTTGCCCGAACCCGGAATGGCGCCGTTGATCCAATCGCCGATCTTGCCCAGGCCCGCGAAGTTCAGCCACGCGATCAGACTCGCGCCGACGATGACTCCCCAGATGTTCCCCATGCCGCCCACGACGACCATCACGAGGACGATGATCGAGATCTGGAACGAGAAGCTCGTCGGAAAGATCCCGTTGATGAACGAGCCGTAGATCGACCCGGCCAGGCCTCCGAAGACGCCGCCGATCGCATAGGCCCAGAGCTTCGTCCGCATGAGCGGCACTCCCATCGCGGAGGCGGCGATCTCGTCCTCACGGACCGCGATCCACGCCCGGCCCATCTTGGAGTCGCGCAGGCGCAGATTCACGAAGATCGTGACCAGGCACATGAAGAGGATCGTGTAGAACCAGGGCTTCAGCTCGCTCGGCAGCGAGCTGTAGCGGTCCGGCAGCAAGCCGCCCGTCGCATCGTTCAGCGTCGTGCCGAAGCCGGGCCGGTCGAGCTGCGTCACGCCGCGCACGCCGTTCGTGAGGTTGTGGCCGGCGATGTCGTCGCCGTTGCGGAAGACGTCCGGGATGATCTCGCCGAACCCGAGCGTGACGATGGCGAGGTAATCCCCGCGCGGGCGGAGCGTGGGCCACCCGATGATGATCCCGGCGATGGCGCAGAAGAGCCCGGCGAGCGGGACCACCACCCAGAAGCTCAGGTGGAGCCCCGGCAGTTCCTTGTTCCCGACGTCCAGGAAGTGGAGGTTCCGTTCCGAAAAGAGGCCGGAGCCGAACCAGCCCAAGGTGTAGGCGCCGAGGGCGAAGAAAGCGACGTAGCCGAGATCGAGCAGTCCTGCGTAGCCGACGACGATGTTGAGACCGAGCGCGAGCATGACGTAGACGGCCATCTGGAAGACCGTGTCCATGTCCATGCCGAGCTTGTCCACGAAGAGGGCACGGAAGGGATCCTCGATCGCCCAGAGCGGGTAGCTGACGATCAGGGCGATAACCGCCAGCGGCAGACCCCAACGGCGGGCCAGGTCGCTGCCCAGCCACTCGGGCGCGCGTAGGCGTGCGGCCGGTGTTGTCACTGGCCCTCCGGCGTCTGCTCGCCGAGGAGTCCTGACGGACGGAACACGAGGATGAGGATCAGAATCGAGAAGATGACCGTGTTCGTCCAGCGAGCGCCGAAGTTGAAGAGGAAGTCGGCGTCGTTGTAGGCGGCGATGAGGCCGAGAACGACGCCGCCGAGCACGGCGCCGTTCAGGTTGCCGATCCCGCCGAGGACTGCCGCCGTGAAGGCGAAGAGCCCGAGCCGGAAGCCGAGATCGAACTTCGTATTGCCGATCGAGAGGGCGTAGATCGCACCGGCCGCCCCCGCGAGCGCGCCCCCGAGCGCGAACGTGAACGAGATCGTCCGGTCGACGTTGATGCCCATCATCGCGGCGGCGTCCTGATCCTGAGCGGTCGCCCGCATCGCCTTGCCCGCTTTCGTGCTTGTCACCAGCCACGAAAGAACGAGCAGGAGCGGAATCGTGATCACGATGACGATGAAGGCTCCCCACTCGTAGCTGACGCCGTGCGTCGCGATGACGTTGCCCTTCGGGAAGATGTCCGGGACGGGCTGCGGACTGGCGTTCTTCCAGATCAGCCCGATGTTCTGAAGCAGGAACGAGAAGCCGATCGCCGTGATGAGCGGGGCGAGGCGAGGTTGGTTACGGAGCGGCTTGTAGCCGATGCGCTCGATGACGACGTTGATCGTCATGCACATGAGCATCGAGAAGAACAGAGCCATCGCGATCGTGTAGCCCCGCTGCAAACCGGAGGACGAGGCCACGGCGGTCGTCCCGAGCGGGATGCCGAGCACCAGCGTCGTCGGATAGAGCGGCAACTGAAAAGCGCCCTCAGTGACGATCGAGTGGGTCTGGAACGACCCGAGCATAAAGTTGTCCCCGTGGGCGAAGTTGATTAGCTCGATGATCCCGTAGACAAGCGTGTAGCCGAGCGCGACAAGCGCGTAGATCGATCCGTTCGTGAACCCGATCAGGCTCACTTCGATGAAGCGGCTCGGAGACTCGATCGCCTCCTTGATCAACCAGCCGGCGACGCCGACAACGAGGACGGCCCCGAAGAACCACAGGAGAAGCTGCGAGGCGGGGGGAAGCCGCCGAGTGGGAAGAGGTCGCGCTGCGGTATCAGCAGTCGACACGGGCGCAGACTATGACGCAGTGAGAGAGCCGGCACAACCGGCCGGCCCTCTCACACTTCTTGCTCCGAAGACTAGGACGGAGCCTTGAACTGCTCCACGAACGCCCAGGCACCGCTCTTGCCCTGGAAGATCGACTCGAACTTGTCGGCCGGATCCCCGTTCTCGTCGAACGTGATCGGCCCGACGACCGTATCGGCCGACGCTCCCGCGAGCGCCGCGGTCACGCCTTCACGCGTGCCATCGGACTTCTCGAGTGCTGCGAGCATCATCTGCAGAGCCGCGACGGCATAGGCCGTGTACACCTCAGGCGCGCCGAACTGCGCCTCGACCTTGGCGTTGAACTCCTTGCCGGCGCCCGGAAGATCGTCCGGGTTGAGCGTCGGAGCGCTGCCGTACATACCTTCGACGTTCTCAGCACCTGCTTCGTCGAACAGCGACACCTGGACGAAACCGTCCGAGACGACGGTCGGCACTGCCTCGTTGTCGCCCACGACCGCGACCTTGTCCTTCACGAGCTGGCCGCCGTTGAAGCAGGAGATGCCGCCGATGAAGATGCCGTCGGCACCAGTTGACTTGATCTTCGTCATCAGCGCCTTGTAGTTCTGGGCATTCGCGTCCCACCCCTCGTGACCCGCGACCGCGAGCCCGAGGTCCTTGGCAGCGGACTCGAAGGCGTCAGCGACACCCTTCCCGTAGGCGTCCTTGTCATCGAGGATGAACACCTTCGTGACGCCCAGCTTGTCCTTCATGTAGGCCGCGTCGATCTGGCCCTGCACGTCGTCCGAAGTGACGACGCGCGCGTAGTTGCGCGTGCCGGTCGGGTAGTACTTCTCCGGCTCGCCGGACTCGGACCCGGGCCCTACGTGAGTGAGACCGACGGCGGTGTTCGCCGGGCTGATGTACGCGAGCGATGCCTCGTTGGCGATCGGCACCTCGATCTTCGCGCAACCCGAGTTGAACGTCCCGAGCACGCCGATGACCGTCTCGTCCTCGACGTACTTGCGGGCGTTGGCCGCGCAGGTCGCCTCGTCCCAGGCGCCCTTCGCCGCCGTCGAGTCGTCGAAGGCCTCGAACTGGATCGTGTAGTTCCCGACCTTGTTCCCGATTTGCTGCAGATAGAGCTTGGTGGCGTTGTTCATCTGCTCCGTCTGCGCTGCAGACGAGCCCTGGAGCGGAAGGTCGGAGACGATCTTGACCGTCTTCGCCGCCGCAGCGGCCGTACCGGTACCTCCGGCGGTCGTTCCTTCGTCGCCGCCACCACAGGCAGCGGCAAGGAGAGCAAAGGCGCCGACCAGCACCACCAGCATTGACAAACGCGTCCTTCTCTTCACTAGTCCTCCTCCTTAGCCCTACAGTTCCCTCGGCGCTGCGCCTGGCTAGCACCGCTTGACTTCCTCACGAGCGGGCACCGCCGTGCAAGCCAGGCTGGGCCGCTCCTTCGCTTGGCGCAAGATTATGACGCCGCTGGCCACGTCCAGCAAGCCCGCCCCGATACCATGTTCCGCGCATGAACCGCGCCGAAGTGGCGGAACTGGAAGACGCGCTGGACTCAAAATCCAGTGGGGCTTTGCCCCGTGCGGGTTCGATTCCCGCCTTCGGCATCGGTTTCTCCTCCTTGACGGAGAAGACGACCTACCTCCCGCGAAGTTAGCGCAGTGGCGCGGGTAGGCGTGCTCACTGGCGGCGGGGACTGTCCTGGGCTGAACGCGGTCATCAGGGCGGTCACGCGGCGCTGCCTCACGCGGGGCCACGAGGTGGTCGGCGTGCGGGACGGTTGGCGCGGGCTCGTCGACGGCCGCTTCATGGAGCTCGGCCCGCGAGAGATCTCGGGAATCCTGCCGCGCGGGGGGACAATTCTCGGCACGACGCGTACGAATCCCTACAAGTCGGACGACGGCGTGGAGCGAGTGCTCTCGAACTTCGAGTCGGCCGGCCTGACCGCCCTCGTCGCGATCGGCGGCGAGGACACGCTGGGGGTCGCGGCGCAACTGCATGCCGAGCAGGACCTGCCCGTGGTGGGCGTCCCGAAGACGATCGACAACGACCTCTCTGCAACGGACTACACGTTCGGCTTCGACACCGCCGTCTGGATCGCGACGGAGGCGATCGACCGGCTGCACACCACCGCCGAGTCGCACAACCGCGTCATGGTCCTCGAGGTGATGGGCCGGCACACGGGCTGGATCGCCGTCATGAGCGGGATCGCCGGCGGCGCTGACGTGATCCTCATCCCGGAGCAGCCCATCACCGTCGAGGACGCCTGCGAGGAGCTCAGGCGCCGCCACGAGCGCGGCAAGGACTTTTCGATCGTCGTGGTGAGCGAGGGCTACGAGCTGACCTACGCCTCGGGCGAGACTCGGCAGGTCGCGGAGGAGTCCGGCGCCTCAGACCAGTTCGGCCACGTCCGCCTCGGCGGGGTCGGAGACGCGCTCGCGCGGGAGATCGAGGAGCGCACCGGGTTCGAGACGCGCGTGACCGTGCTCGGACACGTGCAGCGGGGGGGCTCTCCCACGCCGCGCGACCGCGTGCTCGCAACGCGGTACGGGCTGAGGGCCGCCGACCTCGTCCACGAGGAGCGTTGGGGCACGATGGCCGCCCTGCATGGAGACTCGATCGTCGAAGTCACCCTCGCCGACGCCGTCGCGGAGCTCAAGACCGTGCCCCCCCAGTGGTACGACGTCGCGCGCGCGTTTTTCGGCTAAAGGAGCGCAGCTTGCGTAGGGGCGGGGCATGCCCCGCCCCTACAGGAACTCGGCGAACGGGATGGCGCGGTCCGACTAGGTCACTTCGCGGAGCCGCCCGCTCTCGACTTCGTAGATGAAGCCGCGCACCTTGTCCTTCTTCGGGATGAAGGGGCTGGCCTTGATCCGGGCGATGGACTGCCTGACGTCGTCCTCGAGATCGTCGAAGCACTCCGCAGGCCACGCGGGCTTGATTCCCGTGTCGTTCTGAATCTGCCTGCGGAAGTCATCGTCTCGGAAGGTGAGCATGCCGCAGTCCGTGTGGTGGATCAGCATGATCTCCTCGGTTCCGAGCAGCCGTTGCGAGATGGAGAGAGAGCGAATCTCGTCGTCAGTCACGACGCCGCCCGCATTTCGGATCACATGCGCGTCGCCTTCGCTCAGCCCGAGCAATCCGTAGGGATTCAGGCGGGCGTCCATGCAAGCCAGGACCGCCATGTGCTTCGCCGGCGGCAGCGGGAGCTCACCCTTGTCGAAACGCTCGCTGTAAGCCTCGGCGCTCTGCACCAGCTCGTCGATAACGCTCATGCGATCCTCCCGTGTAGGTCGTTCGGCGGAAGGCTATACATTTTGAAGTGATCGCGCTAGGAGGGTTTGGCGGAACGTCACTCGTCGCCGGGACGCGCTGGTCGTTCCGAGGCAAGGACGCAGGGAGCCCCGTGTCATTCTGAACGCGGATGCGTTGGGGGTGACCCGTCATTTTGAACGCGGATGCGTTGGGGCGAGCGGCGCGCCTCCCGCGGCACAGCTGATGTTTCGTCAAGCCCTCCTAGAGAAACTCGACCAGCGGAAAGGCGCGGTGCCGTCGCGGCGGGACGAGGAAGTTCTGCCGGTGCGTCGTCCGGAGGATCGAGTTGAACCCCTGCTGACGCGAGCGCGGGTCGATCGGCACGCTCGAGCCGTCCGGAAGGATCCCGTCCATGGCCAGGCGAGTGCGGTGGAAGTCGTCGGCGGTCGGCGTGAAGACGGCGAAATGGAGCCCCGCGGCGGGCTCGTCCGTCTGTCCGTCCAGATCGGGCCGCCCGCTCCAGAAGAACGGGTTGTCGAGCGTGTTGAAGTCGGCACGCTGCGGCACGGCGGTTCCCTTCGGAAAGTGGCGGCCGTCGTGGGCGACGACATCGCGCGCGAGGCGGGACGCAGGCTGGATGCCCGAGCTGTGGCCGACGGCATGAAAGCGCCTCGCCTCCTCGTGCACCGCCTTCGTGCTGTCCGCGTCATCCTGATCCTGGGGCACGGTTTGCGTGCCCTCCGGAACCTGGAGACCCGGCCGGAAGGTCGTCGACACCCGCTCTGAGAAGTCGAAGTTCAGGTACCAGGCTTCGATGTCCTCGAAGATGTGCGAGAGGTGCATGGCCGTGCCGCCGAGAAAGTAGCCGTCGGGCCACTGGTCGGTATACCCGGGCAGCGTCTCGAAGTTCGCGATGCCCGGCGGCCCTAGGCCTGCTTTCTGCGTCGAAGTAAAGCCGAGGAAGAGCTCTGCTGTATCCGGGATGAGCTCGGCGCCGGGCACCCCTGCGGCCAGGGCCATCCGCTTCGGCAGGCTTTGGCCGCCGTAGAAGCCCCCTCCCATGAACCCCCGGCGGATGCTCGTCAGCTCGAACACGTCGCCGACCTCGTCGAAAATCTCGGTCGAGACGCTCGAGATGTGGTCCCGGACGTCGCTGCGGAAGAAAAAGGCGACGTGGTTTTGCTCGAGGATCAGCTCATCGGGGTCGCTCGGAAAGCGAATGGCGTCGACGAGCGCGAGGACCGGACGGCCCTCCGCCTCCGACGCGCGGAGATCGACGGGCAGCCGCTCGCGCGCCGCGCCCGGGACGTAGCGCTCGAAGTACGGGAGGCCCCAGCCGACGCTGATGGAGAGGCCGGCAGGTGCTGGACCGTACCGATCGTCGCCGCGGCGGAGCACCTCCTCGAGCTTCTCCTTCGCCGCTCGGAGCGCAGCGGGCGTCTCGTCGACCCGAAGGACCGCGGTCACGACCTCGTGATGGAGCGGCGGCACCACGACCTCGACACCGTTGTCCATGACGATCTCCAGCCTGCCGAGCGCGTGCTGCTCCGACGGCAGGACGCGCGCGGGCCCGCGCTCCGGCGACTCGGTGAGGTGGTCGACGAGCTCATAAACGCCGGCCGCCGCGAGAGCGCCGGCTCCGCCCGCGACGAACTGCCTCCGCGTCAGGCGCACGTCAGGACTGCTGGGGCTCGATCCTGACGAGACCTCGGACCAGGCGGTCGAGGTTCGCCGCTACCTGCCCGTAGGGCAGGCCCAACGCCGGCACGACGTGCTGACTGACGGTGTAGAGCGATCCGTCCACCTTCCACGCGTAGAGGATGTGCCAGGTGTCGGCGCCCCGGTTCACGTTGTAGACCTGGACATCGAGGCCCGCGATCTCCTTCTTCTCGCCCGGGTCGTTGAAGCAAGGGCGACCGTTGCACGTCGGGATGGACGTCCTGCCGGGATAGCCGCGGAAGTTCACATGCACCTCGGCCGCGTTGGCCTCGTACCACAGGAACCCGATGAGATAGCTGCGGTCCTTGAGCACCGAGTGCATCGCCTCCCTGGGACCGCCGATCTCGCCGGTCAAGGGGTCGGGCATCCAGCTGGGGCAGTACACGGGCGCTTTGATCTGGTCGGCAAGCCGCTGCCACCCGGGTCGCCACTCCGGCGAGCAGATCGGAGCGCTCGCCGGCTCGTTGCCGCCCGTCGCGGTCGGCGCAACGTTCTCGTCGGAGCCGCTGCCGCCGCCGCAGGCTGCGGCTAGCAGCACGACGAGCAGGAGAGGAAGCCAGCGCATTCGGCGAGGCACAGCCTCAATGATCGCAAAACCGAGGTCGGCCCCGGCGGTGGCTAGCGACCGGTTAGCTCGGCCAGGGCCGAGCCGAAGTCCGGCGAGACGCGCAAGAACTCACTACCGACGAGGATCGCGTCCACACCAGCTCGCTCGAGGGCGACGACCTGGTTGCGGCTCCTGATGGGACTCTCCGCCACGACGAGCTTGCCGGCGGGCACGTCCGACAGCAGATCGAGCGTGTGCTCGAGATCCTCCTCGTCGTCGCTGGACTCCCGCTCCGAGATGATCAGGATCTCGGGGTCGACCAGCTCGAGGGCTTCCTCCAGCTCCTCCTCGTCGCGCACTTCGACCGCGCAGTCGAGGCCGGCGTCCCCCGCGAGTGCGTAGAGAAGGCCCAGGCGATCGTCGTCACCCGCTGCCTCCCGGAAGACGATGATGCAGGCATCGGCACCTCGCAAGGGAAGCGTCTCCACATCGGCCTCTCGGAGCGAGTCGCGAACGAGGATCGGGAGCCCCGTCTGAGCCCGAGCTAGCTCCGCCTCGGCCGCAGTCTGCACCGCCACGGCCTCGGCACCGGCCTCCTCCGCCAGCGCCGCCAGCTCCCCGACCTCACCTTCGAGTACGGGAACGACCGAGATTCCGTCCCCTTCGGAAATCGCCTGGCTGAACCGACCCATCGTCAGGCGCGGGCGAGGGTCGCCGAGCCCGGGAGCAGGTCGACCGCGACGGCGGAGCCGATCCGTCCGGCCCCCGCGTTCACCAGCGCGAGGACGTCCTCGATCGTCTCGATGCCGCCCGAGGCCTTCACGCCGACGCTCTCGGAGAGGCTGTCGCGCAAGAGCTCCACATCCTCAACGGTTGCCACGTTCGCACCGTGGCCGGTGGAGGTCTGCGCGAAGTCGATCCCCGCGCGTTCGATAATTCCGCAGGCGAGCTGGATGAGCTTGGTGTCCAAGTGCTGGGTGCCGACGATCGCCTTCAGGACGACGGCACCGCGGCCGCCGTTCTCAGTCCTCATGCGGATCGTCCGAGCGAAGGAGACGAGCTCGTCGCGAACCAGCCGCACGTCGCCCTTGCGCAGGGCGTGCACGTTCAGGACGAACTCGAGCTCGCCCCCGCCCTCGGCCAGCGCCCGCTCGGCTTCCGCGATCTTCTTGGTCGGCGAGGTCGCTCCCGTCGGGAAGCCGACCACGCAGCAGACCTTCACGTCGCCCCCGCGTAGCTCCTCGGCCGCGGTCGGTACGTGTCCAGGGACGACGCAGACGGAGGCCAGGTGCAGCTCGCGTGCCCGCCGGCAGACCGCTTCGACCTCGCCCTGCGACGCCCCGACGTCGAGGAGAGTCTGGTCGATTGTCTTGGCGAGCTCCTCGGTCCGCAGAGCCATGCGAGCTCTCAGTGTAGGGGACTCGCGGGCACTTAGAGCTCGTTTCAGAATGGGGCCTCGTCGCCGGGGCGGCTCAGGTCTTCGTTTGAGACCGGGTCTCAAAAGCCGATCGGATGCCAGACGGTCTTGAGCTCGAGAAAGGCGGCGGCATGCCACGGCGACTGGCCCTCGCCGTTTCGAACGACACGCTTGACGTTGTCGGCGGCCAGCCGCTCGAGCTCCGCCCGGTCTCCGTCCGCGCCCGCGAGGTCGATCGCGTTCACGTCCATGTGCCCCGCCAGGACAGGGCAGAGGTCGGCCTTCCGCCCAGTCAGGACGTTCACAACGCCTCCGGGCACGTCTGACGTGGCGAGCACCTCGGCGAACGTCACAGCCGCAAGCGGCCGGTGCTCGGACGCAATCAGCACGACCGCGTTGCCGCCGACGATCGCCGGCGCGAGGCGTGCGACGAGCCCGGAGAGAGGCGGTTCCTCCGGCGCGACGACGCCCACGACGCCCGTCGGCTCGGGGACGGTGAAGTTGAAGTACGGGCCCGCGACGGGATTCGACGAGCCGAGCACCTGCCCGAGCTTGTCGGCCCAGCCCGCGTACCAGACCCAGGAATCCACAGCGGAGTTGACCTCCGCTTCACTGCCGGTCAGCTCCGCGAACTGCTCGCGACGGCCCTCCATCATCTCGGCGACGCGATAGAGGACCTGGCCGCGGTTGTACGCGGTCATGCCCGCCCACTTGGGAAACGCCTCGCGAGCGGCTCGCACCGCGTCGCGGAGGTCCTTCCTGGACGCGAGCGCGACGTTGGCGCCTTCGACCTCGTAAGAGCGGCCCGACTCGGACCGCGGAAAGCTCCCCCCGATGTAGAGCTTGTAGGTCTTTTTGACCGGAAGCCTCACGCTCTTTCTCCATTCCGCGCGCCACTTGCGCGTAGCGCCGCCATACGATTTAAGCGGGAGGAGGCAAGGGGTGGCCCCGTGAAATTGGCGCCGCTCATTCGAACCTCATGTAGGGCTCCAGGCCGTGAAGGCCGCCCTCCCGGCCGAAGCCGGACTCCTTGTAGCCGCCGAACGGGGAGCCCGGGTCGAAGCGGTTGTACGTGTTCGCCCAGATCACGCCCGCGCGCAGTTGCTGCGCCATGGAGAGGATCCGTGAGCCCTTGTCTGTCCACACGCCAGCAGAGAGCCCGTACGGCGTGTTGTTCGCCTTCTCGACTGCCTCGTCGGGAGTTCTGAACGTGAGCACGGAGAGGACCGGCCCGAAGATCTCCTCCTGGGCGATGCGGTAGCTCTGCGCGACGTTGGTGAAGACGGTCGGCGCGAACCACCAGCCTTTCTCCGGCAGGCGGCACGGCGGCTGGAAGATTTCGGCGCCCTCCTCCTCCCCGGCCGCCACCAGCTCCGTGATCCGGTCGAGCTGTGCTTTCGAGTTGATGGCGCCGACGTCGGTGTTCTTGTCCAGGGGATCGCCGACGCGCAGCGTCCCCATTCGCCGCTTCAGCTTGGCGATCACCTGCTCGTAGATCGATTCCTGCACGAGCAAGCGCGACCCGGCGCAGCAGACATGGCCCTGGTTGAAATAGATCCCGTTGACGATGCCCTCGACCGCCTGATCGAGCGGAGCGTCGTCGAAGATGATGTTCGCCGCCTTGCCGCCGAGCTCGAGCGTCAGCTTCTTGCCCGTTCCCGCCACGGCTCGCTGGATCTCCTTGCCCACCTCGGTCGAGCCCGTGAACGCGACCTTGTCGACGTCCGGGTGCTTGACTACTTCGGCCCCGGCACGCCCGTCTCCCGTGACGATGTTGACGACGCCGGGAGGAACCTCGGCCTGGCGTAGGACGTCGCAGAAGAGCAGCGCGGTCAGCGGCGTCGTCTCGGCGGGCTTGAGCACGACCGTATTGCCGGCGGCAAGCGCTGGCGCCACCTTCCAGGAGAGCATCAGCAGCGGGAAGTTCCACGGGATCACCTGGCCGGCCACGCCGAGCGGGCGAGGCGTGCGATTGGGGAAGGCATACTCGAGCTTGTCCGCCCAGCCCGCGTAGTAGAAGAAGTGCGCCGCCGCAAGCGGCAGGTCGACGTCGCGGGACTCCCGGATCGGCTTGCCGCCGTCGAGCGACTCGAGCACGGCGAACTCCCGCGAGCGCTCCTGCAGGATGCGGGCAATCCGATACAGGTACTTCGCCCGTTCGGCCGGGGCGAGGGCCGACCAGCCGTCGTCGAACGCCTCGCGCGCGGCGGTGACCGCAAGGGCGACGTCCTCCGCGTCCGCGTAGGCGACCTCCGCGAGCGGCTCCTCCGTGGCCGGGCTGATGCTCGGATGGAACTCCTCCGAGCGCGGCTCGACGAACTCGCCGCCGATGAAGAGCCCGTAGCGCTTCTCGAGCTGGACCACGTCCCGCGACTCCGGGGCCGGCGCGTACTCGAAGGCGGAGGGGACCGGCGACCGGTCTTGGCGGCGCTCGACGTCAGCCATCGAGGGGGACGTCGTCGAGCGTGAAGATCTCGATACTCTCCGTCAGCTCCCTGATGCCTTGGAGATGAGGCTGAATAAAGGCCCGGAAACGCTCGACTTTTTCCTGTTCGTCCCAGGGCCCGAAGCTGCGGAAGACGTTCGGACGCTCACGGTCGCGCATGAGGTGCGGCGTCCCGGGTGGATCGAACTCGGCGACCGCGTTCCGTGCGAGAGCTCGCCAGGCCGCTACGAACTCGTCCTCGCGGCCGGCCTGGACTGTCCAGATGCCATGTGTCCAGATTGTTGGCATCAGTCGAGGGTGAAGTAATCCGGGCTTTGATAGCGCCCGGTCTTCTCCTTCCGGATCTGGAGGAGGACATCGTTCAGGAGCGAGGAGGCCCCGAAGCGGAAGAGGTCTGGGGTGAGCCATTCGGGGCCGAGCGTCTCGTTGAGTAGGACGAGGTACTGGACGGCCTGCTTCGCGTAGCGGATACCGCCCGCCGGCTTCATCCCCACACGCCTCCCTGTCTCCTCGTACACGTCGCGGATCGCCTCGAGCATGACCAGGGTGACCGGCAAGGTGGCCGCGGGCTGGATCTTCCCGGTCGACGTCTTGATGAAGTCGGCGCCGCCGGCCACGGCGAGCAGGCTGGCTCGGCGGACGTTGTCGTACGTGCCGAGCTCGCCGGTTTCGAGGATCACCTTGAGGTGGGCCTCGCCGCAGACCTCCTTCACGCGACGCACCTCGTCGTAGACCTTCGCGTAGTTGCCCGAGAGGAAGGCTCCGCGATCGATGACCATGTCGATCTCCTGCGCGCCCATCTCGGCTACGGCGGCGGCCTCCTCGACCTTGATCTCGAGCGGAGATTGCCCGGAGGGAAAGGCCGTCGCGACCGAGGCCACCTTCACGCCCGAGTCTCCCAGGCGCTCCAGGGCGTGCGTGACGAGGTTCGGATAGACACAGACGGCCGCGACCGGGGGAACTGTGAGGTCGGACGGATCGGGCCGCATCGCCTTCGAGGAGAGCGCGGCCACCTTGCCGGGCGTGTCAGCGCCTTCGAGAGTGGTGAGGTCCATCATCCGGACGGCGAGGTCGAGCGCGAAGAGCTTGGACTCGCGCTTGATCGAGCGACGGCTCAGGTCAGCCGCGCGCTCCTCGACGGCGACCTGGTCCACAGAGCCGACTCGTGTAACTGAACGCGAATGCGTATCCAAAGGAAGCTCGAAGCCGCGCGGAAGAGCGGGCGCCTGTGCCATGCCCTCAGTGTAGCCCGGTGCTTTAGAGCCTAGAGCGCGTCGGCGCGGAGCATGCCGCCCTGGACGCGGGCGACGTAGGAGCTGAGCTCGTGCTCACGTCGGCCGAGCCGCTGGTCGAGCTCCGCCAGCCGCTGCTCGCGCTCTTCGAGCGCCTCCCAGCGGATGAAGGCCTCGGCCTCGAGCTCGGCCCCGCGCTGCTCGAGCTCCGCCTCGCGGGCGTCGAGGTCGGCGGCGCGGCGCTTGAGCTCCTGCTCCAGCGTGTCGAGCCGCTTGTTGCGCCGCTCGAGCCACTGGGGCGAGACCAGCGTCTCCGTACTCTCATCGTGTTCGAGCACATGCTGCGCCGTGCTCGCGTGGGGGGCCGCCACCGGCGCGAGCGCGAAAATGTTGATGTTCGTCACCGAGGGCTTGCGAGGTCGCTCGGATCCGACGATGCCGCTTTCGTCATCCATGGCCGCTTTATCGGACGATAGACGGGCATCCACCACACGCATCCCTCGAAATAGTGTCCCGCTCTTTCGGCTTATGAAGCCGGCGCGTTCTCCTGAACGAGCGGTCGCGTGTCGAGCGGAGAAAAGCCGATTCGCGCAGCGACCTCCTCGCTCGAGGGCTGTGTTCCCTGGGCGAAGAGCCCTCGCAGGAAGTCGCCCGTGGCCGAATGCTCCCACCAGTCGAGCCCGATCGTCTCGCGCAGGTACGCGCGGAGCTGCGCGCTCCGGATCCAGGCGCGCAGGTAGTCGGCCGAGTAGAAGCCGCCGTCCATGTCTGCCAGATAGCCGTCGGGCCGGTAGCGGAAGCCCGTCGCGACGCGCAGGTGCTCGGCGTACTTCGTCGCGTGGTCGGGCGCGTTGGCGAAGTCGGCCCAGATCTCGAGCTCGTAGTCGAGCTTCGCCGCGTAGCGGCGGAAGAGGAGGACGTCCAGGAAGCGGGTCGCGTCGGCGCAGTCCTCCGCCTCCCCGGCGTCGAGGTCGAAGTGCTCCCGTTGCCAGCCGGGCTCGCGCGTTACCGACTCGATCAGGAATGAGTAGATCTCCGTGAGGGCGTGGTCGCGCGAGAGCCGGCGGAATGTGTACGGAAGCGAAGGATCGCAGCCCGCGTAGTGGAGCGCGTGCCCGGCTTCGTGCAGGAAGCTCTGGTAGTCGTGGAGGCCGCCCTGAGCCCGAGTGATGAGATGGACGACCCTGGGTGGATCCGACGCGATCACGCAGGCACGCGGGCTCTTCTGCGGCCGGTCGTCGAGGTCGAGGCGGATGTGGTCGTCGGCTCCCAGATCGAAGCCCAGCCGCATGAGCGTCTCCAGGCAGACGGGGACCGCGCGCTCCTTCGTGTACAGCGACGCGAGCGGGGACAGGCGGCGCAGGTAGGCGACGTGGTGGGACGACGGCTCGTCCTCGCGCTCCTCGCCGAGCAACCGATCCGCCCACCGCTGCCGGAGCTCCGTCCAGGCCTCCCTCTGCTCGGAGGCGGCCGAGCGCAGGGCGGCTGCCAGCTCGTCCAGGTCGATGCGCTTGCGCCCCGCGCTGCGTCCGACGGGATCCGGCTCGCCTGAAAGCTCGGCGTCCAGCTCCTCTTCCGCCCGCAGGAGCTCGAGACGGTCGTCGTTGAAGCGCACGGAGGCGTCACCCGTCAGCGTTCCGAGCTCCTCGCGGGCCCCGTAGTCGTCGAGCAGGGCGAGCGTCGCCTGCGCCGAGCGGAGAGGAAGCTCCTCGCCGCGGAACTCGACCCTCGCGGCCAGGAGGGCGTTCTCGAGCCGGTCGGAGGGCTCGGCGAGCTCGCCCACGATGATCCCCCCGAGACATGCTTCCCGCAGCCGGAAGAGCCTCTCGCCACCCGAGTCGCGGAGCGTTTCCAGCTGCTCGCGGGTGAAGAGGTCGGCATAGCGGGCGACGATCGCCGCCTGCTCGCTCGTCTCCTTCTCCCCGACTCGAACGGCGCGAGCCTCTTCGGAGCGCTCGAAGAGGAAGCGGGCGAGCCGCTCTTCGAATCCGTTCGGGTCCAGACTCATCAGATCCCCAGCCTCTGCAGCACGTTCTCGTCCCGCCGCCAGTGCGGCCGCACCTTCACGACCAGCTCTAGGAATACCTTGCGGCCGAGCACGCGCTCGATCTCGGGTCGGGCGCCCGAGCCTATCGCCTTGATCATGCTGCCACCCTTCCCAACGAGAATCCCTTTCTGCGACTCGGTCTCGACGTAGAGGCGCGCACGGACGTGTGACTTCTCGATCTCGTCCACCTCGACCTCGATCGCATGCGGAACCTCGTCCCGCGTCAGCGCGAGAGCTTGCTCGCGAACAAGCTCCGCCAGCCGTGCCTCGATCGTGAGGCCGGTTTGCTCGCCCTCCTCGTAGTAGCGTGGGCCCTCCGGAAGCAGCCCCGCGAGGTCGTGCTCGAGCGCCTCGAGGCCCTCGCCGCGCAGGGCGCTCACCGGATGGAGGGACTGAAAGTCACCGAGGGCGGCGGCCGCCTGGATCTGCTCCGCGATCCGGTGGGGCTTCAAGCGGTCGACCTTGTTCAAAGCGACCACGACGGGCGGCCCGGCTGCGAAGACTCGCTCCGCGACGAAACGGTCGCCGGCGCCGATGCGTTCATCCGCGGCGAGCACGAGCAGGAAGCCGTCGACGTCCTCGAGGGAGGAGTCGACCGTCCTCTGCATCCGCTCTGTGAGGGGGTCCCGGGGTCGCTGAAACCCCGGCAGGTCGGCGAGGACGAGCTGGTAGTCGTCTCCGTTGAGCACCGCCGAGATCCGCCGCCTGGTCGTCTGCGGCTTGTCGGACACGATGGCGACCTTTTCGCGTGCGAGCGCGTTCACGAGGGTCGACTTTCCGACGTTCGGCCGGCCCGTGACCGCCACGAACCCGCTTCTCACAACTGGAAGGAGTCGGGAAGGAGCTCGTCGGGACGGCGAACGAGCAGCTCCCCCCCGTGCATGAACACGACCCTCTCCGCGCCGAACTCGAGGATCCACTGCCGGCACCCACCGCAGGGGGAGGCCGTGACGGCGATCGCTTCGACATCCCCGGGACGCGCTCCCTCGGCGACCGCCCGCGCGAGCGCGCAACGCTCGGCGCACATCCCGAGCGGGTAGGAGGCGTTCTCGACGTTGACGCCGGTGACGACCCGGCCGTCGCGAAGGAGGACGGCAGCACCGACGGGGAACTTGGAATACGGCGCGTACGCACGTGCCGCTGCCGCCTTGGCCTGCTCGTAGAGGTCCCGGTCCGTCACCTGAAGATCTGAAAGAGGATGAGCGTGACGAGCGTACCGATGACGGCGCCCAGAACGACCTCGAATGTCGTGTGCACTCCGGCCTCGACGCGGGTCTGCGTGACGAGGAGCGCCATGATCAGGGCGACGAAGGAGACGACGATGCGGTGCTCGATCGTGATGAACGTAATCGCGGTCCACCCGCCGAAGGCGAGCGCAGCGTGCCCGGAGGGGAGCCCGCCTCGAAGCGGCGTTCCGCGCCCCGTGGCCGCCTTGACGGCGATGACGATGATCAGGGTGAGCACGAGCGCGATCACGGTCAGGTTGACGGGGGCGTCCCCGAGTTCGTTCACGAGCCTGGCGCTGGGGCGCTTGAGCCGGTCGGCGAGCACCAGGTAGCCGACCGCGATCGCGTTCACGGAGGCGATCAGGACCGCCCCGGCGGCGAGGTCCTTGGCGATCTTCGCCAGCGGGTCGAAGGACGGAGTCGAGAGGTCGATCGTCGCCTCGACCGCCGTGTTGACCATCTCGGCGATGAGGACGAAGGCGATCGCGATCATGAGCGCGATCAGCTCGAGGCGGGTGACGTCGTAGATGAACGCGAGCACGAGCACCACGGCCGCCACCGCGAAGTGGATGCGCATGTTCCGCTGGGTGCGGAGAGCGTGGATGACGCCCTCGAAGGCATAGTTGAAGCTCTGGAAGACGGCAGGCGTGCGTTGCGCGGCCACTAGAGCAGCTCGGATTCGCGGCGAGCCATGTCCGGCCCGTGGTCGTAGCCGAGGAGATGGAGGAGGCCGTGGACGAGCGGGGCGCGCCACTCCTCCCTGACCACCTGGGGACAGAGGACGACGTCGCCGAGCTGGCGCGGCAGGCCTTCGGGGAGCTCGCCGCGGCCGTCGAGCGGGAAGGCGAGGACGTCGGTCGGCTCGTCGATTCCCAGGTGCCGTGCTTTCAGCTCGCGCATCTCGCTCGGGGTCGCAAAGGCGATCCCAAGGTCGCCCTCCTCGATGCCTTCGGCCGCGAGAACCTCGCGGGAGAGCTTGGCCGCGCCGCCCTCGTCCACAGCGACCCCGCTCCGGTTCTCGAGCTCGATGCGGATCACTTACGCCGCTGCGTGCCCGTCTCCTCGGCGTGGCGCTTGTACGCCTCGACGATCCGCTGGACGAGCATGTGGCGGACGACGTCCTGGTTCCCGAACTCGACGAACTCGATTCCGTCGATCGTCCCGAGGATCTCGCGGACATGGATCAGGCCGGAGGCCTGCTCGCGGGGAAGATCGACTTGAGTGACGTCGCCGGTGACAACGACCTTGGAGCCGAACCCAAGGCGGGTGAGGAACATCTGCATCTGCTCCGGCGTCGTGTTCTGGGCCTCGTCGAGAATGATGAACGAGTCGTTGAGGGTGCGGCCACGCATGAAGGCGAGCGGCGCGACCTCGATCGTTCCCTTCTCCAGGTAGGCGTTGAGGCGGTCGGCGTCGAGCATGTCGTAGAGCGCGTCGAAGAGCGGCCGCAGGTAGGGGTCGACCTTCGCGAGCATGTCGCCTGGGAGGAAGCCGAGGCGCTCCCCGGCCTCCACAGCGGGCCGCGTCAGGATGATGCGGCTCACCTCGCGGTCGGCCATCGCGGCGACGGCCAGCGCCATCGCGAGGTACGTCTTGCCGGTTCCGGCCGGCCCGATCGCGAACGTGATCGTGCACTTCCGGATCGCGTCGACGTACGCCTTCTGGTTGACGGTCTTCGGCGTGATCTTCGTGCCCCGGTGGCGCCAGACGACGTCTTCGAAGACCTCGCGCGGATCCTGCGCGGCATCGATCGCGGCCAGAACGGCGTCGACGGTGCCGGGCCCGATCGCGTGCCCGCCCTCGACAAGCTCGACGAGCTCGTCGATGACCACGCGTGCCTCGCCGACCTTCGTGTCGTCGCCTTCGAGGGTGAGGCGGTTTCCTCGGAGCAGCAGCGCGACGCCGAGCCGATCGCGGAGTGCGTGGAGGATGCCGTCGTCGATCGTGGCCAGCTCGGCCGCGACCTCGTTCGAGACCGACAGAACTTCCTGCAAGTGGACCAAGTGTAGTGAGATGGGAGGAGATTGCCCCCGGGGCCGCCGCGAGCCTCCCTCCGGTTTCAGCCTAGCGGTACGCGGCGCGCGCGTGGTGCGCCGATCGCACCGAAATTGACCTGAGCTAGGCCAGCTTTTCGCGCACGAGCTGGCTCACGACCGACCCGTCGGCCCGCCCCGCCACCTGCGGCATCACGTCTGCCATCACGCGGCCGAGGTCGCGCAACGATGTCGCCCCGGTCTCGGCGATGGCGTCGTCGATGATTCGCTCGAGCTCGTCCTCGTCGACCGGCTCGGGCATGAACTCCTGAATGATCTCGAGCTCGCGCTCTTCTTTCGCGGCCTGCTCCTCCCGGCCGCCCCCGCGGAACGCCTCCGCCGCTTCGGCCCTGCGCTTGCGCTCGCGCTGGAGAACGTGCAGCTCCTCGTCCTCCTTCAGCGGGCGCTGCACCTCCTTCTCCGCCGACCGCAGCGATGCGAGCGTGAGCCGGAGCGCGTCCGTGCGCTCCTGGTCGCGGGCACGCATCGCGGTCTTGAGCTCCTCCTCGATTCGCGCGATTAGGCTCATTCGAAGGCCCTCCCGCCGCCGAGGATGTGCCAGTGCAGATGAAAAATCGTCTGCCCGGCCGCAGGCCCCACGTTCACGATGACCTGGTAGTCCTCGAGCCCCGCCTCTCGGGCTGTGTCCGCCACGAATTCGAGCATGCGCTTGGCCTCGTCTGCGGGAAACTCGTCGACCTCCCGAAACGTGTCGACGTGCCGCTCCGGGAGGACGAGCAAATGCACAGGCGCCTTGGGATTGATGTCCTCCACGGCGACGAAGCCGTCAGCCCTGTTCACATGGTCGCCGTCGACCACGAGCTTGCAGAAGAGACAGTCAGGCCGCGATGCCATGGATGCCTTCGGGGGTCACGGCGTCGGCGCGAGCCGAGACGAGGACGCCTACGGGAGCGTCGACGAGCCACGGAGAATAGTCGTCGCCGTATCCGCGCCCCGGGCGGTCGACGAGTACGACGTCCTCGCTACCAACCTTCGAGAGCCACCGCCGCCGGCACGCCTCGGCCGAGAGCGCGCGGAGGCGGGCGCCCCTCTCCTTCTTGACTGACGGTGGAACCGTGTCCTCCGCGGCCGTGGCCGTTCCCGGACGCGGCGAATACGGAAAGACGTGCACCTTCGTGATGCCGGCCGTCTCGACGACCGCCAGTGTCCGCTCGAACGCGGACTCGTCCTCCGCCGGGAAGCCGACGATGACGTCCGCCGTCAGGTTGAAGCCCTCCGCCCGCGCGACTCGCCGCAGATACGTGGCGACCGAATAACGGCGGCCCATCGCCCGTAGAACACCGTCGTCGCCGGACTGGAGCGGGACGTGCAGATGCGGGGAGACGGACGGCGTCTCGCGCATGGCCGCAACGAGCTCCTCGCTCAGGTGGTTGACCTCGATGGAGGAGAGCCGGAGACGCGCGAGGCCCGGCGTCCGACCGGCGACTCGGACGAGTTCGGGGAGGTCGAACCGCGCTTTGCGGTCGCGGTAGCAACCGAGATTGATCCCGGTCAGGACGACTTCACGGTGCCCCTGCTCGACCCGGCGCCGAAGCTCGGCGAGCACTTCGCTCGCCGGGCGGCTGCGGGAACCTCCGCGCACCTGAGGGATGACGCAGAAACTGCACGAGAAACTGCAGCCGTCCTGAACCTTGACGAAAGCCCGCACGCGGTCGAGCCCGACGCTCGCCCCCACGCAGCCGATGGCTCCGACGTCGCGAGCGACGAACTCCGGAGCGCGCTCACCCGCCACCGAAACAACGGTCACGTTCGCGGGAAGCCCGTCGAAGGCTCCCTCGAGCCGCGCGCCGCAGCCCGTCACGTAGACGCGGGCCGCCCGCCTGGCAGCGCGCCGCGCTGCCTGGCGGGACTTCCGCACAGCTTCGTGAGTCACGCAGCAGGTGTTGATCACAGCGACGTCGACGGCTTCCGTCGTCTCCAGGTGGCCCTCCGCCGCGAGGCGCTCGCGCAGCTCCTGCGCATCGATATGCGAGACCTTGCAACCGAGGAAATCGACGCTGAAACGCGCCATGACGCGCGGATGCTAGCCGACTTCGGCGGCTACGCCGGGGGCGCTAGCCGGCGCGTGAGGAGCGCGTAGCCGGCGATGCCGGCTGCTGCCAGGAAGATGCCCGCGGCGAGCCACGGACGGGAGTCGAAGCCGCCCGGGGCACGCTGGAGCCAAGCGATGAGGAAGCAGATCGACGCTCCTCCGACGAGCGACCCCAACGGCTCCGCGCGGCTGCGCGTGGAGCGAGCGATGAAAACGGTCGCTAGAGCGGCAAACGGGAGGATGAGCAGGCCGATCGAAGCCGCGGCCACGAACGAGAAGGTCACGAGCGCGCCCGCGATCGCCCAGAGCCAGAACCGACCACACCCGACCAGGTGCATTAGCTGAAATGGTAGCCCTTAGACCGGCGAATAGAGGTCGGCCGCCCAGCCCTCCGCGGCACGGCGATCGACGTGTTTCCACCCCGCGAGCGCGGGCCGCTCCGAAGCCAGGTAGCCGGACGCGACCAGCTCGCCCCCGTTGAACCGCCCCGCCACACGCTCGACCGCCTCCAGCGTCAGGTTGGCGAGCGCAAGTTCAGCCGGGGGAAGCTCAGCGGCGAACACGTCGGCGCACTCGACCGCTACGTCGACCTCGTTCTTCCGGGCGTTCTCACCTGTGGCCGCGACTGCGTCAGGGTCGACGTCGAGCGCGAAAACCGGTGCGAACCCCAGCTTGGCGGCCGAGACGGCGAGCACGCCGGAGCCGCAGCCCAGATCGACGACGCTCGTCCTCGGTCGCCCGAGCAGGAGCTCGAGGCACAACCGCGTCGTCGCGTGCGCGCCCGTTCCGAACGCGCGCCCGGGGTCTATGACGACCGGAACCGATTCCTCGTCAGGCTTCTCCCACGGCGGGCCGACCCAGAGCCGACCGATCCGGACGGGCCGGTGGAACTGCTTCCACGCCTCCTCCCAGCCTTCGTCCACCTCGACTACCGAGCCCGGGCCGAAGACATGCCAGAAGCGCTCCTCGGCTCCCGCATCCCCGTAGGCAGCCAGCTCGAGGTCGGCGTCGAGCTCGACCTCCTCGAAGCCTGCGGGAAAGAGCTCGACCATTGCCGCCCTCGCCTCCTCCGCGCGAGGGAGAGGCACGCGCACGGAGAGGCGTCGAAGCTGCGACTCGCTCAGCGGAAAGCGGCGCGCAGCTTCTCGAAGAAGCTTCCGTCTGCCTTGTAGTTGGCCTCGTGCTCTGAACGCGCGAAATCCTCGAGCAGGCGACGCTGCTCGTCCGTCAGGTTGTGCGGGACGTTCAGGTTCACGAGGAGACGGTGGTCACCCCGCCCGAAGCCCTGCAGCACGGGCATTCCCCGGCCTCGCAGCACTCGCGTTTCTCCCGCTTGTGTTGCCGGCTTGAACTCGAGCTCCGTGTCGCCGTCGAGCGTAGGCACCTGCTTCCGAGTGCCGAGCGCAGCCTCCGTCATGGTCAGGTCGACGCTGGAGACGATGTCGTTTCCGTCGCGGACGAAGAGCTCATGAGGGCGAATCCGCATGAGGACATAGACGTCGCCGGCGCGCCCGCCGAGCGCCCCCGCGTGACCTTCTCCGCTGAGACGGATGCGCTGGCCGTCGTGGATCCCGGGCGGGATCTCGACCTCGAGCGTCCGCTCCTCGGTCATCAGACCGCTCCCGCGACAGTCTGCGCACGGGGTCGAAAGAACCTGACCGCTCCCTCCGCAGTCAGGACAGCTCTGCGTCCGTACGAACTGGCCGAAGACGGAGGCCGAAACCGACTGGAGCCGCCCGGCGCCCCCGCAGCGGGCACAGGGTTCCGGGCTCGTACCGGGTGCCGCGCCGCTTCCATGGCAGGTCTCACAGGCGACGTCGATGGGAATGGGCACGGGGCGCACCACTCCGCGCGCGGCCTCCTCGAGGTCGATGGTCACTTCCGCCAGGACATCGGCGCCACGGCCGCCTCGCCTGGAAGCGCCTCGCCCCATGCCGAAGAGCTCGTCGCCGAAGAAGACGGAAAAGAGATCGGCGATGTTCGCGAAGTCGAACTGGGTCGGCCGGAAACCGCCGGTTCGCAGCCCTTCGTGACCGAAGCGGTCGTAGAGCTCGCGCGTCTCCCCCCGCGAAAGGACCTCGTATGCCTCCGCCGCCTCGCGAAACCGCTCCTCCGCGCCGGCCTCCTCGGACACGTCCGGATGGAGCTCCCGAGCGAGCTTGCGGAAAGCGGACTTGATCTCCTTCTCGGACGCGCTGCGGGAGACGCCGAGGACGTCGTAGTAATCGCGTCTGACCGTCGCCACGCTCTTAGCTTAGTGAGAGCTTCCCACGGAATCGCGCCTCCGGCCGACCGGATCAGTCCTCGTAGAGCTCCCCTACGAACCGCGACAGCTCGCGCGCGGCCGAGCGGACGGCATCGACGGCCTTGACGTAGTCCATCCGCACCGGGCCGAGCAGGCTCACCGTGCCGAGGTTGCGGTGCTGGAGTCCGTAGGGCGCGCCCACGAGGGAAACCCTCGCGAGCTCGGGATCCTCGAACTCCGAGCCCAAGCGCACGAAGGGACGCTTCGACATCAGGCTCGCGCGCATGAGCCCGAGGAGGGCAGCCCGCTGCTCGAGCACCTCGAGCAGGCGCCGGTAGCCGCCGAGATCCTCGGCGCGGAACTCACCGAGGAGGCCCGCCGTTCCTCCGACGTAGAGAGCTTGGTCGCCTGGCTCGAGCACGTCGGTGAACGCCGGACGAAGCTCGGCGAGGAAGTCGCGCTCGCGCGAGGAGAGCTCCGGGTCCTCGAAGCGGTCGCGCAGGAGCCGCGCGCCCAGCTGGAGGCCGGAGATCCGCTCGTTCAGGTACTCGCTCGCCCATTCGGCGAGGCCGGGATCGACAGGCTCCGCAAAGCTGAAGAGTTGCTTCATGACGCCTCCCGCAGCCGTGATCACGACGAGGAGGACGAGCTGCGGCTGCAGCACGATCACCTCGACCCGCCGCACCGCAGTCGTCTGGAGAGGTGGCGCTGAAACGAGGGCGAGCAGGTGAGTCATCTCGGCGAGCGCGTCGGTGGTCACCTGCAGCGCCGAGTCGACCTCGCTCTTCAGCTGTGAAAGGTCGAGGCCGAGCTCGGCGTCGGAGGATCGCGGCTCGACCGACTCGATGACGCGGTCGACGAAGAAGCGGTAGCCAAGGTCGGTGGGCACCCGGCCGGCTGAAGTGTGCGGATGGGAGAGAAAGCCGAACTCTTCCAACTGGGCCAGCTCGTAGCGCACCGTCGACGAGGAGACGTCCAGGCCCGTCCGCTCGACGACCGTCTTCGAGCCCACTGGCTCGCCCGTCTCCACGTACTCCTCGACCACCCGCACGAGGATCGCCTCCTGACGCGGCGTCAGCTGTGGTTGCCCGAGATCCATTCCTCGGTCAATTGTAGTTCTTTGCAGGGGTTTCAGCGATCAGCTCTGCGGTTACGCCTCCGCCCAGGAAGCGGCCACGGCGTGTGAGCCCAAGACTTCCGTCGATCCGCTCAACGAGGCCGAGCCGCTCGAGACGGTCGAGCGCCCCCGGCTCGATGGCGCCTGCCACCTCCCCGAGCGGAACGGGCCGGTCCAGGCGCAGGCCAAGCATGAGACGCTCTACGACGCGCGTCTGTCCGTCCAGTTGCTCGATCTCCCTCGGGGGGCGCACCCCGGAGGCGAGCGCGGCGAGGTACGGAGCCAGCTTCGGGGCATTGCGCCAGCGCAGGTCAGCGACGGTCGAGACCGCGCCGATTCCGAGGCCGAGGTAGTCCCGACCCAGCCAGTAGGCCATGTTGTGCCGGCCCTGGCGCCCTTCCCGGCAGAAGTTGGCCGTCTCGTACCACCGGAACCCGGCAGCGACGAGGGTCTCGACCACCTGCTCGAAATAGCCCTCCATGGCGTCCTCCTGGCGGGCGAGCTCGGCTCCCCAGGCGTGGACGAACCGCGTTCCCGGCTTGGCCTCGAGCTCGTAGCAGGAGAGGTGCTCCGGCGCCAGAGCCAAAGCCGCTGCGAGATCGCGCTCCAGGTCGGAGGGGCTCTGACCGGGAATTCCGTAGATGAGATCCAGAGAGATGTTGTCAAAACAGGCATCACGCAGATGGTAAAAGGCGCGACGGACGTCGTCGGGACCGGCGCGCCGCTCGAGCACGGCAAGCAGCCGGGGATCGAAGCTCTGCGCCCCGAGCGAGACTCTCGTCACGCCGCTCTCCCGCAGAAGCGAGGCGAGCTGGGGCGTCACGGTCTCCGGGTTCGCCTCGACAGTGACCTCGGCCGCCCGCGGGAGCGCGTTGAGCAGACGGGCGAGCTCTCCTGGCTCTGTGAACGTCGGCGTGCCGCCGCCCAGGAAGACGGTCTCGACTCCTTCGGCGAGCACGTCCCGCTCGAGCTCGAGTTCCGCCAGCAGCGCATCCACGTAGACGCCGTGGCCTTCCCGCTTGCCGACGAGCGTGACGAAATCGCAGTACCCGCACCGGTGCGCACAGAACGGGAGGTGGACGTAGAGATGCCGGGCACCGTGCGGAGCCGCCTTCATCACTTGTCCCCGTCGAGGTTGAGAACGGCGAGAAAGGCCTCCTGGGGCACTTCCACCGAGCCGACCTGCTTCATGCGCTTCTTGCCCTTCTTCTGGCGCTCGAGCAGCTTCCGCTTCCGCGTGACGTCGCCGCCGTAGCACTTGGCGAGCACATCCTTGCGCCGGGCCTTGATCGTCTCGCGCGCGATCACCCGCGAGCCGATCGCCGCCTGCACCGGGACGTCGAACATCTGCCGGGGGATCTCCTCGCGGAGCCGATCGACCAGCGCACGACCGCGCGGAAGAGCGCCCTGGCGGTGAACGATCAGGCTCAGCGCGTCAACCGGCTCGCCGGCCAGGAGGATGTCGACCCGGACGAGGTCGCCTTCCTCGAACCCGATCACGTCGTAGTCGAAGCTCGCGTAGCCCTTCGTCCGGCTCTTCAGCTGGTCGTAGTAGTCGTAGACGATCTCGGCGAGCGGAAGATCGTAGGAGAGCAGCACGCGCTCCTCGCTCAGGTACTCCATGTGGTCAAAGCGGCCGCGACGGTCGTTGTTGAGCTCCATCACCGACCCGACGTAGTCCTTGGGAACGATCGTCATCGCCCGGATGTACGGCTCTTCGACCCGGTCGAACTCGCGCGGCATGTCCGCCGGGCTGTGCACTTCGAGCTCCTGCCCGGTCGTCGTGAAGACGCGGTAGGCAACGTTCGGGGCAGTCACGAGTAGGTCCAGATCGAACTCGCGCTCGAGGCGCTCCCGGACGATCTCCATGTGCAGCAGCCCCAGGAAGCCGCAGCGAAAGCCGAAGCCGAGCGCCTGCGACGTCTCGGGCTCGTAGAAGAGCGATGCATCGTTCAGCTTGAGCTTCTCGAGCGCGTCTCGAAGGTCGGGATAATCGTCGGAGTCGGTGGGATAGAGGCCGGCGAAGACTGTCGGCTTCACGTCCTTGTAACCCGGGAGGGGCTGGGACGCGCCGCCGCGCTCCGCGGTCAGCGTGTCGCCCACACGCAGCCGGCTGACGTCCTTCAGGCCCGTGACGACGTAGCCGACCTCGCCGGCTTCGAGCGTCGGGGTCGGACGCCGGTCCGGCGAGAAGAAGCCCAGCTCCTCGGCCTCGAAGCGAGTCCCGGCGGCCATGGCACGGAGCTCTTCGCGCGTGCGGAAGCTTCCATCGACGACCCGCACGAAGGCGACGACTCCGCGGTACTGGTCGTAGGCCGAGTCGAAGACGAGAGCGCGAGCTGGAGCGCCGGGGTCGCCTTCCGGCGGCGGGATGCGTTCGACAATTGCGTCGAGCACGTCCGCGACGCCCTCTCCGGTCTTGGCCGAGATGCGGAGGACGCGAGCCGGGTCCTCGCCCACGAGATCCGCGACCCCGGCCGCCGTCGCGTCCGGGTCGGCCTGAGGCAGGTCGATCTTGTTCACGACAGGGACGATCTCGAGTCCGTTCTCGATCGCCAGGTAGGCATTGGCCAGCGTTTGCGCCTGGATTCCCTGGGCAGCGTCCACGAGCAGCAGCGCCCCTTCACACGCTTGCAGCGCGCGCGAGACCTCGTAGGTGAAGTCGACGTGGCCCGGCGTGTCGATCAGGTTCAGCTGCTGGCCCTTCCACAGCACCCGGACGGCCTGCGCCTTGATCGTGATCCCGCGTTCGCGCTCGAGCTCCATCGAGTCGAGCACTTGCTCGCGCATCTCGCGCCCGGACAGCGTGTCGGTCAGCTCGAGGATGCGGTCGGCCAGCGTCGACTTGCCGTGGTCGATGTGAGCAACGATCGAGAAGTTACGGATGCGGTCGAGCGGCACTAGTGCTCCGTCCGGTGATGTTGTCGCGGTTCTGCCGCGCGAAAAGCTAGCCGGGCGCGAACGCAGGTCGCCCTCGTATTGATGGTAAATACGGGGTCGACCGAGGACAAAGCCTGGCGACGCTTTACATACGCATCCGCGTTGAGAATGACGCTGGACATTGCTGAGCGGGGCACTCAGCTCGTTGTAGCGGATCGGCGCCGAAGCGAGAGGAGGACCTCGAGCTCGCGGATCGAGAAGGCGCGGGCGAGCGCCACGTAGAGCCCCACCGAGACGCCGAGCGCCCCGCCGACGGAGAGAAGTTGCCCGGCGACCGAGCGGCCCACAGCGGCGTCGAGCCCGTACCACACGGCGAACGCGGCACCGGCTGCGAGGGCGGAGGCGACCGCGATGCGCAGATAGGAATCGACGAGGCGACCGCCGTCCACGCGGCCCAGCCTTCGCCGGAAGACGAAGAGCAGCGCTCCCGTGCCGGCGATGTTCACGAGCGAGGTGGCCAGCGGCAGTCCCCACACGCCGACTCGATAGAAGGCGGTGGCAAGCGTAGCGTTGAGCCCGAGGTTGCCCAGCGCGATCGCCGTTGGCGTCCATGGCGACTGCAGGCTGAAGAACGCCCGGTTGAGCATCAGCATCGTCCCGTTGAACGTGAGCCCGAGGGAAAACGCCGCGAGCGCACCAGCGACGACGGTGGTCTGCCCTGCGGTGAAGGCTCCACGCTCGTACGCGAGCCGAACGATCGGGACCGCGAGAACGGCCGAGACTGCGCTCGCGGGCAGGAGCAAGAAGCCGATCTGGCGCAGGCCCAGCGAGACCGTCTCGCGGAAGCCGTCGAGGTCGGCGCGCGCGGCCAGACGCGCCAGGCGGGGGAACAGCACCGTGGCGACCGCAACCGAGAAAATGCCCTGCGGCAGCATGTAGATTCGGAAGGCTGCGTTGATCGCGCTCGGCGCGATGTCCGGGTCAATCAGCTTGGCGGCGAACACCGCGTTGATCAGGGCGTTGACGTTGATGAGCCCGAGCGCGAGTGTGACCGGAAGCATGAGGACGAAGACCCGCCGTACCGCGGGGTCGCGCCAGTCGAGCACGAGCTGGAGGCGTCCACCGCGTCCGCGCAGCCAGGGGAGCGGTAAGAGGAACTGCACGGCCGTGCCCGCCAGGATCGCGCCCGCGTAGACATAGAGCTTCGCGTCCTCGGACTCCACCAGCGGAACCCCGATTACCAGCCCGAGGATGATGACCGCGTTCCAGAACACAGGTGCGAGGGCGGGCACCGTGAAGTGTTCGTAGCTGTTCAGGATCCCCACGACGATCCCGGAGAGCCCAAGCAAGAGGACCAGCGGGAAGAGAATTCGGGAGAGGCCCACGAGCAGGTCCTGCTTGTAGGGAAACGGGCTCATGAGCCACGGCGCTAGGAGGACGAAGAGAGCGGTGAGCGTGCCGAGGCCGATGAGCATCAGCCAGAAGAGCGTCGAAGCGACGCGCCAGGCCCGCGCGCGGTTCCCCTTCTCGAGCAGCTCGCCGAAGACAGGCACGAAGGCGCCCGAGAGCGCGGCGTCGGCGACAAGCGCGCGCACGGTGTTGGGGATCAGGAAGGCGATCTCGAATGCGTTGATGGAGCCCTGGACGCCGAAGTAGTTCCGCGCGACGATCTCGCGGACCAGGCCGAAGACGCGCGATAGACCGGTGGCGGCGGCGAAGATCGCCGTCGACCACGCCAGCCGCCGGGCGGGCGCGGGCTCGGTCCGGGCCGCCTCGTCGGCCTTCACCCGGCGAGCATAGGCGAGCGGCCGGAAGGGGCGGGCTTTCATCCCGGGGCCGCCGCGAACCTCCCTTCGCTTCGAGCGTAGCGGCGGAGACCGCACGCGTGGTGGCCCGGATGTGCCGTGGTTGACGACGGAACGTGCCGATTTCGACCTGCCGGAGCCAAGGCGCCCGCTGCTACCATGCCGACGCCCGCCTCTGCGGGCCTTTTCACGCCATGCCGAACATCAAGCAACAGAAACGACGCGTCGAGAGCGCCGCGCGCCAGCGGTTGGAAAACGTGCGCTACCGGTCGACCGCGAAGACCATCTTCAAGCGGCTCGAGCAGGCGGTGCAGGACGGCGACGGAGACCGGGCGGCACAAGAGCACCGTGCGCTCGTCAAGCTGCTCGACCGCGCCGCAGCGCGGCGCGCAATCCATCCGAACAAGGCCGCCCGCAAGAAGTCGCAGGCCGAGCGCTTGCTCGGCGCTCGCGGCTAGACCCTGGCCGGCGCCGGCTCCGGCGCCCGCGTGATCTCGACCAGGGCGCGCTCGAGCTCGAGCTCGGCGGAGAGCCGACTCGCCCCTTTGAGAGCGGCGTCCAGCAGCGCGAGGCGGATCACGGCAGCGTCCAACTCCTCGCGCGAGTGGCGCTCCCCGTGTGTCATCGCCTTGCGCACGCGAAATTCGTGCTTTTTCAAACGGGAGGCGATCTCCTTGGCCCCGAGGCCTTCCTCGGCGAGGGCTTGAGCGGCGCGCACGAGGGCAACCTGAGAAGCGAGCCGGACTGCGATGAGGAACGGCTCGACTCCCTGGTCGAGCTCGGCCTCGCAAGCTGTGAGCACCCCGGCGACGTCCCGGCCTCCCCACGCGTCCGAGAGCACCCATGCGGGAGTGTCGCCGGTGGCAGGCACCGCGAGGAGCTCGACTTCCCGGGCCCCGATGGTCTCCCCCGCGGCCCACGTTGCGATCTTGTCGACCTCGAGGGCGAGCACGCTCACGTCGTCGCCCGCGATCTCGACGAGCCGCCGGGCTGCCTCGTCGCTCGCCTGCACTCCGAGGCGCTCGAGCTCCGCTCGTACCCACACGGACGGATCCTTCGGCTTGGGGACGTCGTAGCGAAGCACCACGCCGTGATTGACGACCGCTTCTGCGAGCGCTGAGTCGCGGGGCGCCTCATCGACCACGAGCGCCAGAACGGCCCCTGGAGCCGGCTCTCCCAGGTACGCGCGCACGGCCTCGAGGTCAGCCTTCTTCCACGCCTCCACGCCGTGGACGACCACCAACCGGCCGGAGCCGAAGAGACCGAGCGCGTTGAGCGCAGCGACTGCGTCCTCCCCGGACGCGTCGGAAGCGGACAGCGTCTCTACTCCTTCCGGACCGAAGCGCGCACGCAGCCGCGCCAGCGCCCGTGCGACCTTCGGCCGATCCGTACCGATCAGGAGATAGGCGGAGCGGAGAGCGTCCTCAGCCATCGCGGGCAGGATAGTCGGCGCGAACGGCCGCAACCTGATCAGCGCTCGGTCCGCACGGACAAGCGCTCGCCGTCCGACTCGATCGTCACCCGGCCGTCCTCGTCGGTGCGATAGAGGGACAGTCCGGGGAACCTCTCGAGCGCGACCAGAGAAGACGGCGCCGGGTGCCCGTAGTCGTTGTGTGCCCCAACTGAAATGACGGCGACCTTCGGGCGGAGAAGCTTCAGAAGGGAGGCGAGGCCCTCATCCGCCGAGCCATGGTGGGCGACTTTCAACAACTCGACCGGCGGGGGGCGCAGCGGCAACGTGATATTCGATTCGGCATCCGCGGTCAGGAGCGCGTCGACGCTGCCGTACGAGACGAGGAGGACGGCGGCGTGCTCGTTCGGGTCCTCCCCGGGCGGACCCGGGTCGTCGGGCCAGAGCACGCGGATCCGCAGTCGTCCGAGTCGAAAGGTCCCGCCGGCCCGGGCGAGCACCATTCGGACCCGGTGCCGGCGCGCCGCCACGCGCGCTTCCCGCTCTTCGGTGCTGACAGCGGGGATGCCCGGGTCGAGGAGGAAGCCAACCGGCAGCTCGTCGAGCACCTGCCTCGCGCCACCGACGTGGTCCCGCTGCGGATGCGTAAGCACCATGGCGGCCAGCCGCCGCACACCGAGGCTCCGTAGTTGTGCGGCCACCTTGGCCTCCGGTGGGCCCTCGTCGACGAGCACCGCGCCTTGCGGCACCTGGATGAGAGCGCCGTCGCCCTGGCCGACATCGAGAAACGTGATGCGGAGGCCGGTTGGCGGCGGAAGCGTATGGTCCGGTCGCAGCTGCCAGCCGGCGAGAACGAGTGCGAGGACGGCGGCCAGCAGGACGCTGCGCCGCCCCCTCGGGGGAGGCAGCCGGACGAAGAGAGCGACAAGGGCTGTCACGGTGACCAGCCCGGCCAGAGCCTTCCAGGCGGCCACCTGCGCATGCGGGAGTCCGCCGAAGAAGCGTGCGACGGCGGCTAGGTAGGCCGCGAACCAGCCGTTCACCCAGGCCAGGGCGGCGGCCGCGGTTGGCAGGATCGGATCGAGCGCCGCGCAGGCGAGCGCCAGCCCGAGCAGCGGCGCAACAACGGGAGCGGCAAGCGCATTGCTCGGGATCGAGTAGAGCGGGACCTGGCCGAAGTGCGTCATCAGGATCGGCGCGGTCACGGCACCGCAGGCCGCCGATACGGCGAGAACCGGCGCAAGCCGGCTCGGCACCGGGTAGCCCTCCAGCCAGGACTGCAGCCGGGGAACGACCACGAAGATCGCTCCAACGGCGGCGAACGACAGCTGGAAGCCGGCCTCCAGGAGCGAGTTCGGATTCCACGCCAGCAGGACGGCCGCGCCCACGAGGAGGAAGTACCAGCGATCTCGAGCGCGTCCACAGAGCCACGCGAGCGAGGCCAGCCCACCTGCCACTCCCGCCCGGACGACGGACGGCTGCCAGCCGACGGCCACCACGTAACCGGCAACCGCGAGCAGCGCCCCAACTTCCCCTGCGAGTCGAGGAACGCCCAGGAGCCATGCCAGGAGAAGCGCGCCGGCGACGACGTAGGCGACGTTTTGCCCGGACACTGCGAGGAGGTGGTAGAGACCCGAGGCCCGGAAGCGGTCTCGGAGCCCTTGCTCGATCCCTTCGTCCTCCCCCAGGATGATGCCCGCGATGACGGCACGCCGCTCTCCGCTCACTCCGGGCGCAAGCCCCCGGGCAACGAAGGCACGGAGGGAGTCGGCGAGGCCCCCGAGGCCCCCTCGACGCCCGACCACGCGGTAGCCGTCCCCCGACAGGACGGCGTGTATGCCCTGCCTGCGCAGGTATGACGATTCGTCG
>DATNOU010000033.1:0-2196 GCA_035601195.1 Gaiellaceae bacterium | reverse complement strand
GTGGGGGAGGGTGTCTGGACCATGGTCGAAAGGTGCCTTGAGTTCGGCGGTTCTTCGGTGCAGGCGCGCGCGAGGATCACCGCTCTCGGCAGGCGCCCAGGGCGATGCGCCTGAAGATCGATCCGCCGACCCTGCGCGACGACCTTCTCGAGTTCCTGCGCGGGTCGGGATGCCTTGCGCTCACGGAGGGCAGCAATGCGATCGAGACCCACCTTTTGAACAGCGTCAGCGATCGGCACGATCGCGCGGTTTTGGCGGGGCTCGTGGAGTCCTGGAGAGCGCGACACCCCGAGGCGCGGGTCGACGTGATCTCGCGTTAGTGAAGGGTGTCAAACCCCGGTTCAGCGCGCAATCTGAGTTTTGGCACCCTTCAGTGCGAGAGATTCGCCGCACTCCCGTGGCGCGGGTGCTCTTCCGACGCCTCGCTGGCGTCTGACAGACCGCCCTGACACGAGCCGTCCGAGCCCGCATGACAAGCGCGCTTGCGAGATGACCGCCGATCAGGCGGAGAGGTGCCTGACCGCTCATGCGCCCGTGCTTCTGCGACCCGAGGAGAGGCAGCCCCGACCCCTCAGAGCCGTTCGAAAGCGCCTGAGCCAAGCCGATCCAGAGGGTGGTCGAGATGCCGACCCTGACCCCTCCCCGGTACCCCCGCGAGGCTGGGACTCCTGCGAGAGAGAAGGTTCTGGGGAGCCCGTAGGGTTCGTAAACTCGGTCGTGGCGGATTTCCAGGGAAATCCTGAACCCGTGCCTCCGGCATTTCGGCCGCAACTTGCATCGCGGCGGACAGCGGAGAGTGATTCCAGCGGTGCGCGAGCGTTGGCCAGTGATTTCTCCGGCCCTCTGGCGAGGGCGCGCCTCCCCGTCGCTGCTGAGGTTCTCGACCGAGCAGATGCTCAACTCTTCGAAGGCGAAGCCGTTCGGCGGATCGCCGTCTGCCGCTCGAGACCATCAGGGAACGGGTGGAGCGGCCGCCGGCAGCGTCACGGCGTCCACCTGATCCGCTAATCACGCCTCCCGGAGTCCGGCACGATTCCCCTGCAAATCGGGGCACGACCGAATTTTACGAACCCGTGGGGTGCATAAACTCGGTCCGCCCGGCCGAATCTCCCAGCTTGCAGGGAGATCGAGTTCTCGCAACGTTCCGCCGCCGAGACGCTCACACTCACACACGCGCAGGCCCTGGCCTGCCCGCAAATACCACTTCAGCTCAGGTTCGTAAGCAAGTGGACTGGGCCAAGAGGAGAGCGCACGTCCGAACGTGCGGGTGCGCGGCGAGCAGCCGGAGGCCGAGGACTCACGTCGGTTCCAGCCGCAGAACCTCGGTGAACCGGTACGTGACGCGGTCGGGGAAATGTGTCCAAATTCATGGCCCAGCACCAGGATCTCGAGCTCCTTCGAGCGACGCGGCCGCGCCAGCAGCCAGACGAGCGCGAACAGGTTACGTACGACGAGATACGCGAACGACCAGAGCAAGCAGCCTCCTCGACCACGACGGCAAGAGCGCTGAACCTAGCCACGTAGGCTTGGGTGAAGGCGGACGAGTTTGCGAACCCTAGGGGCGTGCGAGGCGCAGGTGAAGTCTCGCGGTGGGAGGTGAGCCTCGAGAGACATCACAGCCGCGCTGGGTGCTCCTCAATGTGGGGCGCGGATGCGCCAGATCGGCGCCAGCAGCGGATCGGTCGCGCGTTCGGCGAGCCGGACGAGCCATTCGATGGTCGGTCTTGCTACTCGCGCGAGAAGGAGCGCAGAGCCGAGACCGACGAGGCAGCCGGCCAAGACGTCGGCGGGGTAGTGGGCTCCGATGAAGACGCGGCCGGCGCCGATGATGAACGCTGCGGCGAGGAAGATGGCACCGGCGACGCGGTCGAAGAGGAAGACGGCGATGGCGATCGCGAAGGCGGCGCTTGCGTGGTCGCTTGGAAAGGAGGGGTCGTGGGAGCGGCTGCCCCAGACGTGGGCGGATGGATGCGAGGCGAAGGGCCGTTGCCGGTGCCAGATCTTTCCGATCACTTGGTTGATCAGAAGCGCCAGAGCGGCTGAGCCGAGCGCGTAGGCGGAAGCGAGCTTCCACTTGCGGCTGCCGCCGGGCCGGGCAAGGAGCCAGAGTGCGAGGGTGGCGATGGCGATCGCCGGCACGGCCCAGCTTTCGAGCGCGCTGAGTCCGCGTCCGAGCCAGGCGTGGTGGTAGACGAA
>DATNOU010000032.1:0-36236 GCA_035601195.1 Gaiellaceae bacterium | reverse complement strand
AGCCCGCCGTGGACGAACCCCGCGGCGATGATCAGAGCCGTGCCGGCGAGGGCCGAGGGAGCGTTGCGAAGGATCGCCGCCAGCAGATCTCGGTCGCGCCGTGCTGCGAGCGCGTACAGCGTGAGCCAGACGACGTTAACGATCAGGAACGCAACCCCGAAAACGACACCGTGGCGATCGAAGGCTTCGGGGACGGCCAGCGCGGCGACGAACATCGCCGCCATCGCAACGAGCACCGCCCCCCACACCGCGTCCTCACGAGGATCGACGGTGTTGGTCAACCAGGCGTAGGCCGCCCACGCCCACCAGAGCGCGGCGAGGATCAGGAGACCGTGCCCGAGGCCACCCCACGTCGGATCATCCGACAGGACCGTCGTGACCTGCGTGAACCCGAAGACGAAGACGAGGTCGAAGAAGAGCTCGAGCGGAGTGACGCGTTGCTCGCGCTCAACGTACTGCTCGCTCACAGCCGGACGCTAGCGCGAACGGTTCGCGACCGCGAGTTCGCGCGCCTATGGCCGGACCGAGATCGCGGCCGAACTTGACTCACGCGCCTCGATCTGTTTCCCTACCTACTTCTGTAGTCGTCCGATTTCAAAACGGTGGGAGGGACGACCTGTGCGGCGCAATCTGCGGTTGGCGTTAGTGGTCCTCGGGGTGGGGGCGGCGTTCCTCACCTTCGGCGTCGCCGGCGCCCTCGCCGGGTTCCCGCATTTCAGATCGGTGACGACGTCGATCTCGACGTCCAGCACCGGAACGAGCGCTACGACGACGGCGACGACTTCGAGCGCTGATGTCACTCAGGCATTCCTCGAAGTTTCCTTTAAGGAGGTCGGGCTCGGCTCGAACGAGGGCACCCTCGTGCGCGTAACGTCCGACGCGAGCGCCGTCTATGCATGCATCAACAAAGGCGGCCGCAATCCGAAGGCGGCGAACAAGCAGGGGGTCACCATCCCTGTCAGCGCGGAGGACACTTTCACCTCGGACAAGAACGGTTCGATCAGCGGCACGCTGACGGCCGCTGCTCCTGGCCCGGGTGATTTCACCTGCTCCTCAGGACAAACGCTCGTGCTTGCGAGCGTCACGTTCAGCAACATCGTCCTTACCGACGTGACGAACGGGATCTTCACGACGGCGGACGACATCAGCGCGGTTTTCTTCCAGGTCTAAGGGAGCTTCCCCGAAACCCCGGACGCGGGGTCCTGTCGGCTTGGCCCGCGCCTTAGACTTGACGAATGCCCTTCTGCCCGCACTGTGGCTCCGAGAGTGCCGACTCGGCGCGCTTCTGCCACGTGTGCGGAACGGCCCTCCCCGGCGAGACCCAGACGAACGTCAAGACGATCGCGGTCGCTAAGGACCCTGTCTCGTCGCAGGTCAATACGGGCGAGTTGCGCAAGACGGTGACGATTCTCTTCTGCGACGTGACGGGCTCGACCTCACTGGGCGAGCAACTTGACCCGGAGTCGATGCGGCGGATCATGCAGCGCTACTTCGACGAGATCAGCCAGACGATCCAGCACCACGGCGGCACGGTCGAGAAATTCATCGGCGATGCCGTGATGGCGGCGTTCGGCATTCCCGTCCTCCACGAGGACGATGCCCTCAGGGCCGTCCGCGCCGCCGCCGAAATGCGTGCACGCCTCCAGCTGGTCAACGACGACCTGGAGCGCGAATGGGGCGTACGCATCCAGGCTCGAACCGGCGTCAACACGGGCGAGGTCGTCGCCGGCGACGCGGGCAGTGGGCAGCTCTTCGCGACGGGCGACACGGTGAACGTCGCCGCCCGGCTCGAGCAGTCCGCGGCTCCGGGGGAGATCGTCCTGGGCGACCGGACGCTCCGCCTCGTCCGGGATGCCGTCACTGTGGAGCCTCTCGCCCCACTCGAACTGAAGGGAAAGGCGCAGACAGTGCAAGCCTGGCGGCTGCTCGAGGTCGCCCCTCACGCGCCTGGCCTGGCGCGCCGGCTCGACTCGCCCCTGGTCGGGCGCGCCTCAGAGCTGGCGCAGCTGAGCGACGCGTTTGACCGTGCCGAGCAGGAGCGCTCCTGCCAACTCGTCACCATCCTCGCTCAAGCCGGAGTCGGAAAATCCCGGCTGACGCAGGAGTTCCTAGCCGGTGTTCGCGAGCGGGCGCGCGTAGTCCAGGGTCGCTGCCTCCCGTACGGCAAAGGCATCACCTACTGGGCCCTCACCGAGATCGTGAAGGAGCTTGCTGGAATAGAACGGTTCGACGCCCCCGCCGAGGCTCGAGAGCGCATTCAAGCTCTGCTCCCCGAGACGGACGAAGCGCGCCTCGTCGTCGACCGCGTTGCGGGAGCGATCGGGCTGGGCGACGTAAGCGCCCGTGCGGAGGAGATCTTCTGGGCGGTGCGCCGGTTCTTCGAGGAGCTCGCGTTGGAGGGGCCGCTAGTGATCGTCTTCGACGATATCCACTGGGCCGAGCCGACCCTCCTCGACCTGCTCGAGTACCTCGCGTCGTTCAGCCGCGGGGCTCCGCTCATGCTCCTATGCCCGGCACGGCCTGAGCTCGCCGAGATAAGGCCCGGCTGGGCCGAGCGGGAGAACGCGACGACGATCTCGGTTCCTCCGCTGGACGCCGCCGAGTGCGAGGAGCTGATCGACAATCTCCTGGGGCGCGCGGGGATTGCACCGGAGCCGCGGAGGGCGATCGTCGAGGCGGCGGAGGGGAATCCACTCTTCGTCGAGGAGCTCCTTCGCATGCTCGTCGACGACGAGCTTCTCCGATCCGTGAACGGGCATTGGGAGCCGACCGGCGACCTCGCAGACCTTGCAATCCCGGCGTCTGTTGAAGCGCTCCTGGCTGCCCGACTCGACCGGCTCTCTCCGGAGGAGCGCGCCGTCGCCCAGCGAGCTGCCATTGTCGGCCGGGTCTTTTGGTGGGGCTCAGTCGTCGAGCTCACGCCCGAGGAGGAGCGCGGCAACGTCGGATCGCACCTGCACGCGCTCGTCAGGAAGCAGCTCATTTATCCTGACACCGCCGAGTTCACCGGTGAGGACGCGTTCCGCTTCGGCCACATCCTTATTCGCGACGCGGCCTACCGGGGTCTCCCGAAGGAAAGCCGCTCGCAGTTGCATGAGCGTTTTGCGCGCTGGCTCGAGAGCAAGGCGGGCGACCGCGAGGCCGAGTACGAGGAGATCCTCGGCTATCACCTGGAACAGGCGTTCCGCTGCCGCAAGGAGCTTGGGCCGGTGGGCGATGAGGGCATGGAGCTCGCACACGACGCTGCTCAGCGGTTCGTCGCGGCCGGGCGCCGCGCATACGCTCGAGGCGACATCCCGGCGACCGTCAACCTGCTCGAGCGCGCGCGCGAGCTCGCCGACGATCCGCTCCGCCTCGAGCTGGCCGAGGAGCTCGGGCGCGCGCTCTTCCAAGGGGGCGAGTTCGAGCGAGCGGATGCACTGCTCACGGAAGCGGTCGCAGCGGCCGAGGCTCACGGCGACCGGCTTCGGCGGGCGCGGGCTCTTGTCGCGCGGGAGTTCATCCGTGTTCAGACCGATCCCGTCGGTCGAACGGCCGAGATCATGCGCGTCTTCGAAGAGACTCGCCCGGTCTTTGAGGAGTGGCACGACGATCTCGGGCTGTCGCGCGGCTGGCGTCTTCGTAGCGAGGTCGACCGTCTCGCCTGCCATTTCGGTGCCAACGCCGAGTCGCTCGAGCTGGCGCTCGAACACGCTCGGCGCGCGGGCGATGAGCTCGAGCAGGCGCAAATCCTCGTCTGGCTCGGGACGAGCTACTGCTTCGGGCCAACCCCCGTGCGCGACGCGATCAAGCGTTGCGAGGAACTTCGCGCGAGCGGGGGAGGCCTGGCGTGGGTCGAGTCTGCGACACTCGGAATGCTCGCGTTCCTCGAGGGCATGCATGGAAATTTTCAGGAAGCCCGTGACCTCTATGGCCGCAGCAAGAGGATCATCGAGGAGCTCGGGATGCGGTTCGCGCTTGCCGGCCGCGCGATCATTCCGGCCGCGATCGAGAGCTTTGCGGGAAGCCCCGAAGCTGCCGAGCGTGAGCTCCGCTGGGGCTACGACCTCCTCGAGGAGATGGGTGAGCGCGAGCTGCGCTCGACGATCGCGGCCTACCTCGCGCAGGTCCTCATCGAGCAGGGCCGGGACGACGAGGCCGAGCGCTATAGCGTCTTCAGCGAGTCGTTCGCGGCCGCCGACGATTTCGGCTCGCAAGTCACCTGGCGCGCTGCGAGGGCCAAGATCTGGGCACGCCGAGGTCGGCTCGCCGAGGCCGAGGACCTGGCGCGCGAGGCAGTTCGGCTTGCGGCGGCGACCGACTCCCTGGACATGCACGGCTCGTCGCTTCTCGACCTGGCCGAGGTGTTGCGCATCGCGAACCGTCCGGAGGAAGCGATCCCGATCGTTGAGGATGCTTTCTGGCTCTTCGAGCAGAAAGACAACACAGTCTCTGCAGGCCGAGCCCTGGCACTCGGCGAAGCGCTCGGCGCACGCTCGTAGAGCTCCCCCGTCGAGAGCCGGGCCTTAGATCCCGGCGCGGTCGAGCGCGGTGGCGCACTCGTCGTCGGGCTGGGGTCCTATCTTCGGAATTACCGCTCGCAGGAGCCTCTCGAGCCGCTCCGAGATCTGAACGGTGACGCGGGCGATCGTCATCCCTGAGACCGCGCCGGCGCCCGCGATCCCGACGTCGTGGTCGGTGACCATCCCGATGTGCGCATAGCACAGCTCAAGTTCCCGCGCGAGATGGCACTCGGGATAAGTGACCATGTCGACGAGATCACAGCCGATGGTCCTGAAGAACTCTGATTCCGCTTTCGTCGAGAAGCGCGGCCCTTGGATGACGACGACGGTCCCTCGATCGTGAACCGGAATCCTGAGCTCGCGAGCCGTCTCGACCAGAATCCGCCTGAGGTCGAGGCAGAAGGGCTCCGCCGCTGACACGAGCTTCGTGCCCGGCCCCTCGTAGTAGGAATCTCCCCGTCCCCAGGTCCGATCTACGAACTGGTCGCACAGGACGAAGTCGCCCTGATCGAAATCGAGCCTGAGCGCCCCGCAAACGCCGGGCCCGACGATCCGGCGCACGCCGAGCTGCTTCATTGCCCAGATGTTCGCGCGGTACGGAATCTGCGGGGGCGGCAGCTCTCGGCGCTCGCCCCGGCGCGGCAAGAACGCGACCTGTTTCCCGCCGATCTCCCCGATCGTTATCGGGGCAGACGTCTTGCCGTAGGGCGTGTCGAGCTCAACCCGCTCTCCGTCCGTGAACGGAGACGAGTCGGCACCAATGCCAATAACACCGATCTCGGCTTCCGGCACCGCAGTGAGCGTACTGCGGGCGGCGTCCGGATACCAGACCTGTCCGCCTTACGCACAAGCGCTTTCCCGCGTGAAGAGCGAGGTGCGCCTCGCAGGATTCGAACCTGCGACCCGCGGATTAGAAGGAGGGCATCAACCTCCGACCGACCGAAGCGAGCCGAGGGTTTCGCCTGCAAGCGGGCCGGAATCGGCCTCTTCGTCCCCATCGGCCCGAAACAGGGTTTCGGTGGGGCTGGTAGCCGAATTGTTGCCACCCCCGTGACGTCATCGAGGAAAGACGCATCGGGGAGGTCGTCGGCCAGGAAGCTCGTCGAGTCGCAATGAGTACGGACCGCGATCAAGGCCGTCCACGCTCGTCGCAGGCGTTTGCCGTGCCGGGGACCGACGTCCCGCGCTCGGCCTCCATTTGCTCGATCGTCACCGTCATCTCGACCGGCTTGATGCTCCCGCTCGCATCCTCGTAGGGTCGGTCCAGGAAGCGGACGACAAGCAGGCCGGAAATGACCATCGCGGTGACCGTGCTCATCATCATGGCTTGGACGATTATTCGCTCCCCGCGATCGGCGAAGAAGCACACGTACGCGATGATCAAAGAGCCGCCGAGGATGAGCGCCAGCCAAACGAGTGGCGGGACAAATGGAGCCGCTTCCGCTAGACGGCCTCGACGCCCGTCGCGGCGCTCGGTCGCTTGATCAAACCAGTGCGCGTACGCGACACGCTGCTTCGTGCCGTTGAGTCGGAGCCCGTCGATTGTCTGCTCGATCTGCTCCAGCCAGCCGTTGACGAGGGGGCTTTCCTGGTCGTGCCGCATCGTGCTCCACTCGTCGCGAACGACGGCTCTTGCGTAGCAGATGAGCTGACCGCGAAGCTCTCGTCGTTCGGTCAGCGAGAAGAGCTCCGCCGTTCGGAATAGCTCGCGTGTCGCCACCGCCTCCCGCGAGGCTTCGTCCCGTGCACGGTCGTAGCTCTCGAAGGCAAGAAAGATGACGAAGGCGAGCAGCACGGCGAACCCCATTCCCACCACTCCGAACACTCCGGCGCCACGATCCGAGTCGGCGAAGAAGCCACCGACGGGCGACCACCGCCGCACCAGAAGCATCAGCCCGACGGTTCCCGAGACCGCGACGAGGATGATCGCGACGGCGACGGCTGGATTCACTTCGGGGCTCCGACACGGTGGAGGGGAGGGACCAAGTTCGCAAGTGTCCTCCATCACTCCGCGGCCTGCAGCGCTTCCGAGGTGCGGCCGGCCGCAAGGCTGTCTGGACAGCCCCTGACTCCCCGGACGGAAGAGACGAACCTCGTTCGCGCCTGCGCTACATCCCGGTCGTCCGAGCCGAGCCCCTCCGCAGGCAACCTCCTACCATGATTGCTGGGGGAGCCTGCCAAGCAATCTTCCGATTCGCAGAGACTGTCCGAGACACGAGAGGACTTCGATGCGGCCTCAAGGCGCTCCGGCCGTCGTTGCGGCCGTATGCACCCTGACTCTCGGCGGCGCGGACCCCTTCTTCACCGCCCAGGCCCACCCCGTGGCCGACCCTGCCCGCGCGGATCTCATGGCTCGCTCCGCGTATCTTGTCGTGGACCCGGGATCCCATTTCACGCGAGCCCTAGCACGATTCTTCTGGCGACGCTTCGTCGCTCGCAGCGGCACCGTTGCGGGACAGCTGTTCTACGCTCTCGGCGAGCGGAACTTCGCCGGCGATCGCGCGCATGCTCTAGCATCGGCCCCGGTACGACGTGCTCTTTACGTTGGCGACTCGGTACTGCACCGCTGAACGTACCCGGCAGCCACAGGTCGGCTCTACCCGATTACACTGCTCTGGTTCGGCGGCCCGACGACGGCCGCTCGTGCGAACGAGAGCGGGGTAATGGCACACGCGGGCGATGGAGTCGTGCAGACCACTGCGGGTGAAGCTGGACGCTCGTGGTGGGGACCCGGCGACATGTACACGTTCCTCGTGACCGGTGAGGAATCGGATGGCTCGATGTTTGCGTTGGATTGCCTGGTCGGCATCGGTGGCGGGCCACCGCCGCACCGGCACCTCGCCGAGGACGAGCTCTTCACGATCACCGAGGGAACCATCACGTTTACCGCGGGCGACGAGACGCGATCGGTTTCGGCCGGGCAGTCCGTCTTCGTCCCGCGCGGCACGGGGCACTCGTACCGGAACGACCGGGCGAAGCCGGCGAGGATGATCGCGGTCTACACCCCCGCGGGGATGGAGGGGTGGTTCCGCGAGGTGTGCACGCCGGTGGACGATCCGACTGGTCCGCCGCCGCCGGTGACCGAGGAACTGATCGAACGGATGCTCGAGGCCGGCTCGCGCTACAACGTCGAGTGGATCGACTGACCGCAAAAGCCGCACCTTCCTGACAGTTACTCAACGGGACGACTGGGGCGAGAAGCTTTGGGTGGAAATGCCGGGTTAGGGTGAGTGACCGAAACCGTGTCCTTGAGCGCGAGCAACGAGAAGCGCTCCGGCGCAGCTTCGAGGACTTAAACGGGGCAGCCGCCCAGGGCAAACAGCACGAACGGCAGTCCACTAGACCCTCGACAGTAGAGTGGAGACGGTGACGCACGCGGGAGAAAGTAGAGCGCGGCGCCGCCGCAGAGCGCCACTGCGGGCACCGTGTCGAGCGCCTCACCCGCGTGGCCGACCGTTGTCTTGAGGCCGAGGGCGAAGAGAGGACGATGCCCGCGACCATCGGCAGGTGGAGGTAGCTGTAGGCGTGCAGCGCAAGCCGGTGCAGCTCGAGGCCCTTCGCCTGCATGAGCCGCGTCCGCGCGAAGATCGCGGCCACGTCGAAGTAGAGCCACCAGAGCGCCGAGACGACCACGATTCCGAGCGCCGCCGCCACGATCACTCCCGTATCCAGCTCGAAGCCGGCGCCGACACCGATGGCGATGATCGACTCGCCGAGCGCGATCAGAATGATCAGCCCGTGTCGCTCCGCGAAGTGCTCGGGCGCGACCCGCCAGCCGCGCCCGACGCCGATCACGACCGGGCCGAGGTAGTCGATCGCGAGCGCGACGAGCCAGACTGCGATGCGCTCGCGCCCCTCGAGGAAGCCGGCGATCACGAGCAGGGAGGGGCCGAGGATCGCGGTCGGAGCGAAGCGGAGGAGCGCGCCGCGGCGGTCGGGATCGTCGCGACCGACGATGGCGGAGAGAACGAGATGAAGCAGGCGGACGAGGAGGTACGCGACGCCGAACAGCACGGCGTCGTCTCCAAAGGCCCCCGGCACCGCCAAGGCGACGCCGAACATCGCGCCCATCGAGGCGAGCATCACGAGCCGGACGCCACCCTCGTCGACATCCATCGCGCTCGTCAACCACGCGTAGACGCTCCACGCCCACCAGAGGGCGGCGAGGACGAGCATCCCGCGGAAGACTCCACCCCACGTCGGGTCCTGCGCGAGCAGTCTCGTCACCTGCGTGATCCCGAACACGAAGACCAGATCGAAGAAGAGCTCGAGCGGAGTGACCTGGTGCTCGTCGTACTCGAGCTCGCGCTCAGCGTCGGACACGCGCCGACCTTAGCCCAACGGCTCCTCCAATCTACTCGGCTATGTGCTGTAGAAAGAGAGCCGGGCTCCTACTGGGCGCCGCTCTCCAGGCGCTCCTTCAACTTCTGCATGTTCCTGGGCATCTCCGCCTGCGCCTGCCGGCGCACGACGAGCGGCAGGAGGATTTTCCCGATCCCGTGCCCTTCGAAATCGAGCGCCAAAGTGACTCGGGAACGTTCGCCGTCCCCGAGCGGCTCGACCGTCCCTTTGACTTTCCCTCGGATGGGGCCGTCGGTCCCGTGAAGGCTCCAGCTTGTCGGAGGACTCAGTTCGGTCACTTCGTTCGTCATCGACCTCTCCATGCGGCCGACCCGCCGAGTCACAACCACTCGCGAGCCCACTGCCAGAGGGGAGTCCCCGCGCACGGAAACGGCACTCTCTTGCCAGTCCGGTAGATGCGACGGGTTGGTCAGATAGGTGAAGACGTCCTCGGGCCGCCGGGATATCTCGATGCTGTTCACAATCGGCGCCATCATGCCTCCTTTGTCACGATCTCAGCGGATCATTCCATACAGTCGAAGCGGTCCCCGGGCCGAAGCCCGGGAACCGCTTCTCTCGATCGTTTACCTCTTGAACGCGACCTTCCTCAGGCTGCGTGCGGCAGGTCCATTGTCTACGCCTTGCGGCCCGGCCGAGCGCTGGAGACTCAATGCGTCCGCGACGACCGGCTTCCCGGAGGTGAAGAGCCAGGTGTCGAAGAGCTCATCCAGCTGCTGACCGGAGATCTGCTCGGCAAGGCTGATGAACTCGTCCGTCGTGACGTTGCCGCCTGCCTGGGAGGATGCCCACTGACGAAGGATCGTGAAGAAGTCAGCGTCCCCGACGGCCAGGCGGAGCTGGTGGAGCGTCATGGCCCCGCGGGCGTAGACGGCGAAGTCGAAGAGCGCGTCCGGCCCCGGATCGCCAATGGTGATCGACCAGAAGGGGTCATCCTCGGGGAGGCCGTAGGCGGCGTCGAAGTTCTCTTGCACCGTCCCGAGCCCCTCCCGCTCGCTCCACAGCCACTCGGCGTAGGTGGCGAACCCCTCGTTGAGCCAGATGTGCTGCCAGGCAGCGACGGCGAGGCTGTCGCCGTACCACTGGTGGGCCAACTCGTGCACCACGACGCCGTCGCCGAACCCCGGAGCGGTCCAGAAGACCTTGGAGTAAATCGGGCGGGTCTGGTTCTCGAGCGCGAACCCGAGGTCGGCATTGTCGACGATCCCTCCTGCGGCCCCGAACGGATACGGACCGAACATGCTCGAGAGGAAGTCGATGATCTCTCCCTGGCGCGCGAAGGAGGCTTGGATGTCGGCGCCGATCGGCGGCGGAGCGTCGGCCGGGGTGCCCACGATCCAGTCGTTGGGGTTGGGAGCGCTACCGTCCGGCGCGCCCGGCACCGTCCAGCCGTCGAAGGTGTCCCCGTCGTCCTCGAAGGACGTCGTTCCGGCTCCGGTGGAGACGACGACGTCGTCCACGAACGCGCCCGCCAGCTGGATGAAGTCGTCGCTCGCGTAGCTGATCGAGACCTCCACGTCACTGTCCGCGAAAGCCGACAGGTCCACGCTCCAGTCCTCCCAGCCCTCGCTCGCCCCACTCGCCGCCCACCAGTCGCCCGAGCTACCTGCGGGCGAGCACGGCTCGTCGCCGTTGTCGGTCTGGTAATGCGTGAGAAACGGGTGCAGCTCGTGCCAGAAGGGGCAGGAGAAGCCGGTGTTCTGGCTCGTATGCCCGTTCACGTCGGGCAGCGTCGTCCAGTCGTCCGCGCCGACCGTATGCGCCTCGACAAACACGAAGTCCCATTCGGGCTCGGTATCGCGATTGATCGCAAACGACAACGTCGCCCCGCCCGCCGGAACGGAGATCGTTCGGGCGAGACGCTTGAACGAGGGATCTCCCTTCTGCGAGAGCGCGTACTGCTCGCCCGTGCGCGGGGCGGGAACGGCGAAGAGCTGGGGATCGATCGCGTCCCAGTAGCGGATGCCCGCGATCCGGTAGGCGCTGAGGTCGAACTGCCCCATGGTCGCCGTCGCTAGGTAGGACGCCATCGGCGCCTTCGCATTCCATACCCAGGTCGTCCAGCCACTCCTCGTCCGGCTGCTCTTGAGTCTCCCGTTGGCGACGGCCTCGAGGCCGGCCGGGACGGTTATGCGAAAGGTGTAGGCGGCCTTGTCGAGAGGATGGTCGTTCGCCGGGAACCAGGTCGCCGCCACATGCGGTTCACCGGCGATAAGGGCGCCGTCGTCGGTCGCGATGAAGCCGCTGACGCCGAAGGCGTCCACAACCGGCTCCGGGATCCCGTGGTAACGAACGACAGTCTTGAACTTTTGGCGCGCAGGCAGCCCCGTGCGAGGCGAGACGATCAACTCACCGCCGTCCCGCGTCCACTCGGCGGCTCGGCCGCCGACCGTGATCGAGTCGACAGTGAGCCCAACGAAGTCGAGGTTAAACTGGGACAGGTTCTGCGTTGCCCGGGCACGGATCGTCGCCACTCCTGAGAGCTCGTCCGTGTCGGGGTCGTAGGTGATGTCGAGCAGATAGTGCCTGACGTCGTAGCCGCCGTTGCCGTCCAGCGGGAAGTACGGATCGCCGATTCCCGCCGCGCCGGGCTCGAACGTCGGTGCCGCTAGGCCGCTCGCCGGCGCGGTCGCGGCGGCCAAGACGAAGCCGAGCACGACCAGCAGGCCAAGTCGAAGTTTGCGGGTCTTGCTGCTTGCTCCTCGAGAGAGCATCGAGTTCCCCTTTCGCCCCCCTCGTTCCACCGCAGTAAACATCGGGCCAGCGTCCATGCCTGCGGCGCCAGAAATCCAGGCGATTCGCCTGAGCCGCGCCGACGATAGCGTCCTCAGTCACTTCTTGCGAGTCAAGCCGCTGACTGCTCGGGCCGCGGGCCCGCGCCGGAGCAGCGGGGCGGCTTGACGGCCGCCCCGCTGGAGCCGGATTGCTTTATGGGTGGTTCGCTCGGATCGCGTGGACGTCCGCGCCGTCCGAGATCGTAGACGTGAAGAAGTTGATCACGTCGTCGCCCGCGATCGTCTCGAGACCCATGTAGTCGCCGAGGAATAGCCCGCGCGGGACGCCCGGAGCGAAGAACGAGATCGGAGCTAGGTAGTGGTCGAACGGCCCCGATAGATGCTGCTCGGGCTCCCACGTCGCGCCGCCGTCATGCGAATGGCGCAGCCAGACATCAGTGGTCTCGACGCCGTCACCCAGAACGTTGTTGCGGTCGTCGTAGTACGTCAAGACGACCGTGCCGTCGTCGGTGACTTCGATCGAGTGATTGTAGGACTGCACGGACGGGCCGCCCGTCGCGACCACGGTCGGGCCGCTCCAGTGGCGGCCGCCGTCCGTGGACTTGGCCATGACGACCTTATCGATGGGGGTTCCGAGGCCATCCGACCAGACGACGTAGATGTCCCCGTTGGTCGGGTCAATGGCGATGTCGGGCAGATAGTCCTCGGCCCGGATCGGGAAGTTGTCGTCCGGCACGAAGAGCTGGGCCGTCCGGATAGGAGCGATCTTGGTGGGCGCCGACCATGTCCGGCCCGCGTCTTGAGAGCGCATGACGCCCATGTAAACCGCCTGCTCCGACGCCACCGCCCCTGTGAAGAGGTTGGCCGCCACGTTGTAGAGCGTCCCGTCGGGTCCAACCGCGATCTGGTTGCCCTGGAAGTACGTGTTCGATTGGCGCATGGGCACGGGCCGCGACCATGTAGCTCCCCCGTTGGTGGTGAGCGAGATCATCGGGTTGCCCCTGAACGCGAACGAGTGGAAGTCGACGATGGGGTTGTCGCGCTCCTCAGAGGGGTGGGTGAAACGCAGCCAAGTAGCGTAGGCGAAGCCGGCACGAGTCGGATCACCGGTGATCGAGACCTTGTCGTTGGAGATGAAGCGATCGCCTAGGTCTTCGATCAGGATCTGCGGGGCTCGCCACGTACTCCCGTTCCAGGTCGTGACGGAGATGGCTGAGATTCCGAGCGCGGCCGAGTCGATCGGTTGGCCGATGAAGTAAAGGTTGCCGGCCTTGTCGTAGGAAGCCCACGGGTCGGTTACGCGGCCGAACCGCTCTGGACCGCCCTGACACGCACTCCACGGAACGTCGGCCAGCTTCCCCCAGCTTGTCCCGCCGTCGCCGGACATCCAGGATGTGAGGCCGCGAGCGCCACCGTCGGGCCAGCGGTCCTGCTGGGAAACCCCTACGATCTCGTCGGGATCGGTGGGGTTGACCGCAACTTGCGGCTCCACCTCGGTGTTGTCATAGGCGTTGGCGAAGTCATCCGAAGCCCCGAACGGACAGGCAGTGAGCGTGGAGCCTCCGCTCACCTTGATGTCTGAGCCGAGGACGTATGGGCTACCCGTCGCCGTCGCGGCTAGGACGAGTGTTGATGCGAGTGCTGCTAAACCGCTTACAACGGTTGCGGATCGCAAGGAACCCCTCCTCCTTAAGACTAGTATCGCGCGTAACGTAGACCTCGGGTTCTAACACGTTGGCCCTCACGGAGACAAGGGTGCGCCCGGGCCGCTTCGCTTCAGCCGTGCGTCTACAACCTCCTGACCCGCCGCGTGCGCGGCGGAATGCCCGGTCACGGCGGCGAGGAAGGCGTCGCGTTCCAGCGCGTAGAGCTGCGAGTCGGCGACAGCCGTGACCGTCGCCGTCCGCGGTACGTCTCGAAGAAGCGCGATCTCGCCGAAGTAGTCGCCCCCGCGCGCGGCCGCGTGCGTGTCCCCGAGGTCGATGTCGAGCGTGCCCTCGCCGACGATGTAGAAGCGGTCGCCGGCGAGGCCGGCACGGATGACGACCTCGCCTGCCGAGACCGAGACCGGAATGAGGCTTGCGGCAACGCGCTCCTTGGTGGCGATGGAGAGTGGCGCGAACATCGGCACGCGTTCGATGAGCTCGAGCTCAGGCGCGGGGACGACCGTTCGGTCGAGCTCGCGGAGACGGCGGTAGCTCGCGAGCGTCAGCACCGGCAGGATCGAACCGACGGCGATCAGCGCAGGCCGCGGTCCGATTGCTTCGACGACCAGCGGCGCAACGATTGAGCCGACGGCGACGGCACCCATGGCCAGCCCCCAGAAGACGCCCAGGGCGCGAGTGAGCACGTGATCGGGGATGATTCGCTGGAGGAGAGTGAAGAGCGCGACGTCCTCGACGCTGTTCGCAGCGCCGACGATCGCGAGCAAGACAGCGGCGGCCGCGAAGGCGGGACGCGGGGCGATGGCCGCGATTGGCAATCCCCACAGGATGAGCGCAAGCCCAAAGGGAACGGCGAGGCGTCTCCCTTTGAGCGTCATCGCTCCGAACGCGCCGAGCAGCCCGCCGATGCCGATCGCCGCGGTCAGATAGCCGACCTGGCCCGCGCTTCCGTGAAGAACACGGAAGACGGCGACGACGATCAGCACGTTCAGGCAGCCACGGACGAAAGCTTGCGCGACCCCGAGCGCGACGATCAGCGGAGCATGGGGTGCGCGGGCAATTGCCTCGAAGCCGGCCAGGATCCTCTCGCGAGCGGTCTCGTCCTCGGACGCCGCGGTGAGCATGATCCGGCCCTCGACTCTCACTCGGGCGAGAGATGCGGCTGCCGCAACGAGCAGTCCTGCGCCGACGATGAAGACGACGCCAACGTCTCCGAGCGAGACGAGAACGCCCGCCAGCAATGGTCCAACGAGGGTGCCGACGCTTTCGACCGTCGACGTCGCCCCGTTGGATGCGATGAGCTCGTCGGGCGTTCGTGCCAGCGACGGCAACAGCGCCTGCAATGCCGGCCGGATGAGCGTCGAGGAGACGCCGACGAGCGCGGCGAACGCGTAGACGAAGAACTCTGCGCCGGCGAAAGCCGCCGCTGCCGACGCTGCAAGGGCCGCGGCGCCCACGACAGTCATGGCAAGCAGAAAGCGCTCGCGGCGGAATCGGTCGCCCAGGGAAGCGGCTAACGGCGCAACCGCCGCCGCAGGCAGAAGGCGGACGAGACCGGCCAGCCCGACCGCAGAAGTACCGCCGTGCTCGTATGCGAACACGCCGAGTGCGACGAAGTGAGCCCACTCGGCCGCGATCGCCGCCCCCCAGGCAAGCTCTACCCGCCGGACGTTGTCGTTGCGAGCGGCGGCTGCGAGCGCGGAGACCACGTGACCGGGACGAATCACCAGCAGATTGAATCCGGTCGTTCAGAGCGGCACAAGCAGCCGCCGTCGCCTCCACAGGGTTGTGTCCGGTCGCGCGGGGCCCATCAGAGCCTTCAGCGCCACCAAGTCGCGCCCGAGGAACTACCGCGCTTTGGTGTCCGAGTCGAACCGGCCGCGCGTGTCCCAGCGCATCGGATCGAAGCCGAACGTCTCGACGAGGCGCTTGCGGGAGACGGCCTCAGCCGCGGCCCTCTTCTCGCTGTACGTCCAGACGATCTCGGAGGCCCGGCCGTCGGTCTTCTGGATCTCGAGTCCCTGCGGGTTTCGCTGTTCGACATACTCACACGCAAAGTCAACGGCCTCGAGGAAGTTCGTGCTGTCGTAGAGGATCGAACCCTGCTGGTAGGTCGGCTCGTACACGATCTCGTGGACCCGATAGTTGGGTTGTCCAGGCGTCGCGGGCTTGATGACCGTCTGAAGGCCGGCGTCGAGTTCCTGCTTCGGCCCGAGGTCGAGGCCGTGCTGCTTTGCGAGAGCGACGGCGAGCGCGGGCCCGGAGAGAGAGCCCTGCGCGACGAGAATCTCACCGAGGCGGCGGCCAGGCCGCTCCCGCTGCTCGGCGAGCGCCCGCTCGAGCTCCCTGTCGTTAACGAACCCAGTCGCTACGAGCAGCTTTCCGAGGGGACGCCATGCGCGGTCCTCGGCCGCGGGCTCCGGGAGTTGCCTTGAGGGCTCCTCCGCCTGGTGCTGTGAGTCGGTGAGCAAGGGCTCCTCGGCGGCGTTGCTCGGTCGGAGCTCGACTCCGTGTTGCTCGGTCAGCGCCTGCGCGAGGGCGAGGCCCGTGACGGAGCCGTTGCCCACGAGGATCTGTCCCAGCAGGCGACCAGTTCGCCGCTGCTCGTCGAGCGCGATCTCCAGTTCCCTCGGGGTCACAAGCCCCTTGTCGACCAGCAGCAGACCGAGCGAGCGCCAGGGAAAGTCAGCCTGATCCATCGCTTTCCTATCGGCATGGGAACGCCTTGGAATGAGCCTTTCAGGGGGATTGTCAATGCCGGTGTGGTACCAGGTGGCGTACGTTGCCGGGGTGAGCTTCGCCGTCGCCGCAGACGCCTACGACCGGTTCATGGGGCGCTACTCAACGCAGCTTGCGCCCCAGCTCGCCGACTTCGCGGGCGTCCAACGAGAGCAGCGAGCGCTCGACGTGGGTTGCGGGCCCGGCGCCCTGACCGGCGAGCTCGTAGCGAGGCTCGGTGCCGAGGCGGTGGCGGCCGTCGACCCCTCGGAACAATTTGTGATCGCAGCCCGTGAGCGCCACCCCGGCGTCGACGTCCGACGCGCCGCCGCGGAGGATTTGCCCTTTCCCGATGGCGGGTTCGACGTTGCCCTCGCGCAGCTTGTTGTGCATTTCATGGCGGATCCCATCGTTGGTCTGAGCGAGATGGCGCGAGTCACCCGTCCTGGCGGGGTCGTCACCGCTTGCGTCTGGGATCACGCGGGTCGGCGGGGTCCGCTCAGCTTGTTCTGGTCGGCGGTGCGGCAGCTCGATCCGGCCGCTCACGACGAATCGGAGCTAGCGGGGGCACGCGCGGGCCACCTCGTCGAGCTGTTCGGGGCCGCCGGCCTCCACGACATCGACGACACCGAGTTGGCCGTCCGGGTGGAGTACGCGAGTTTCGACGATTGGTGGGAGCCTTTTACGCTCGGCGTCGGGCCCGCGGGCGCGTATGTGGCGGGCCTCGACGCCGTCCGGCGCGCGGAGGTGAAAGAGCGCTGCAGGCAGCTTGTGCCGGAGGCGCCCTTCACGCTCGAGGCAATCGCCTGGGCCGCACGCGGTCACACGCCTCCATCGGTTTAATACCGACGAGTCATGTTCCTCGGAGAACCGCCCGCAAGCGAGGCGACTGAAGCCGCCTACGCCGCAGACCGCGACTCCGACGGCTACGTCGGCAACGTGACCCGCTTATGGTGTTGGCAACCGGATCTCCTGACGTCGTTCGCCGCGCTTCGAGCCAACCTGATGAAGAATTCTGCGCTTACCGACCGCGAGTGGGCTGTGTTGGTGACCTCGACTGCCGCGACGCTGAGTGACTCGTACTGCTCGTTCGCGTGGGGACCCCGCCTGGCCGAGCTCACCGACGACGAGACCGCCGCCCAGATTCTCTCCGGCGAGCCGGCGCCAGGTCTGTCCGAACGGGAAGCCGCCCTTGCAGCTTGGGCACGTACGGTCGTGCGGGATCCCAACGCGACAACCAGCGACGATGTGGTGGGTCTGCGAGAAGTGGGCCTTGGCGACCGGGAGATCTTCGAGGCGACCGCATTCATTGCGTTCCGCCTGGCGTTCTCGACCGTGAACGACGCGTTCGGCGCTGCTCCGGACAAGCAGCTGGCCGAGGAAGCTCCAGAACTAGTCAGAGCCGCGGTGAGCTACGGTCGGCCACCGTCGCCGACACCTTCGAGCGGGTAGGCACCGTGGCTGACTATTACCTCGTCACGCGCGCGAAAGGGCCCGCTTGGGACCACTCACGCGGGAGGCGCGAACAAGCCGGCTGGGACGAGCACGCGGCCTTCATGGATGCGCTCGTCGACGACGGGTTCGTCGTCCTCGGAGGCCCGGTCGGCGAAGGAGACGGCGACGACACGCTGCAGGTCGTCGACGCCGAGAGCGAGTTCGCGATTCGCTCTCGTCTGGGCGAGGATCCCTGGGGCGAAGACATGCTCGCGACGAAGAGCATCGAGCCCTGGTCTGTCTGGCTTCGCAAGGAGTAGCTTCAACTTGTAAAGCGCCACGCCGGGGAGTAGAGTCGCCCGATCCATCGGGAGGACGGGATGAGGAAGCTTCTGGGCGTGCTCATAGGGATCGCCGTCGCCACGGTCCTGTTCGCTCCCGCCACGGCGAAGGCTTCGCTCGAGCGCCCGAGCGCAGGCGCGCGTACGCCAGTGGTGATGTTCCCGGCCTACTTCTTCACCACACTGAAGGTCACGGTGCACCAGCAGACCGTGGCGCCCGGGTGCCCGAGCTCAGGCTCCTTCCGCGTCTTATTCCTCAACGACAAGCCGAGCGCCTTCTCGCTGGTCTGCCAGCAGAAGCTCCTGACGATGCGGTACCAGGCCAACCCGGCCAAGCCGATGCGCCAGCGCTTCAGAGACCAGCGGGGCGTGGACGTCCGGATCCAGAACTACGGGAAGACAAAGAGCGCCCCCTTCTACGAGCCCATGTACGAAGCGCTCGAGGAGGCTGGCTACGTTCGCGACAGGGACATCCGGGTCGCGGGCTACGACTCGCGGCTCACGCCCGACATGCGGAACTTTCGCAACCGGGCCAAGCGGCTGATCGAGGACACCTACCGCGACAACGGCAATCAGCCAGTCCATGTCGTCGGCCACTCGAACGGACCGCTCTACATCCAGTACCTCCTCACTCACACCTCCCAGGGATGGAAGGACAAGTACATCCACGGCTTCACCCCGTTCGCCGGCAACTTCCCGGGGCAGGGAATCCTGTACCCGCTGTTCTTCACCGGCCTCGACGTCCGCGACTTCTCGCTTCCGACGACGCCCGAGAGCGCCCTGAGCGGCGCCGAGATGATGCTCAGGAACCCGTCGAGCTACATGAGCGCCTCCGACCCGCGCATCTTCGGCGACCAGGAGACGGTCGTAGAGGACTTCTCCACCGGCGAGACCTACACGCCCGAGGACTACGGAGAGCTCCTTGACGACGCCGGTCTCTCGTGGGCGAAGGCCATCGCTGACCACTACATCGGGTTCGTCGACTTCGCCGACCCCTCGGCGTTCCCGAATGTGGACGTCTACGCGGAGAAGGGCTCCGGGATCGAGACCGTCGTCGGCATCGGTCTGGACGACCTCTCGGTCGGTCAGGTCGTGGACGACTCCAATACCTTCTTCACGCGCGACGGCGACGTGAACCAGGAGGACATCACGAACGACGCCGTCGGCGTCTGGGCAGCGATGCCGTGCTTCCACTTCAGCCTCACCGACAACCCCGGCGTCGACCACTTCGCGCTCCCCAGTGACACCGCGGTACTCGGCCGGTTGCTCACCGATCTCGCTCGCCCGCGCTCTCACTGCCCGTAACGGACCCGGTAGCGCGCTGGAAATCGCATCCGCAGGGTGTTAGTTTCAGGCCGCACGTGAGCCTCAAAAAGAACAGAGTCCGCGCGGCGGCCGCAGCCACCTTCGCGCTGGTTGCGCTCGGGCTGACCGCCGGGGGGGCAGGTGCGAAATCGCAGGGCGATTACAGCCCGGGTTCGCCCGGCCTCGGCGATAGCTACTTCCCGCTGTACGGGAATGGTGGCTACGACGTCAAGAGCTACTGGCTCGACATTCGCTATGACCCAGGCACCGATGAGCTGGTCGGCCACGCACGCATCACCGCGGTCCCGACGCAGAACCTCTCTCGCTTCAACCTTGACTTCGTCGGGCTCACTCTGAATTCGCTCACGGTCCAGGGACTGCCGGCAACGTGGACGCGGGACGACCATGAGCTCGCGGTCACACCGCGCTTCGGGCTTCCGAGGGGACAGCGGTTCATCGTCGATGCCCACTACACGGGTGTTCCGGAGACCTTCCTCGTTCCAGGCACCCCGATCGAGACCGGCCATGTCAGAACCGACGATGGCGCGGACTTCTGGGGCGAGCCCGAAGTGGCTGCCGCCTGGTTCCCGGTCAACGATCACCCGCAGGACAAGGCGACGTACACGATCCAGCTGACGGTCCCGGCCGGCCTCGAAGCGATCTCCAACGGCCGTCTCGTCAGTCACTCGGCTGCCGGTGCCGGCTGGACCCGTTGGATCTGGACCGAGCGCGTACCCATGGCGAGCTATCTCGCGTTGGTGTCGATCGGCCAGTTCGACATCCGCCGGTGGACCACTGGGGCTGGCCTGCCCGTCCTGGACGCGGTCGATCCGCGAGTCGGCGATGCGGCCGACAACGCGCTCGCGATGCAGGGAGACATCGTCGACTTCCTCGTGGCCAACTTCGGGCCGTACCCGTTCGAGGCGGTCGGCGGCGTTGTGGACTACCACGAGCTCTGGGCCGCTCTCGAGAACCAGACCCGACCCCTTTACGACTGGCGGTTCTTCGGCGGCGAGCACGACGAGTTCGTCGTCGTCCACGAACTTGCCCACCAGTGGTACGGAGACAGCGTCGCGGTCCACGAGTGGAAGCACATCTGGCTGAACGAAGGGTTCGCCACGTATGCGGAGTGGCTCTGGAGCGGCGCACAGAATCTGGGGATGCCGCAGGAGATCTTCGATTTCTTCTGCTCGATCCCGGACGACGATCCGCTCTGGGAAGGCAAAGTCGGCGACCCCACTGTCGCGCACCTCTTCGATGCGCTGGTCTACTACCGCGGCGCCATGACCCTTCAGGCGCTCCGCAACGCCGTGGGTGACGCGGATTTCTTCGCCATCCTGCGCAGCTGGGCGGCCGAGCGGCGGAACGGCACCGGGACGACCGCGCAGTTCCAGGCACTCGCGGAGACCATCTCCGGCGAAGATCTCGATGACCTTTTCACCGAGTTCCTCTTCACCGCCGGGAAGCCGGCTTCGTGCGGGTCGGGCGCCGCGGCGGCGATGCGGGCTGTCGCGCAGGCGCCGATTTTCCGCACGGCGAAGCTCTGGAGAACGCCCGTCGGCTTCTTCAAGTAGCGGCGGCGCGCTCGTCGGCCACCCAGGAGGCAACGGAGGAGCGCGACCGCTCGATCATCTCCTCCTGGCGCTCCGCTTCCACCTCGGCCTGCATGGACGAGACGAGCACCGCGTCGAACTCAGGGCTTTCGATGTAGTCCACCATCAGCTCGTCCAGGTGGGGGAGGGCCGTGGCCCGGAACTCATCGAACTCCTTCGTCTGGAAGTACGCGTCGGCGAGCGTTGCGTAGCGATCGAGCTTCTCCTCGTACGGAAGCTCATCGTCGTCGCCGGCCTCGAAGTAATCCCGCGTGTTCTGGTTGATGCGCATCCGCCGCCCGGTGACCGCGCAGAAGGTGCACCACGCGACGAGCGACTTGATCGCCCACGGGAAGTAGTAGTGGAGGCTGGCCAGGGCGATGTCCGGCGAGGCGTTCGCGTAGTCGATGGGGTGGGCCTGGCCGTCCTTGACGATCACCTCGCAGGAGTTGAACTCCCAGCGGAAGAACGCGTTCACCAGGCGGCTGATCGTTGCGACCTCCGCCTCGAGCTCCCGGCTCAGGCAGTCGTGCTCGACCACGTAGCGGTAGTTGGCGGCGGGGTCGAAGCGCATGACCTTGGTCTGCGGCCCGATCGAGAGGCTGCGGGTGAAGACGTCGAAGTCCTCGATGCTCGCCTGGAGGTGCATCAGCCGCTCCCCCGAGTGGTCGTAGGCGAAGCGGAGTTCCGCGCCGCTCGTGATGCGGCTCACCCCGACCCACATGCCGCCGTCGAAGGGCTTCATGAACAGGGGGAAGCCGATCGCCTCGCCCACCTCCTCGGGGTCGAAGAGCGGGTTGTAGCGCTCGGCCATGGGCACGTAACGCGGGTTGTCGGGCGGGAGCTTGTGCGGGATCAGCCAGGTGGCCGGAACCTTCAGCCCGAGGCGCATCATCGCGCAGTAGGCCGCGTGCTTCTCCATCGCCTGGAAGGTGAAGGGGTTGTTGAGCAGGTAGACGTCGTCCATCAGCGCGACTTTCTTCAGCCACTCGCGCGGAAGGTCGTACCACCAGGAGAGCCGGTCGATCACGACCGAGTAGGGCGGCGTGTACCGGAGGTCGAACGGCTCGTTCTTGATGCGCTCGGTCTCGAGCTCGTGAGTCTCGCTCCCGTACCGAACCGAGCCGACCCGGCCGATCATGGCCTCGAACGCCGCCGGCCAGTCCACCTCGGTCGCAAGCAGCAGGCCGATGAGGTGCCGCTTTGCCATCGGGTCTCCGGATTCGGGAGTCTACGCTGCCCGGAATCGAAACGAGAGGAGCGCGATGGTCCCGGAAGCCAAGCTGAAGCAGACGGAAAGCGGGCTCGTCCCGGAGGGAGAAGGCTGGTTCGTGGTCAACACACGCGAGGCGCGATGGTTCGAGCACGACCCCTTCGGCAAGTACACCCGCTTCGAGGGCGACGCCCGCTTCCCAGAGTTCGGGATCAACATCAGCCTGCTCGAGCCCGGGAATCCGAGCTGCATGTACCACGGCGAGAACAACCAGGAGGACTTCCTCGTACTGGCGGGCGAGTGCCTACTGCTGGTCGAGGGCGAGGAGAGGCCGCTGAAAGCGTGGGACTTCGTGCATTGCCCCGCGTGGACGGAGCACGTGTTCGTGGGCGCGGGCTCGGGGCCCTGTCTCATCCTCTCGGTCGGAACTCGGAACGAGCCTGACGAGGTCATCTATCCCGTTGCCGAAGTGGCGCAACGCCACGGGGGGAGCGTCGAGGAGGAGACGACCTCTGCCAAAGACGCCTATGCCCGCTTCTCGAAGGCGGTCGAGCGTCGCTTCCAGGAAGGTGACCTGCCCGGCTGGTGAGCGCGCTAGACGGGGTGAGTCTCGAGGGCCTGCGGCGCGAGGCGGATAAAGGCTTCGACCACGTCCGGGTCGAACTGCGAGCCGGCCGATTCCTCTAGCCGCTTGAGCGCTTCCTCGATGGGCAGACGCGAGCGGTACGGCCGGTCGGTCGTCATCGCATGGAAGGCGTCGCAGACGAGGATCACCCGCGCCTCGATGGGGATGTCCTCAGCCGCCTTTCCGTCGGGATAGCCGGCGCCGTCCCAGCGTTCGTGACAGTGCCGGACGATCGGCCGGACGTCCTCGAGCCGCGAGATCGGCGCGAGGATGCGCTCGCCGAGCTCCGGATGGGTCTCGATGACTGCGCGCTCCTCGGGCGTCAGCGGGCCCGGCTTGGTGAGGATCGACGCGGGGATGCCGATCTTGCCGATGTCGTGGAAGAGAGCTCCGAGCTCGAGGCGCTTGAGCGTCTTCGCGTCAAGACCGAGCTCGCGGCCGACCTCCAGCGCCATGTCCGTGATCCACCGCGCGTGCGAGGACGTGTATTCGTCATTGGCCTCGAGCGCGTTGGCAAGCGCCTCGACGGTGGAGAGGAAGGTGTCCTCGAGGCTCTGGAAGCTGCTCGCGTTCTGGATCGCGAGCTTCGCCTGGTGCGCGATCCCGGCGAGGAGACGCATGCGCTTGCCGGACGGCTCGAAGTGACCCGCCGGGGCTGCCGCGGCGATGCAGCCGACGCGATCCGAGTCGAGGTGGAGTGGGGCGAGGGCGAGTGACAGGCCGGCCATGTCGGGCGCCCCCTCGATCTGCGCCACCTGGCTCGCCTCGAGCACGAAGGGATCTTTGGTCGAGAGAAGCTCGTGCGCCACCTCGGGCGAGAAGCGAACCCCGAGCAGGCGCCTCTCGGCGTCCTCGTCGCGGCCGCAGACCGCTCTCGCGACGAGGTCGCCCGTCTCGGCCTGCTGGAGCCAGACGGAGGTCCTTTCGGCCCCCAGCATCCTTCTCGTCAGGTCGACGAGCAGTCCGAGCACCTCGTCGAGCCCGTCCGCCGCCGCGACCTCGCGGCTGAAATCGAGGAGGGCGTTGGCGATCTCGAGGGATTCCTTCGCCCGGGCCGCTTCGTTCCGCTCCGCCTCGTAGAGGCGGGCGTTCTCGAGGGCGACGGAGGCGTGGCCGCCCAGCACCTCGAGCAAGCGGACGTCGTCGTCGTCGAACTGACCGACGCCGAGCTTCGAGATCGTGACGACGCCGATGACCCGGGCTCCGTACTTGAGCGGCACGGCGATCATCGACTCTTCGATGTCGTCGGTCCCCGGAATCGTGACCGCGAAGTCGACGTCGAGGGCATTCGCGATCAGCAGCGACTGGCCGCGCTCGGCAGCAGTTCCGGTGATGCCTTCGCCGAACTTCGACTGGAGCGCTTCGGCAGCCTCGTCCTCGTAGGGACCGAGGTCGCCGCGCCAGGCGATCGGGATCAAATCTTCGCCGTCGGCCACGTAGACGCGGCAGCTGTGGTAGTCGACGAGCATCCGGAGCTCGTTGACGATCGTGGCGCCGATCTCGCGGACGTCGTTCAGGCGGTTGAGCTTCCCGGCGAGGCTCTGGAGCATCTTCAGGTGCGCGATCGAGCGGACGTCCCGCGTGGCCGGGCTTCCCGCCGGCCGCTCACGCGTGCCGTCGTCGAAGAGGACACCCTGATTCTTGCCGCGCGCCTTCGCGGTCATCATCGCCGCCTCCGCACAGGCGACGAGCTCGCGCGGGTTCGTCGCATGGTCGGGGCCCTGGGCGATGCCGATGGAGAGGGTCAGGCTTCCGGCGGGCTCGAAGCTCTCGCTCTCCATGCGCTCGAGCAGGCGCTGTGCCAGACCCATGGCGTCGCCCGCGTCGCAGGAGGACATGATGATCCCGAACTCCTCGCCGCCGAGGCGGCAGACGACGTCGGAGAGGCGGATGCTGCCCCGGAGCACGTCGGCAAGGGCGACGAGAACCTGGTCGCCGGTGCCGTGGCCGTGGATGTCGTTGACGCGCTTGAAGTCGTCGATGTCGAGCATGAGGACGCCGATGGAGTCATGCGAGCGCGTCGCCCGCGTCAACTCCGAGCGCAGGCGCTCATGGAAGTACCGGTGGTTGTAGAGCCCCGTGAGCGAGTCCGTTTGCGCCTGCAGCTCGAGCGACTCGCGAACCTGTGCGTTGTCGAGAGCGAGCGCGGCCGCGTCGCCAAACCGCTTCGCCAGCTCGAAGTCTTCCTCCGTGAAGCGAGCGTCCGCACCGAGCCTGTAGATGTTGAGCGCGCCCTTGATCGCGTCCCGGGCGACGAGCGGAATCGTGATCAGCGCCTCCGGCTCGTCCGGCGGAGTTCCGGGAACGACCTTCACGCGCGGGTCCAGGTGAGCCTGGTTGACAAGCTGCGGCTCGCGGTGCTCGACCGCCCAGCCCGTGATTCCCTGGCCGATGACGGGCCTGTCGTTCATGATCTCGTCCGCCCAGGTGTCGCGCGCCATCAGCGGGATCAGGCAGCGTCGCGCCTCGTCCGCCTGGTAGATCGTGAACGTGTCGTAGGGGACGAGATCGCCGAGCGTGTCGGCGATCCGCTCGAGCAGCGAGTCCAGGCGCTCCTCCGAGAGGACGTCGTGGAAGACGTCGGCGAGGCGGCGATAGGAGTCGACCAGGGTGTCGACACGGGTCAACGCCGGGCGTGCGGAAGCGGGCGCCGGGGCACCCTCGGAGGCTGCCTGTTTGGCCTCTCTCAAAACACCCATAAGCCGCAGCGGCCGTGGAAAGGGCTCTGCACCCGCATTCAACCGGGTTCGCGGCGCCTCCCCCTCCCTGGAAAGGGTGATCCTCCCAACGCCTGCCGCGAGGCCGGCCGTGACCTCGATCGTGTCGAATCGCCGCTCCGAGAAGCTTGCTCTCAGGAATCGGCTGCGGGAAGATCAAGACCCCTCGAAGGAGCGTGCAGCATGCCGAATCACTGGAGGCCGATCGATCCTGACAATCCGGATGCAAAGAAGCGCGAAAAAGAGGTGAAGGACGCGGTCGAGAAGTTCGGCGGAACGGTGTCCTTCGTCGGTTGCAAGAAAGGGACCCGCGACTGGTTTTTGTTGGCTGATGTCACGAACGTGAAGCAGGCGGATATGGCGAAGATGGAGACGGAGGCCCGCGTCAAGAAGAACGTGGCCCCCGAGGTCTGGTTGACCCCGGACGAACTTCCGCCTCCGGGGGCCTAGCGAGAGCGGACGAGAAGGCTTTCGGCCCGGCGAGCGCCGCGGGCGAGGTCTTCGGCGGCGTGCTCCCGAGCCATCGCCTCCTCGGGCCGTGCGCCGATCTGCGCGAAGAGACCCGCTGCCTGGCGCCACTCACGACCTGTCACGGCGGCCGAGGCCTCGAGCCAGGGCGTGGAAAGAGCAAGCAATCCGAGGCAGTCCCGGAGCTCGTGCCCCCGACCGAGAGCGGTGAGTGTGAAGGCGAGGTCGGCGAGCCAGAAGGACGGCAGGGCTGGCGGCGTCGCGGTCCAAGCCTCCAGGAGCTCGTCGACGAGTGCGGAGGCGTCACCCGGGTTGCCTGCTGCCAAAGCCACCGATCCAGCGGCCGCGAGGGCAGGAAAGAGGTTCTGCGGCTCCCCGGCCGAACGGGCGACGACGAGCGCCCGAGAGCTCTCTTCGAGCGCGCCTCGCGCATCACCGCTGCCAACGAGGATGCGGCCCCGCACGATGCGGGCGGGAATCTCCTGGAGGAAGGGCGCGTCTGCCGGAGCGGTCGCGAGAACCTCGGCGGCGGCGGCGAGCGCCTCGGCCCAGAGGCCGCCCCAGTAGTACTCGGTGACGCGCTCGGCCGCGAGCCAGCGAAGGGCGACGCCATGGCCAAAACGCTCGGCCTCGCGCCGGGCCTCCCCGTAGAGCTCAAAGGCGCGCTCGAGGTCGCCGAGATGCGCCGTGACGCTGGCGAGGTTGTTGAGCCCGCGCGACGACTGAGCGGAGTTCGCTTCGCGTGCGATGTGGGTCCCCCGCTCGAGGTCGACGAGCCCGCCGAGGTCGCCACCGAGCGCCCGGGAGGTGCCGATCGTGATGAGCGTGTGCGCTCGCAGCTCGTCAAGGCCGAGCTCTTCCGCCATGGTGTAGGCCGCGAACCCCGCGCGGATGGCCGCCTCGTTGTCGTCAGCGTTCGAGAGGAAGCGGGAGAGATTGGCGAGCACGTAGGCCTTTGCCGAGGAGTCCGGCTCGTCCGCAACGAGACGCTCGGCGGCGCGGCTGTGTTCGGCGACGACTTCCCGGCGCCCCTCCAGCCAAGCGAGCTCGGCGAGCATGACCTCGGCCTCGGCCGCGCCGGCCCGCTCGCCCGCGTCGAGTAGCTCCTCACCTGCCTCCGCGAGCACGTCGGCGCCGCCGCCGCGCGCGTGGTAGAGCGCCCGGCCCAGTCGGAGCAGCAGGTGCCGCCGTTCGGTGTCCTCGTCGGGCCAGAGATCGAGGGCACCTCGGTAGAAGCGTGCCGCCTCGGCGAAGGCGTTTAGCCGCGCCGCCCGGTCTCCGGCGTGACGCAGGGCGAGCCGGGCTGCCTCGATGAGAGCGTCGGACTCGCGACCGACAGCGCGGGAGAGCTCGAGCGCGCTCACGTAGTGGTATGCGACAACATCGGCGAGGTCGGCGGACCGATCCACGGTCAGGGATTCGATCCACTCTGCGGCGAGTCGGTGCAGGTCCGCTCGCCGGGCGCGTGGGATCTGAGAGTAGGCAACGTCGCGAAGGAGTACGTGCCGAAAGACGTAGGCCGTCTCTCCCGCTACTGATGAGCGGCGTTCCCGACGGATGAACTCCTTGCGCTCGAGCGTCTGCAGGCTCTCTCCCGCCGCGGCGCGATCGAGGCCGGCGACGTGCGCGAGCTCCCCGACCCAGAAGACCTTGCCGAGGACGGCTGCATCTTGTACGAGCGCCTTTTCCTCGAGCGGGAGCGTGTCGAGGCGTGCCGCGATGATCCCCTGGACCGAGTCGGGCAGAGGGAGCTCCCCGCCGTTTTCTCGTTGGGCGAGCATGCGGGCGTACTCCTCGGCGTAGAGGGGATTGCCGCCCGCTCGCGCGAGGAGCGCCGGGTCCGCCTTCCCGACGAGTTCTTCGAGAAGGCGGGTCGATTCGTCGTCAGAAAGCGGTGAGAGGGAGATCGTCACGGCGTTGCGTTTGCCGCCGCCCCAGCCGGGCCTGCGTTCGAGGAGCTCGGGCCGCGTCGTGCACACAACCAGGAGCCGAACGTCCGTTGCCCACTCGAGGAGGTAGTCCACAAAGTCGAGGAGACCGTCGTCGGCCCAGTGGAGATCCTCGAAAACGAGGACGACCGGGTACTGGTCGGTGAGTCCTTCGAAGAAGCGCCGCCAGGCCGAGAACGCTTCTGCGCCCCGTTCCGCGGTTCCGGCCTCACCGCTCAGGCCGACGAGCGGCCGTAAGTGTTCTTCGATCCAGCGTGCTTCCGCAGAGTCGTCGATTGCGTGCTTGACGGCGGCGCGCAGCTTTTCTCCTGCGACCTCGGCGTCGTCGGTCTCGAGGATCCCAGCGTGACTCTTCGCTATCTCGCCCAGGGCCCAGAAGCTGACGCCGTCGCCGTACGGGAGCGAGCGGCCCTGCCTCCAGTAGGCATACAACGCGGGATCTGCATCGAGGGCCGCCCAGAGCTCGTACACGAGGCGGCTCTTTCCGATTCCGGGCGTGCCGACTAGTGAGACGAGTTGCGCGGTCCGCTCGCGGCAGGCTCGGTCGAATGCGTCGCGGAGGGCATCGAGCTCGTGCTCGCGGCCGACGAGCGCCGCGCCGCCGCGGAAGGCGATGTCCACGCCGAGACGCGCGCGAGGCGCGACAGCCTCCCAGACGGAGACCGGCTCCGCCTTCCCCTTGGCGACGACCGGATCGGCCTCGCTGTACTCGATCGCGCTTTCGGTGGCGCGTCGAGTAGCCGCGTCCACGAGGATGCCGTTCGCAGGCGCCGCCGCCTGAAGGCGCGCAGCGGTGTTCAGGACGTCTCCCGCCGCCATCCCCTCGCCCTCGAGGACGCGCGCGTCGCGGGTCACGAGTGCCTCGCCCGTTGTGACGCCGATGCGCACGGCAGCGTCGAGCTCGCCGATCGCCTCCCGGACGGCCAGAGCCGCGCGCACAGCGCGCTCCGGGTCGTCTTCGTGTGCGACCGGGGCGCCGAAGAGAGCCACCACGGCGTCGCCGATGAATTTCTCGACCGTTCCGCCGAAACGCTCGAGCTCGGCGCGCACTCGGGCGTGGTACGGAGCGAGCACGCCGCGAACCTCTTCCGGATCGAGCCGTTCCGCACGGGCCGTGAAGCCGACGAGATCCGCAAAGAGGACGCTGACCGTCTTTCGCTCCTCAGTCGTCGCCGGAGCGGCGGCCTCGAGCGCTTCCCCGCAGGACGTGCAGAAAGCGAGGTCGGGAGCCACCACCGCAGAGCAGTGGGGGCACTTGCGGCCGACGCGTGAGCCGCAATGCCCGCAGAAGAGCGCTCCGACGGAATTCTCGGCGCCGCAGGCGGGACAGGCCTCGCCGGACATGGTCGGCCTAGTCTAGGCTCGCCCGGAATGGAGCAACAGCGCCGGCCGGGGCTCACGGAGGCTCTGATCGTCTGGGCGCTCTTCGCGGCCGTCGCGGTCGCGGTGGTCGTCACCTACTCGCGACTGCCGCCGGAAGCGCTCTACCACACGAGCGGGAGCGGGATCGAGGCCGGCGCTTCGCGCGTGCTCGTCTTCCTGGGCTATCCCTTCTCCATCGCCGCGATCGCCCTCGCCGCGATCGGGGCGGCTCGCCTGGCGACGCGCTCAGCAGCTCTTGCCGCCGCGGTTGCGGCGGCGCTCTGCGCGACGATCGGGTTCCCTGGGGTGATCGACCAGGCGGACCTCGACGCCCGCCCGGTCAATGCACTTGCGGGAGCCGGGGTGGCGATTGCCTTGGCGCTGACGCTCGTGGCGCTGGTTCGCGAGGGCGGCGGGCCAACACGTCCCTTCGGCCGGGCAGACCTCCTCCGCGCTCTCGCCGCCGTTGCCCTCCTCCTGGTCGGGCTTCCCTGGGTCTTCGCCGAGCTCGGCTTCTACGTCAGCGACGTGCCGGTCCTGGGCCGGATCTTCCTCGCCAAGGAGATCGTGCCCTCGACGGGCGGGGAGCCCTCCCTGCACGCAGTGCATCTCGGTCGCCATCACGGCATAGACGGCGTGCTGCTCGCGATCTCGGCGCTGGTGCTCTCGCGCGTCCCCCGTCAGCTGGCATCGGCTTGGCAAGCGGTCGCGCTGAGCTCCTATCTGGCGCTCATGCTCGTCTACGGGCTCGCCAACGCGCTCCAGGACTTCTGGACGGAACAGCTCGTGAAGCGCGGAACAGTCTCGGTGAAGATTCCGAGCCTGATCCGGCCCGACGCCTCCTGGGCGTGGGCCGCGATGGTCGGCGCGACGCTCCTAATCTGTCTGGCCGTTTTCCGCGTAGGTAGGGTTGACCCACGCCAACGAGGAGGGACTTCATGACCCGACGCGCACTGCTTTTTCTAATCGTGCTCCCAGCCCTCGCCCTGGGCCTCGCTGCCTGTGGCGGCGGAAATGAGGCGGCCACGACGGGTGGCGGCGCAACTACGGCCACCGGAGGCGGCGGGGGCGGCGAAGCTCTGCAGCTGGCGGCGGATCCAAGCGGCGCGCTCAAGTTCGACAAGACCTCTCTCGAGGCCACTGCCGGAAACGTGACGATTGACTTCACGAACGACTCCTCGCTCCTCCACGACGTCAAGCTGCAAGGACCCGGCGTCGACGGCGAGGGAACCGACAAGATCACCGGCTCGAGCACCAGTGTCACGCTCGATCTTCAGCCAGGGGAGTACACCTTCTACTGCTCGGTCGACGGACACCGCGCAGCGGGCATGGAGGGCAAGCTCGTCGTCAAGTAGCGGCTTCGAGCTCGTCGACCTCCTCCACCTGGGCCATCCCCGGGTCATTGCGTCTTACCTGCTGCCCGGCGACGAGCCGGCGCTGGTGGACTGTGGCCCTTCGAGCTGTCTCGGCGCACTCGAGGAAGGCCTCGCGGCCCACGGGGTGGCGCTCGCGGACGTGCGCCATCTCGTGCTCACGCATATCCACCTCGACCACGCGGGCGCTGCGGGCATCCTCGTGCGCCGGAACCCTCGCCTGCGGGTCTACGTGAGCGAGATTGGTGCGCCGCACCTCGTCGATCCGAGCCGGCTCGAGCGCAGCGCCCGCCGGCTGTACGGAGACGACTTCGACCGTCTCTGGGGCGAGCTGGCGCCGGTTCCGGAAGAGGCGGTGGAGATCATCGGAGACCGGGTTCTCGACCTCGTGGCGTGGCCGACTCCGGGGCACGCCTCTCACCACCTCTCCTTCCTGGGCTCCGACGGCTCTTGCTACGCGGGAGACGCGGCGGGCGTCCGCATCGAGCCCTCCTCGTTCATCGTCCCGGTAGCCCCGCCGCCGGACATCGACCTGGAGGCGTGGGAACGGTCGCTGGACGAGATCGCAGCCAGGCGCCCTGCCCGGCTCTGCCTCCCGCATTTCGGCGTCGTCGAGGACCCGCAGGAGCACCTTCCCCGGATGCGCGAACGTCTTCTCACCTGGGCCGAGCGTGTGCGGAACGGTCTCAGCGAGGAGGAATTCGTCCGCGCCGCAGAGGCCGAGCTCGAGGGCGCCGCCGCGCCCGAATGGGGCTCCTACACGCAGGCCGGGCCGCTCTGGCAGTCCTACGCGGGCCTGAAGCGGTACTGGGAAAAACGGGTGGCACGGGAGGCTTGATCTAGAGTGAGATCGATGCGCAGGGTGATCGGGGTCGCCGGGGTCGTCACGGCTGCGTGCGCGCTGGGGCTGGCAACTCCCGACGGGGCGTCTGCCGTGCGGCTCGCCCGCGTGGGCGGGTTCACTGCGCCGACGTTTGTCACTGCGCCCAGGAGCGCGACGCCGGGCACCATCTTCGTCGTCGAGCGTTCGGGACGGGTCATCCGCGTCTACAAGGGCTCCCGCGTCACGTTCGCCGACATCTCCGGACGCGTCTCCTGCTGCGACGGCGAGCGCGGGCTCCCTTCTATGGCGTTCGACCCCGGCTGGAGCTCGAATCGCCGCGTCTACTTTTTCTACACGAACAACAGCGGGAACCTCGTCGTCGCTCGCTACCGGGCCAACTCGGCGGGCACACGCATCGTCGGCTCGTCGTTTCACCGCATGCTCCTAGTCGGCCACGGCACCTACTCGAACCACAACGGGGGTCAGATCGCCTTCGGCCCGGACGGAAGGCTTTATGTGGGCACGGGCGACGGGGGCGGGGGCTGCGACCCGTTCGAGGCCTCGCAGAAACTCTCCAGTCGCCTCGGCAAGATCCTGCGGATCAATCCTTCGACCGGGGCGATCAGCATCTTCATGTACGGCGTCCGTAACCCCTGGCGCTTCTCGTTCGACCGCGCCAATGGCAACTTCTGGCTCGGGGATGTCGGACAGGGGGCGCAGGAGGAGGTCGATTTCCGCAGGGCGTCCCAGCTCAGCCCTGCGCATCCGTGGAACGGCGGCTGGGACGTCTACGAGGGCCGGGTCAGCGCCACACAGAGCGGCTGCGACGGCGCGGGGCTGAACAACACGGGGACTTTGGTCCGCCCCTTCACGGTCTACGGACACACGGGAGGAAACTGCTCGATCACAGGTGGGTACGTCTTCCGGGGACAGAATCTCTGGTTCCGCGGCTGGTACGTCTACGGCGACTACTGCACGGGCAAAATCTGGCGCATCCGGCGCCTGTCTGACGGTCGCCGGAAACGCGTGCTCATGCTCGATTCCACGGCGCACATCTCCTCCTTCGGAGAGGGCGTCCGCGGGGAGCTCTACGTCGCCAACCTGGACGGCGCCGTCTACCGCCTGGCCCGCTCCTCGTAAGCTCTCACGGTGCGGTACCAGTTCGTCGATTGCCGGTGGCAGCTCGGCCACCCAGAGCACGGGCGTGAGCTCTATCTCGAAGGGCACATTCCCGGAGCTTCGTTCCTGGAGGTGGAGGGGGACCTGTCCGCACCCCCCGGCGGTGCCGACGGCGGGCGGCATCCGCTGCCTGCGGCCGAGGACTTCGCGCGCGCCGGCGGGGCCGCGGGCATCGGGCCGGGCGTGTTCGTCGTTGCCTACGACCAGGGAATGACGGGCGGCGCCGCGCGGCTCTGGTGGCTCCTGCGCCATTTCGGGCACGAAGAGGTTGCCGTTCTGGCCGGCGGTATCGCTGCGTGGGCCGGGCCGCTCGGGACCAGCGAGGAGATCGAGGCGGCAACGTGCGTTCCCCGGCCGCGCGAGGACGATACGGTTACCGCCGAAGAGCTCCTGCCGCGGCTCGGTCGTGACGGGCTCGTGCTCCTCGACGCCCGCGCTCCCGAGCGCTACCGCGGCGAGACAGAGCCGATCGATGCCATCGCGGGCCATATCCCGGGCGCGCGGAACCTCCCCTACACGGAAACCGGGCAACTGCCGGACGACCTTCTTTCCACCGAGGATGAGGTCGTTGTCTACTGCGGCTCCGGCATCACGGCCAGCGTGGACGTGCTCGCGCTCGAGCGCGCCGGAGTCCGTGCGAAGCTCTATCCAGGCTCGTGGAGCGAGTGGTCCGCGCGCGGGCTCCCAGTCGAACGTGGCTGAGGCCTCGATTCGACCGGCCCACGCCGAGGACGTCGAGTCTGCCTACGGCGTGCTCGCGGCCTGCGACCTGGGACCCTGGTACGACCTCACGCTGGAGCAGTTCCGCGCCGGGTGGCCCGCCTACCGAGGGACCTGGTTGGCGGAGGAGGGAAGCGTGGTCGGCTTCGCAGCCGCGCGAAGCGACGAGGTCGAGGCCTACGTCGTCCCGGAGGCTCGCCGGCGCGGAATCGGGACGCGCCTCCTCGCCGAGGCCGAAGCCAGGGCTGAGGAGCCTCGGGTCACGGCGATGGCCCGTCGCGACGAAGCTGCCGCGGCCCCCTTTCTCGGGCGACATGGCTACCGGGCCGGCTCGGAGGTCTGGCTCATGCAGACCGACCTCGACCGGGAGCCGCCGGAGCCCGTGTGGCCGGACGGAATCGCCGTGCGGAGCTTCAGAGTCGAGGAGGCGAGGGCCGTCAAGGAGCTCCTCGACATCGCCTATGCGAAGGAGCCCGACTTCCGCCTGAGGCCGTTCGAGGACTGGAGCCGCTTCATGCTCGGCGACGCGAGCCTGTTCGATCCCGATTGCTGGTTCGTGGCGGAGTCGGAGGACGGCTCGCTGGCCGGGGCCGCGCTGAACTGGAAAGAGGCGTACGTCAAGGATCTCGTCGTCCATCCCTCGCAGCGCGGCCGAGGGCTGGGCACCGCGCTCCTGCGTCACACGTTTCGGTATTTCAAGGATCGCGGCTTTCCACAGGTCACGCTGAAGACGGACTCGCTGAACACCTCCCGCGCCTGGCGGCTCTACGAGCGCGAGGGAATGCGGAAGACCAGAACCTACGACATCTTCGAGAAGGAGCTCTAGGCCGCGGACGAGTCGGTCTGCCAGAGCGAGAAGGCGTTCCCCTCGGGATCCTTGCAGGCCGCGAACCACCCCATGCTCGGCACCGGCATCTTGTCCTCCGCCTGGCCCCCAAGCTCGCGCACCTTGGCGACCTGTGCATCGATGTCGTCGACGCCGAAATAGACTCTCAGGCCTCGCTCGCCGGACTCGGGCGAAAAGATCGCGGCGCCCTGGCCTTCACCCAGGTCCACCATGCGGTAGTCCATCCCCTCCATCGGTTGGGAAAATTGCCAGCCGAAGAGCGACTCGAAGAAGCTCTGCTCTCCGTCGGTATCACCAGCAGGGAACTCCACGTGAACGACGCGTGCTGCCATGAAGCGCTCCTTTCCTAGAGCGTGATCTCGGTAACTCCGACGAACGCCGCGCGCCCGCGGTTAGCCCGCCAATCCTCGTAGACGGCCACCGCGACGGCAAGATCCTGCACGGCGAGGCCGGTCGAGTCGAAAACGGTGATCTCGTCGTCGTCGCGTCGACCTTCCTCCTCGCCCAGGAGAATCCGGCCCAGCTCTGCGACATCCTCGCGCCTGAGCGTCCCGTCGACGGCGGCGCGGCCGATGTCACCGTTGTGGCTCGCCTGCTCCCATTCGTCGCAGACAACGCGGGCCCGCAACAGCTCTTCGACCGCGATCTCGGCCTTTCCGGGCCCGTCGGCCCCCATGAGGCTCGCGTGCTGCCCGGGGCGGAGCGATCCCGGCGGAAAGAGGATCTCGCCGCCCGGCGTGACCGTCGCCACGATGTCTGCACCGAGCGCCTCGTCCCGGTTCGAGGCAACAGAGGCGTTCGCGCCGAGCTCCGCCGCGAGAGCTTCCGCCTGTCCCGGGCGCGCATCCCAGAGGAGGACCGGGCGTCCTCGCGCGCTGAACGTGCGCGCAACCGCTCTTCCGTTGACGCCGCAGCCGACGACCGATGCCGGGCTCGGCGTGTCCGGCGCGAGCGTCTCCGCGGCGAGCACCGCGGCGGCTCCCGTGCGTAGGGCGGTGACCGCTCCTGCGTCCAGAATCGCCCGGAGCTCTCCCGTTGCCGCGTCGGAGAGCAGGACGACCCCGGCCACGGTCGGCAGTCCGCGCTCAGGATTCCGGGGAAACGAGGTGACCCACTTCAGCACGGCGTAGCCGCCGCCCGACGCGGGCATGGCGCGGAAGTCTCCGTCGGGCGGCGCAGGCAGGTACACCTTCGAAGGCATGAACCACTCGCCGCGTGCGTGGGCGACAAACGCCCCACGCACGGCTTCCAGCGCGGCTGCCGGGTCGAGAGCGACGTCGACGTTGGCGGCAGCGAGGAACGGTACGCTCACGGGCGAGGATCATGGCACCGGCCGCCACCATCTGCGACGTCGGGCCGCGCGACGGCCTTCAGAACGAAGCGCAGACGCTGGAGTCTTCGGCGCGCGCCGAGCTCGTAAACCGACTGGCAGCCGCCGGACTGCCGAAGGTCGAGGCAGTCAGCTTCGTCAGCGCGGAGCGGGTGCCCCAGATGGCCGGAGCGGAGGAGGTCGTCGCGGGGATCGACCGCCGCGACGGCGTGGCGTACGCGGGCCTCGTCCTCAACGAGAAAGGCTACGAGCGCTTCGCCGCCACCGGGCTCGACGAGCTCCATTTCACCCTCGCGGCGACGGAGGCCTTCAACCGGCGTAACGCGAACCGCTCGATCGACGAGTCGGTCGAAGAGTTGGCGCGTATCCGGACCGACAGCCCCGTGAGCGTCTCCATCTCGGTCTCGTTCGGCTGCCCGTTCGAAGGTGAGGTCGATCCTCAGAGGGTTCTGCGGCTGGCGGAGCGTGTGACTGAAGCAGGCGCCGACGAAGTTCTGTTCGCGGACACGATCGGAGTGGGGGTTCCGCGGCAGGTACGGGAGCTCCTCGGGGGTGCGAGCGGGCTGGGCGTGCCGGTCGGCCTGCATTTGCACGACACGAGGAATACCGCCCTCGCGAACGCCTACGCGGCGCTCGAGGCGGGCGCCACGCTGTTCGAAGCCTCCGTGGGGGGACTCGGAGGCTGTCCGTTCGCGCCGCGTGCCACGGGGAACGTCGCGACCGAGGATCTCGTCTACCTGTTCCACGGTGAAGGCCTCGAGACCGGCATCGATCTCGACGCGCTTGTCGGCGTCGCCGAATGGCTGGAAGGCGTCCTAGGCCGGCCGCTTCCCGGCCGCGTCTACCGCGCAGGTCCCACGTTCGCGGGTTAGCCCGCGCTGGCCGTCGCTGGCGGGAAACCGTCCAAGCCGGCCACCGTCGGGGTCAGACCCCGGCGTGTCCCGGACCGGCGTGTCCAGAAGCGACCCGGGCGTGGCCAA
>DATNOU010000031.1:0-3284 GCA_035601195.1 Gaiellaceae bacterium | reverse complement strand
TCAGCACCGTCCTCGTGTCGCCCACCTCCACGAGCGCCCTTGCGGCGAGCTTCCGGCCGGTGATCACACTCGACGGGGACGAGACGCGTGTCCTTGTCGAGCAGACGACGGTCGTTGATCCAGAGCGGCTCGGCCGGTCAGCTGGACGGCTGGACACACGCGAACTCCGCTCCGTAGACGAGGCCCTGATGCTTGTCCTCGGCCTGTAGCCGGTTCGCGCAAATACCTAGTACGCCTCGTGAGCCCCGACACAGACGGTCGTCGCGGCGGCTGCAACTAGTACATCTGGCCGCGCGACGAACGCCGACGATTCGCGGGTCGGCGATCACGCGCACCGGTGTACGCGAACGGTTGCAGCTCGTGCGCCGATAGCGAGACAACCCCGAGCACGGCGGCGGCCAGCAGTGCACGCATCTGGCACGCCTCATCGGACGCGGTCCTATCAGGAGACGCCTCGCCGCGAACGAGCTCAGCTGCGCCGGTTGCGCCTGCGCGCTTGCCGCTGCGTCTTGCGGGCCTTCGCTTGAGGCTTGCGCTTGCTCGTCGCCGGCGTTGCCCGCGCGCCCGTCGCCGGCGGCGCGAGAAAGGCGGGGCGCGCGAACGCAGGCACGCGCCGGTGTCGCTCCTTCTCGGGGAGCGTGTTGTATGCGTCGATCCAACGGTCGATCGCCCGTTGGTCGGAGAGGTCGACGCCGTCGGCGAGCATCGTCGAGGTCATCGCCTTCGCCAGGCCGAAGTTACGCGGGTCGGTTGCCCGCTCCACGAACTCGTCGCTCGCCGCGACCGCCGTCGATGCGAGCAACTCGGCCGCCCGGGGCTCGAGCCCGCCCGTCGCCCCTAGGAAACGGAGCACCTCCGCTACTGCCTGCGGGAATCGCTCGACGTGATCGTCCTCGAGCCCAACCTTTTTCGGCACGAATTCGAGCAGGTATTCGCTGAGGTCGACCGCAATCCAGCCTGTGACCTCGCCGTCCGCATACCAGGCGCGGAAGTCCGCCATCGAGCCGCCGGCGTAGGCGACGAGGTCGTGCCACTCTTCGTCGAAGCCCTTTCCGGCGCACCAGTCGTCGAGCGCCGCTCTGAGCTGATCGAGTTCGGCGCGCAGCGCCTCCTGGTCGTGCTCATGCTCCTCGTTGTCGAGCTCCTCGTCGGGGATGCCGTCGAGGACGTCGGCGAGGGCGGGGAGGTCGACAAGCGCCGCGACCAGCTCGTCGGCGTCGGGCAGGCGGGCCGCGCGTAGGAGCAGCGTGACGACCGGCAGCGCCTCGCGGCCGGGCCCGAACCCGGCCTCGGCGCAGCGGCGCGCCCCCAGCGCCACCCGTTCGACCGCGTCCGCAACCCGGATCTCCGCGACCTGGATGCCCTGTGCCCGCGCCGGCGCGAGCAGCGCCTGCTCGAGCTCCGGCCCCGGCAGCATCGTCCCTGCGAAGGCGTCCTTGATCGCACCGCCCGTCGCCGGCCACTCGAAGGTGAAGCCGAGCACCTGCCGGTTGTCGCCGCCCGGCCGCCGGCAAGCGACCAGCACCGAGGTGACCGGCTCGTCCGCCTCGAGCGCGAACGCGCGCTCGGGCACCAGCGTCCCCGCGCGCTGCGCTGCGACCGTCAGCAGGCCCTCGCCGAGGCCGGCCAACGCCTCGGCGGCGAGCGTCGAGACAGGCGGCGGCGCGGCAACGCTCAACGCCCGCAGCAGTGAGCGCCCGCCCTTCGTCTCCGCAACCAGCGCCACGAGCTCCGGGACCGCACCCGGCGGCCCGTCCCCGCAGAGCACCGGCGGGACCAGGCGACCGGCAAGCAACTCGAGCTCGGTGGGATCGTCCACCCGCGCGGCGTCTCGTACGAGCGCCCGACCGGACGTCCCATCCACTCACGGAACTCCTGGCGCTCCTCCTCGCTCAACGGCTGAAGCACGCCGCGACCCTAACCGGGCCTCCGGACAGCACTGAGCCCGCAGCAAATCGCTGCACAGACGCCGTAACGATGATGGTCCTAACTGGGCATCTTTCGAACCCGCCGGGACCGGTCTCCGATGTTCTCTCCCTCTTACGTCTGATCCACGAGGAGCCGAAGAGAAAGGGAAACTCGTAACTATTGTAACAAAGCTGCCTCTACGGCTCGACCGCGCTGCAACCTGATGGTTGCGGCTTTCCAGCTAAGCGGTCTTTCGTCCAGGTCATGAAGTCGGGCAGAAGCGGTGACTTGGGATCGGTGACCACGCCGACGTGGTCGAAGCCCTTGCATCTCCGGTACCGGAGGCTTTTGGCCGTTCTTGCAGAGACTGTCGACGTAGGCCTTCTGGATGCTGGGAAGTACGAGGGCTGTATCGATCCTTGTGATCGGGGACAGCTCGTTGAGTCGTCGAGTGGCATGTAACGAGGAGTCTTGTCGAAGAAGACAAGAATGATGGGCACGGAACCCGGGAGGCCCAGAGAGCGCCGGCGTTATGCCTTAGACGGTGCGGGGTCGCCACGGCTCGTGCTCGTGCGCGAGCCAGACAAGCTCGGGGTCGAGCGCGCGCACCCGCAGCTGGCCTTCGGTGTGCGGCTCGTCGAGCTCGCCGAACCAAACCGCCACGTCGCCGCCGACGACGACCGGACGCCCGCCAGTCTCGACGACGACCACCTGCATGCCGCGCGTGTGGCCCGGCGCCGGGACGAGTCGGAGCCCGGGAAGCAGCTCGAGCTCGCCGTCGACCGGCACGTACCGCACGCCGGGCGCCTCGACCCACTCGCGAATGGTGTAGTCGTCCTCGCTGCGCGCGTCGTCCAGCTCCCGACGCTGGACGTAGATCGGCCTGCCGGCGAAGAGGTGGTTGCCGCCGCAGTGGTCGAAGTGCAGGTGTGTGTTGACGACGATGTCGATGCCGGCGAGGTCGAAGTCCTGCTTGCTCAGTGGACGGAGGCGGGGATCGAGGTCGGCCACCGCCGGGTGCAGGTCCGTCATGCCGGTGTCGACCAGCACGCGCGCATCGGGATGGTCGATGACGTGCACGTAGACCGGCATCCGCTCGCCCTCGGCGAGCAGGTCGGCAACGAGGACCGGGGTGATGGTAATTGAGGCGGGAGCGTTCATGGTGTGCCGAACGTCGCGGTGGTGGTAAATATGTGAGTCATGATGACCTCCTTTACCGGTTACTGGCTGACGCCGCCGGCCGCACTGCCTCGCGCGCTGGCTGAGCAGCTCCTTCAGTCCGTTGGCTGGTAGAGCAGTGAGCCCCGTCCTGCTTGTGGCAGGTCTCGAACACGTTATGCGGCAGCAACCGTACTCAATCGAACCCGCCCCGCACG
>DATNOU010000030.1:0-3699 GCA_035601195.1 Gaiellaceae bacterium | reverse complement strand
CGTCACGATCTGCCCCTCGATCAGTCCGATCACGCGCGCCTTGCGGCCCTCCCACGGGATCTGGAAGTCGTTCGAGGCCACCGGCTGGATCCGCACCGTGTGCCGCACCCACTCGGGCACCTCCGCCGGCGGGACGTCCTTCAGCGGATTCCCCGCCTTCAGCACCGTCTCGGGCTCGAAGCGCTCGAGATCCGGGAGGACGAGTAGGTCTGCCTGATAGCCGGGCGCGATCGCGCCGAGATGACTGAGCCCGTGCCAGGTGGCGGGATTGAGCGTCGCCATGACGAGAGCGTCCTCAGGCGCGATCCCGTGCTCGACCGCCGCCCGCACCATCGAGTTCACGTGTCCTTCCTCGGCGATGTGCTCCGGCTCGCGGTCGTCGGTGCAGAAGGCCATCCGCGCCGGCCCGTACTCCTCGACGAGCGGCAGGAGCGCCTCGAGGTTCCGGGCCGCGGAGGCTTCCCGGATCAGGAGCCACATGCCTGCGCGCAGGCGCTCGCGCCCCTCCTCGGGCGTCGAGGCCTCGTGGTCGGAGCGGATTCCGGCGGCGGCGTAGGCCATGAGCTCCTTCCCGAGGACGCCGGGCGCGTGCCCGTCCACGTGCGAGGCGCCTAGGGCGAGCTTGGCGAGCTCGAGCTCGTCCCCGGAGACGACGCCGGGGAAGTTCATCATCTCGGCGAGCCCGATCACGCGCCGGCGGTGCAGAAGCCCCTCCAGATCCCCGGGCGTGAGCGCCCGCCGCGGCGACTCGAACTTGGACGCCGGCACTGTCGAGGAGGCCATGAAGTAGACGTCGAGCTGGATCTCGTCGGCGAGGTCGGCGAGCCAGTGGACGCCGTCCGTCCCGAGCACGTTCGCGATCTCGTGCGGGTCGGCGACGACGGTCGTCGTGCCGAGCGGGAGAACGAGGCGCGCGAACTCCCCGGGCATGAGCTTCGTCGTCTCCAGGTGCATGTGCGAGTCGACGAAGCCGGGGACGACGTATTTGCCGCGCGCGTGCACGACCTCCTTGCCTGCGTACTCGCCGAGGCCGGCGATGTAGCCGTCGCAGATAGCGATCTCGGTCTCGAGCCACTCGCGCGTGAAGACGGAGAAGACCTTGGCGCCCTCGACGACGACGTCGGCGAGCTCGTCGCCGCGCGCGACGGCCAGGCGTCGGGCCAGATCGGGCATGGGGCGACCATAACCCACCGGAGTCGCGTCGTATGATCAGCCCATGGTCACGATCGAGGCGACGCCGGCGTCGCTAGAGGTCGACCCGGGACGCGCGGCTGTCCTCGTGGTGGACATGCAGAACGACTTCGGTGCGCCAGGCGGGATGTTCGAGCGCGCGGGCATCGACATCAGCGGGATCGCCGCAGCGGCCGAGGTGACACGGTCGGTGCTCGCTACCGCGCGAGCTGCTGATATTCCGGTCGTCTACCTGAAGATGGAGCACGCGCCTGATCTCTCAGACGTCGGCCCGGAGAACGGACCGCACTGGATCAAGCACTCGCGCCTGCGGGTCGGCGACGAGGTGGTGGCGCCGGATGGGTCCCCGAGCCGAATCCTCGTCCGGGACACGTGGAACACCCAGATCCTGGACAGCCTCGCCCCCGAGCCCGGCGACGTGGTCGTGTCCAAGCACCGCTTCAGCGGCTTCTTTGAGACCGATCTTGACGAGGTGCTCCGCGGGCTGGGAGCCAAGTATTTGCTCGTGACCGGCTGCACCACGAGCGTCTGCGTCGAAGCCACCGTTCGGGACGCGATGTACCGCGACTACACCTGCATCGTGCTGGAGGACTGCACCGCCGAGCCGATCGGGGCCGACCTGCCGCGCTCGAACCACGACGCCTCGCTGCTCACCATTCAGACGCTCTACGGCTGGACTTCCAGCTCCCGCGTCTTCTGCGATGCACTGGCGCCGCGCGCCGAGCTCGTCTGAATTCGTCGTTTGGAGAGCTAAAACGATACGAAAGTCGGTTCTCTCCATGCCCGCTGAGCCCTTCGCTGCGATGGGGGGGCAGAGCAAGCTGCGGCAGCTCTGTCCCCTCTCCCCGGGCGTCGAACCGGAAACCGTCGCTTAGAGCAAGAGCTTTGCCCGCCCCGCCGGCGACTTCGCACGACGAGACGACCAGGCGGGCCTCTTGGCGAGGCATTCATCGACCTCGTAGAGGGCGACGCCAAAGGAGAAGGCGTACCACCCTTCCTTGCGCGGGACGACATCCTCCTCGGGGACGATGTGCCGGTCCACGAAGCGGAATCCTCGCCTGAGAAACTCTCCGCCGCCGGCCCAGCCGCCCGGCGAGCCTGAACCGAAGAGCAGGTTGCGGCGCACGCACTCGCCGGCCGCCCAGCCGAGGACGTGCTCGTCCGTCGCCTCTGGCGAGGCAGAGGCGACGACGGCCTCCACCTCCCTCGCGAGGTCGGCACGCCAATTGAGGTCGGTCGTCCGGGCGCCGCTTTCCGCGACCCGCCAGACGTATCCGGCCGAACCAAGTGCCCAGAGACCGCGCCACCCTGCGTAGTCGAGTGCCGCCGCGGTCTCGTCGGACATCGTGTCTCTGACTCCTGTGGCCATCGCGCGCAGCGTCGCGTCGACGTCAGGCCTGACGCTTGGATTTTGGTCCGACCAGTACAGGTCGAGAAAACGCTTCGATGTCGCGTCGAACAGGTCGTCTTGAAGATCGCCTACGGATCCGACCCAAAACGGCGACTCGCTCGGAGAGACGGTCCAGTCGATCTCGCTGCGCACGAAGGGTTCGAGGTTCATGAGCGCCACAACGGAACGGGCGGGCGCCGGGCCCGCGACGCTGAAGACAGGCTGGAAGTACTCGCCCTGCTCGCAGTAGCGGATTGCATCCAGAGCCGAGCGAAACCAGAACGGTGAAACGCCCAGCCTCTCGAGGTGTCCGCGAACGAGCTCCTCGACGTTTGTCCTTCTTCTGAACAGACCCACCCGCGCGCGATCATAACGCGCCCCCGGCTGCCAGGTGTCAAGGGAGCCGAGCAAAGGGTCGGGCCGCAAGAGTTTGCCTTACTCGGCTCCCACACAAAAGAGCCGCAGAGCACGGCATTACTTGCACTTCTTGGACTTGGGCGCCGTTAGACGGGCACGACGATGACGGGCGTGCCGATGCGTACGCGCCGAAAGAGCCACTCCGCCTCGCGTCGATACATCCTCACGCATCCGTGGGAGCGCGAGTAGCCCACCGAGGCGGCATCGGGAGTCCCGTGGATGCCGACTTCCGGCGCCGAGATGCCCATCCACCTCGTCCCGAGCGGATTGCCCGGTCCCGGCGGTATCGGCTGGGCGCGGTTCGCCCAGGCGGACGCGGGCGGATACCACCACGGACGTCTGGCCTTCGTGACGATTCTGAAGCGACCCAGCGGCGTCGGCGAGCTGCGACGCCCCGTGCTGACGGTCAGGGCGCGAACGAGCCTGACGCCTCGGTACAGGTAGAGGCGGTGCGAGTTGCGGTGAATGACGATCACCGGACCGAAGTTGGCCCTCGTTACCGCGGGGCGAACACGCCTCATGGGAACGCGGATGACCGAGCGTTGGAGGGGGATGAGCCCACGGATGAGCGCACGGATGAACCGGACGGGGCGAACGTGGCAGCCGGCGTGGGCCCGGCTGATGCTCGGCCGCAACGAGCGGAGGCCCACGAGCCGGGCAGGGACGGGCGCCCGGCAGAGGCGGCTGTCGATGCGCGCCGC
>DATNOU010000029.1:0-2607 GCA_035601195.1 Gaiellaceae bacterium | reverse complement strand
TGGAACACGATCGCCGAGCCCTTCGACTGGAACTTCACCCGCGACGACCTCGCCGCGCTGATCGAGCGTCTCGCCGCGCACAAACCTCAACTCCAGCTCGCCGCGTGATGCCGAGTGAACTTACGGCCGGGAGCACTAAGGACGAGCAGGATCTCGCGCCGGCGCACGCCCTCGCGCGCCGCCAGCTCCGTCAGGAAGCGCAGATGCGCGCGCGCCGCCGCGGCGAGCGCCGGCACGGGCAGCACGTCCGCTTGCTCTTGCAGCCGGGCGAGCAGCGGTGCGAGTTCCACCGGCTCGGAGCGGACGACGATCTCGATCGGTTCGGTGAGCGCGTTCAGGAAGCGGCCGAACGCCTCGACCAGCGCCACCTGTTCTTCCTCGCTGCGCAGGGCGAAGCCGGTGCCGCTCGCGCGCAGCAGCAGGGCGAAGCTGCCGCCGTCGAGCTCGACCAGCCCCGAGTGCAGGATCGTGCGCACGGGCAGGTCGAGGGGTGACAGCTTTCCCTGCGTCGGCAGTGAGGCAAGCGGCGTCGGCAGTCCGTTTGGTGCGAGCTTCTACAACCACGTCAGCGGACGGTCCGGCACCGAGGATTTCAACCGCCTCGCGGCCGAGCTTTGCGCTCCTCGATCGGCAAATGTGATCGACCTGATGGTCGCGGAGGGCGACCTCGTGGTCGCCTCATGACCATCACCGGACCCTGCACAAAGAACTGCGCGCCTTCGGGTTCACTGTCCCGGCCGGCGGTCAGTCCTGCACCGTTGCGCACGTGCACGTCTACCGCGTCGTCGCCGGGACGTTCTCCGGGCACTGGGCGGTGCGCGACGATCTCGGCATGCTCCGGCAGCTCGGAGCGATCGCCCTCCCGATTAGGACGTCACGACAGCGCTACGACGACATCGGCGGCTTTCAGCAGGTCCACGGTGGTGAACGATCCGCTCGAGCCGTACGTGGGGGTCCAGTCGGGCTCCTGGCGCAGGTAGGACTGCCGATCTCCCATGATCAGCCCGATGATCACCTCGGCGACGATCCGACCACCGACGGGCCCGAGCTGCTCGCCGCCGGCCGTGACCTGCGCCTCCCGGAGGACGTAGAACCAGAGCGGCGTCCGCTCCTTGAGGTGGAAGTGCTCGAGGTCGTCGAGGTCGGCCGGCGCCAACACGGGCAGCTTCATCGCCTTGGCCACGCGCTCGCCCGACGGTACCTCCATCATCAGGTTGCGCAGCAGATTGCGCGTCACCAGCGACACCGGCTCACCCGCCGCCTGGCCCATCAGGTCGAACAACGGCGTCGACAGCGTGGTGTCGATCTTCTTGTTCCGTCGCACCCTGCCGTCGCCGAAGTCGAAGAACGTCTGCCAGTCGATGAAACGGCGGGACGCCCGTCTTCCCCCTCGGAGATCGGCGGGGTCGTTCGGGTCTGCCGCTGTCGGATCGAAGATGAAGGCGAAGAACTGCTTGGCCGGGTCACTGGCGCTCGTTCCGAAGTTACCCCGGTAGCTCGGCCGGATCTGCGAGTGACCGAAGCGATAGGCCGCCACCGAGAACTCGACCGGGATGAAGGGATCGTTGCGCCACTTGAAGTGCTTCGGTCCCGTGCTCAGCACCTCGTCGACGAGCTCGCCGCCGACGGTCTTGACCAGGAACTCGTGGATGACGAGCCACTGGTAGTGCCAGCGCACCAACCGCTGCGCCTCGGAGAAGATCTCGCCGGCTGCGTGGCCCCCGCCGAGCTCCTGCCCGAGGTCGGCGACCACCTTGTTGTGGAAGCCGAGCAGCGCACGATGGAACTGGGAGACGATCAGGTTCTCGTCGTTGCGGGGGTCGCCGATCAGGGCGGTGTTCTGACTGTTGCGGGGGACGTCGAACCGCGTCTTGTTACCGACCGACACGGCCGCCGATCCGGGTATTTCCTCCACGAGGAGCGTCGTTCGGCCCCCGTCCACCGTCGAGTCATAGAGATGAGGCGACGCGCCGGGCCCACCTCCGTAGACGTTGTCGAGGTCGAGGGCGGGAATCCGGAAGTTCCGGATCGACTCCGGATCCTGCTGACGAGCCAGGCTCGACGTCGGGTCGAACGTCATGTCGTGGTCGATGAACTGACCCAGGAACGTAAAGCCCGCGGTGATCGCGGGATTGTCCGGGTTGTTCGCGCTCTTGGCCGGGTCGGTGATGAGAGTGATCGGGTCGGACAGGTCGTCCCGCGCGTCCATCGGACCGTTCTTGGCCCCGAGCTCTGCGAGCGCATCTCGCAGCGATGGCGTGTCCTCCGCGAAGACCGGAAGCGTCGGGAACAGCCGGCCGAACCGGCCCTGGTCGTAGAAGACGGATCGCGGAGTGGTCTCCCCGAGCTGGGCATGACCGTGGGGCATGGCGCACCTCCTGGGGCGAGGGCTTGACGGCGCTTGCTCTTATACACCTCCCGACGAGCGCCAATGACCAGTTCTCTCGCTGCGCGCTCGGCAGCGGAGGGCGTCGAGGAGGCTGGACGAGCGTGTCGCGGTTCCGCCCGAAAGCGACAACGCTCGCGACCGCCGTTCCTCAACCGAGTGGAATCGCGCGACCATCACGGACGCGTTTGAGAAGACAAAGCGGCAGCGCCCGAACCGGC
>DATNOU010000028.1:0-12907 GCA_035601195.1 Gaiellaceae bacterium | reverse complement strand
TGATCTGGCTTCCGCGCGCGGACCGGCCCCTCGTGTTCGCGAGCCCGACGAGCCTCTCGTTCGGCCTGCTGCGCCGTGGCCGCGCGGCCGCACTGCGCGTGGCGCTCTCGGACGCGGGCGGCGGCGCGGGCGGCTGGGCGGTCGCGGTCCGCCAGGTGAGCCGCTCGCCCGGCGTGTCGCTGACAGCAGCACCGGTGACGGTGCCCGGTACGCTGACCCTGCGCGCCGCGGTCTCGGGCCGCGCCCGGGCGGGCGACCGGAGCGGCTTCGTCGTCCTCACGCGCGCGGGCCAGACCCGACGGATCCCGTACTGGCTCCGCGTGACGGCCCCGCTGCTCGGGCGCGAGCCACGGCGGGTGCTCCGGCGGCCCGGCGTCTACGGCGGTGACACGCGCAGGGGACGCGCCCTCGTCTCCCGGTACCGCTACCCCGCGAGCCCGGGAGCACTCGGCGTGATCACGCGACTCCGCGGGCCAGAGCAGGTGTTCCGCTTCGTGCTCCGACGACCCGTCGCCAACGCGGGCGCGGTGATCATCTGGCATGCCCGCGGGTCGCAGATCTCGCCGCGCCTCGTCCGCGGCGGAAGCGAGGATCGCCTCGCCGGCTTCGCAGCGCTTCCGATCCGGATCAACCCGTACCAGGCCGGCTACTACAGCCTCGAGCCGGCGGTGGGTGTCTTCCGCCCCACTCCCGGCCGTTACGACCTGGTCTTCGACACGCCGAGCCGCAGGCGCGCCGGCCCCTTCACCTTCCGCTTCTGGGTCGACGACACGGCGCCGCCCACCGCGCGCTTGGCGACGCGGGTGGTCTCGCGCGGGGAGCGGCTCCGGCTCGTCGTGGCCGACCGTGGCTCCGGCGTGGACGCGGGCTCGATGCTCGCCCTCGTGGATGGGCGCTACCGGCCGGTTCGCTACAGGCCCTCGGGCGACCTCGTCCAGGTCGGGCTGGGCCACCTGTCCCCGGGCAGGCATCGCCTGGTCTTCTCCGTGGCGGATTTCCAAGAGACGAAGAACAACGAAGACGCGCAGACGACGCTGCCGAATACGCGCCGACTGGCGACCACGTTCGTCGTTCGTTAGTTTCGGCGGTCGAAGTCCTCGAGCGTCGGCAGCTGCTCGAGGTCGCGCTCGACGCTGGCCGCGAAGTCGTCGGTGTCACTACGGGTGTCACTGCGGAGTAGTCGCAGATGCGACTTGCGGCGCGCTCGGTCGCGCTTCCGCCGCGCCTCGAGCCCCAGCCTCCGGCTCAACCTCGGCCACTCCGCACCGATCACCGCCACGACGGCACAGGCGAGGAGCGCGACCGAAAGCCAGCTCACACCGGCATTCTAGCGGTGCTAAACCGCCGGGCCGAGCCGGCCGATAAGCGGGAGCATGAACTCACCTACCCTCGTCCTTCCGTATCTGGCCTTCTGGGTCACTCTGATGCGCGCCCTCTTCGTCCGGGCCAAGCTCTTGCCGCCGACCTGCACCCGCTGTGGGCTGTGGTTCGAGCGTCGCGAGCTAGGCGAGACGATTTGCTCCTGCGCTCGCTGACCGGCGCAGACTGAGCGGCCCTTCGCGATAGGGTGGAAGCAGTGGCGACGCTCCAGGCAACCTCTCCTGATGGGCGAAGCTGGGAGGTCGGGGCGGTCCGCGAGCGGATCTCGTTCCAGAAGAGCAGTAGCGAGCCGTTCTTCTGGGCCAGCGTTATCACTACGGTGATCTTGATCGTGGTCGTCATCGTCTTCGCGATGCTGAGCACGACCATTGCCATCATCGCCGGCATCCTGCTGTTCGTCTGGCTGGCCGAGCGGATCTCCAATCTTCTTCGACCACGCCTCTACGCGCGCACGAATGGCCCCCCTCCTGAGGAGGTCGTGTGGAAGGCGAACCGTTTCGCGCGCGGAAAGCTCGAGCACCGCATCGCCCAGGCGATCGAGGCGGGCAACCCGGATGTCGAGCCTGCTGGCCTCAGGCTCCTCCAGGACTAACCAAAGCGAGGAAGAGCCATAGCAAACTCCCCGGGTTGGACTCGAACCAACGACCCTCCGGTTAACAGTCGCTTGTTGCTAGGTCAGACAACCTGACCAGCGCTTATCTCAGGCAAATCAGATCACGCCCAGAAGTCGCCTGCCTTGTTGACGATGAGGCGGCGGACGCCGTTGTTGCGGCAAAAGTTCGACCCCAGTTGCGCCCATCACGTGCAGCGGTTGACGCCGTAGGGGCAACGACTCGGGCCTGACCGACCCCGCCCGCCCGGGCCGGCTGGCCGTGGCGGAAGACGTGTAGATACAGAGCTACTCGACGAAGCAGTACGAGTCGCTCGACGCGTCCCCGCCCTGTAAGCGCGTCTGATGCACCCGGAGCCCGCGGAAGTCGTCGCCATGCGGGAAGAACCGCGGGTCGACGGTCATTCCGCCCGTCTCGGTGTTCGCGTCCAGTCGGGCCATCCAAGCGCCCACGTCGTCCGGATAGAAGATGTCGTCCCACGTCGTATAGAGCGAGTTGGTGAAGTACACGCGCCGACCGTCCCGGCTCACCTCCACCATCTGGGGCCCGCCCGCCAAGCGCAGCCCGGGATCGGCCGGGTGGGCGGTGCGGCGGACGATGCCGCCCAGGTGCACCGAGCCCACCTCTCTCGGGTTGTGCGGGTCACTCACGTCGTACTGCTTGAGCTCCCCCGTCCCCCAGCACGATACGTACAGCCAGCGGTCGTCGACGGACAGGTCGATATCGGTCACCAGAGGCGGAACCGCGCCGAAGGGCTGAAGCGCGGGTGGGAGCTGCGACTCGTCGGCGGGCTCAGCGGGGATGGTGATCACCTTCTTTGCCTCCCACCGCTCGTCATCCCGGTACCACAACCACACCGAGGCGGAGAGATCGGCGACGCTGATCACCACGCAAGCGAAACCCCAGACCTTCCGCGGATCGTGAGCCGGTCTCAGCTCGAGCACCATCTGATGCTCGTCGCCCAGGTCGACCCGCTGGACCAGCTTGCCTTCCGACAGGCTCCAGAAGTCGAGGTGATGGCCGAACCGGCGTCCAAGCAGGTCTTCGGGGTTCAGGCCGTCCTCGATCATCGACGGGGTCGCCCACTCCGACGTGATGGCGACGTCGTCGTTGAGATGCCACCACACGTCGTACGCGAAGTGCTGCTCGCCCCGGTCGGTCTCCCACGCGCCGGTGACCTCGAAGGTGTCATGATCGACAAGCGCCACCCCTCCTGGGCCGTCGGCGCCGTCGGCGCCGCCCAGGCTGGACATGAAGATGCCGCCGGGGCCGCAATGCACGGTGTGCGGACGGGAGTAGCCCGCCTTTGCGGCGAGCTCGTCGGCCTCGATTGTGTGGACGACCTGCGGTTGCTGCGGGTCGGGCTTGGTATCGAGTACGTACGTGCGCGATGAGCGAAGGCCCGGCACGATCAGGTAACGGCGCTCGAGCGTGCCGTCATGGGCATGGCCCTTGTGGCAGAGCGCGCTGGAGCACGCGTTCCACCCGAAGTGATGCAATTCGTTCCCTGCCGTCGGTAGATCCGTCCAACCGACTATCTCGCCGTAGGTGGGCGACTCGGCGTCGCAGTCGACCACGGTCATGGCATCGCGCTCGCTGCCGGCCGGATCGAGTGCTGCGACGTAGGCCAGCCTCTCGGGCGGAGCGGCGATGGCGGCGGCAGGCGAGCGATAGAACGTGGGGTCAGTACCTTCGGCCATCGAAAACCTCCCTCACGGGATCCGTAGAAGAGGCGATTCTACGCCTCGAGGCCGGTGACGAGAGATCGAGGCTCGGTCCGCCGACGCGAAAGCGTGGTAGCGTCGAAGCGCAGTAAATAAGTCCAGGCCGCGGCCTCGTAGCGCACGACCTCGGGCCGAACAAATCAGGCTAGCGCCTGAAGAGCGACTCTCCGGTCATTTCACCTGAGGGTCGACTGACGTCAGCTGAGCCGCCTCTGGTCGCCTGGTGCCCGATTTGGTAACTCATCAGCGGCTTGATTTGCTCGGCTCTTTCGAAGCTCCCCGGGTTGGACTCGAACCAACAACCCTCCGGTTAACAGCCGGATGCTCTGCCAATTGAGCTACCGGGGAATGGGTGCTCAGCGGGCCGAATTGTAGCCGCGACTAAGACGCCATTCCGATAGGCAGGGACCGGGAGCGGGATAGCGAAGTCCGACCTCGTTGCTGAAATCGACGAGGGAGGGCGTGATGGGTCTCGTGGTTGCAGACGACGGTTGGCGGATCCCAGACCGGGTGTGGGCGCAGATGGAGCCGCTCCTGCCGGAGCCGCCCTCGCACCCGTTGGGCTGTCATCGGGCGCGCGTTCCGGACCGGGACGCGATGAACGCGATTCTGCTCGTGCTGCGGACGGGGATGCAGTGGAACGCGCTCGGCGCGACCGGGATCTGTAGTTGCTCGTCGGCGTATCGGCGCTTCCGTGAGTGGGCCGAGGCGGGTGTGTTCTTGGAGTTCTGGCGGCAAGGGCTGCTCGCCTACGACGCCAAGCACGGGATCAAGTGGGAGTGGCTGGCGCTGGACGGGGCGCTCGGCAAGGCGCCCCTGGGCGGTGAGCTGACCGGCCCGAATCCGACCGACAGAGCTAAAAAGGGGCAAAACGGAGCCTCCTCACGGAGGGCAAGGGCGTCCCGCTCGGGATCGCGGCTGCTGGCGCGAACCTGAACGACTTCAAGCTCGCCCGCTCGACGCTCGAGAGCATCCCGATCACGCGGCCCGTGCCGACCCCGGCGCAGCCGCAGGGGCTCTGCCTGGACAAGGGCTACGACTACCCTGAGGTCTACGAGCTCGCCGCCGAGTTCGCCTTCACCGCCCACATCCGCGGACGCGGCGAAGAGGCGCAGGCGCTCAAGCGCGAGGCCGGCTTCCGTGCTCGCCGCTGGGTGGTCGAGCGCACCCACTCCTGGCTCAACCGCTTCCGCCGCATCCTCACCCGCTGGGAGAAACGCGCGGACACCTACCTCGCCATGCTCCACCTCGCCTGCGGCCTCATCACCTGGCGCGCCGCCGACTGGGGACGCCTATCGGAATAGGCTCTAAGCCCAATTCGCGGCCGTGGCGCGGATCTTCTCCAGCTGCTCCTGGAGCTCCTTCGTGCGCTCGGGGTCGGCGCCGGCGAGCTCGCGGCGAAGCTGGCGCTCCCGCAGGCGCAGAAGCAGCTCCTTGGCGGTTTCGTCGTCGATTCCCTCCGTGCCCGCGCGCGCGTCGAGCTCTGCCAGCAGCGGAACCAGCTCCTCATCCGGCTCGCCGGGCCGAAGTAGGTGCTCTCGCGCCCGGCGGTGGAGATCGGCGTCGAAATGCTCCGGCGCGAGCTCGGCCAGGAGCTCACGCAGTTCGGGATGCGCCGCCACCCCGGCGAGCGCGTCCCGCTCGAGGCGGGAGCCCTTCTCCAGAAGCCGCGGCGAGATCTCCCCCGCCCCTCCGCGCCGGCCGCTGGCCGCGAACCCGGCCTGGGTCTCCTTCGGCAGGTCGAGCCTGTCGGCGGCTAGCCGGACCGCGTCCTGTCGCTCCGGCGAGTCCTCGAAGCGCGAGAGCACCTCCCGGACGCGCACGAACGCCTCCTGGCGGTCGGGTGCGCGCTCGACCTCGAGCCGGACACGGTAACCGAGGTAGCTCTCGGCGCCGGTGAGCCGCTCCTCGAAGGCCTCGGCCGCGTCGGCCGGGTCGACGCCCGGCGGCAGCGCGACTACGCGCACGTCGAAGCCCTGCGCGGCGGCGAGCTCCATGCCGCGCAGCGTTGCCGCCTCGCCGGCCGCGTCGCCGTCGAAGCAGAGGTAGACCTTGTGCGTCAGGCGCGAGAGCTCCTTCAGCTGCCGCTCCGTCAGCGCAGTGCCCATCGAGGCCGCAACCGGCTCCAGGCCCGCCTGCCGTAGCGCCAGCACGTCGGTGTTGCCCTCGACCACGATCGCCCGTTCCTGCTTCGCCATCGCGCTGCGCGCGCGGTCGAGCCCGTAGAGCAGGTCGCCTTTGCGGAAGAGCTCGCCCTCGGGCGAGTTGACGTACTTGGCGCGGAGCGGGTCGTCCTCACGCAGCCTGCGGGCCTGGAACCCGCGCACGCGGCCGCGCGGGTCGGCCAGCGGGAAGAGCAACCGGCCCCCGAAGTAGTCGTTCCCACGCCGGTTGACAAGGCCCGCGGCTGCGAGCTCGGCGCCGGTGAAGCCCTTCTCGCGGGCTTTCTTCGCCAGGGTCGCACCGCCGGGCGCAAGCCCGAGCCGGTACTCCCGGCACACCTCCTCGCCGAGGCCGCGCCCGCCCAGGTACTCGCGCGCCGGCGCGCCGGCCGCCGAGTCCCAGAGGTGCCGCTCGTAGAAGCTCGCCGCCTGTTCGAGCAGCGAGAGCAACCGCTCGCGGCGCCCGCGCTCCGCCTCGCGCGCGGGTGAGGACTCCTCGTACTCCAGCGACACGCGGAAGCGCTCGGCCAGCCACTCCACCGCCTGAGCGAAGTCGAGCTGCTCGGTCTCGCGGACGAAACTGATGATGTCGCCCCCGGCGCCACAGCCGAAGCAGTAGTAGAGCTTGTCCTGCGGGTTGACCGAGAAGCTCGGCGTCCGCTCGTCGTGAAAAGGGCAAAGGCCCGTGAAGCGGGCGCCCGCCTTGCGCAGCTGCGTGCGCGCCTGCACGACCTCGACCATGTCCCCCGCCTCGACGGCCTCGCGCACCGATGCGTCCTTGATCCGCGCCAACTAGAGCGACTCGGCGTAGGTGAGGGCGAAGCGGTCGGTCATGCCCGCTACGTAGTCCACCACCTCGTCCACGGCGTCGCCGCGCTCGATCAGGTGGTCGAAGATCCGCCTGACCGTCGCATGCGCCCGGGCGTGCTCGGCTCGCGCCGCCTCGCCGAGGTAGACGCGGTCGAACATGAAACTCCGCAGCGCGAGCATCGCCGCGCCCACGTCGTCGCTCTGACGGATGTCGCCCGCGCGCTCGGAGGTTTCTACGAGATCGTGCACGAGCGCGTCGATGCGCCGCGAGCCCGTCGGCCCGAGCAGCCCGATTTCCTCCTGCGGCAGCTCGGCCGGGTCGAGCACGCCGGCGCGGACGGCGTCATCGATGTCGTGGTTGATGTACGCGACGCGGTCGACGAGGCGGACGATCTTGCCTTCGAGCGTCTCCGGCTCGTTCGGCCCGGTGTGGTTGAGAATCCCGTCGCGCACCTCGGCGGTCAAGTTGAGCCCGCGGCCCTCCCGCTCGAGCACGTCCACCACCCGCAGGGAGTGCTCGTTGTGCCGGAAGCGCCGGTCGAAGCGGGCCTGCAGCAACGTGTCGAGCGCCTCCTCGCCGGCGTGACCGAACGGCGGGTGCCCGAGGTCGTGCCCGAGGCCGATCGCCTCGACGAGGTCCTCGTTCAGGCGCAGGGCGCGGGCAACACCGCGGGAGATGCCGGTCGTCTCGAGCGTGTGCGTGAGCCGGGTGCGGTAGTGGTCGCCCGCCGGGTCGACGAAGACCTGCGTCTTGTGCATCAGCCGCCGGAAGGCCTTCGTGTGCACGATCCGGTCGCGGTCGCGCTGGAACGGCGTGCGCAGCAGGCACGGCTCCTCCGGCTGGCGCCCCCGCGTCTCGAACGAGCGCACGGCGAGCGGAGAGAGCCACCGCTCCTCGTGCTCGCGGACGCCGGCCTCGAAGGCATCGGCAGTCCGCCCGACCAGTTCCGGCATACGGTGAGACTAGATGATGATCGGGACGGTTCCGCCGTCCGCGCTCCAGGCGGCGCCGGTCACGTAGGCCGCCCGATCCGAGCAGAGAAACGCGATCACGGAGGCGATCTCGTCCCGCTCCGCGAGCCGACCCAGCGGTCGTCCCTTCCCGACCGCTTCGAGCACCTCCTCGCGGGACTTGCCGGTCCGCTCGGCCTGCTGGTCGGCCAGTCCGCCTTCGCCGAGCCAGGCCTCGGTCGCCGTCGGCCCCGGAGCGACCGCGTTGCAACGGATCCCCAGGCCGGCGTAGAGGTCCGCGACGAGCCGGGAGAGCGAGAGCACCGCGGCCTTCGTGACGGAGTAGTTCGGCATCCCCGTCGACGGCCGCTTGCCAGCAGTCGAGGAGACGTTCACGATCACGCCGCCGCCCCGCTCCTGCATCCCTGGCAGCACGGCACGGATCGCGCGCACGTAGCTCATCACATTCAGCTCCCACATCTCTTCCCAGTGGCGGTCCGAGAGTTCCTCGAAGCCGAGCTGGTACGCGATGCCGACGTTATTGACGAGGCATTCCACCGGGCCGAGAGCCTGCGTGGCCTCGTCGACGAGCTGCCCCGGAGCGGCCGGCTCGGCGAGGTCGCAGATCACCCCCAGAGCTGCGCCGCTCTGTTCCCGCGCGCGCTCGACCCGCTCGGTCTCGCGGCCGCAGACGACGACGCGCGCTCCCTCGTCCGCGAGCTGTTTCGCGGTCGCGAGACCGATGCCCCCGGTCGAGCCGGTGACGACGCAGACACGGTCACGCAGGCCGAGATCCAAGGGCGGTTAGTCTAATTCGTGCCGTGACGACGATCCTTCTGGCCCGCCACGGCGAGACCGACTGGAATCGCGACAACCGTTTCCAGGGGCACGCTGACCCACTGCTGAACGAGACCGGGCGAGCCCAGGCAGCCGAGCTCTCGAAGACGCTGGCGGGCGAGGCCCTCGCGGCGGTCTACTCGAGCCCGTTGCGCCGCGCGTTCGAGACCGCGCAGATCGTCGCCGCACGACACGGGCTCGAGCCGGTGCCTTTGGACGCGCTCCGCGAGGTGGACGTCGGTTCCTGGCAGGGGCTGACGCGCACCGAGATCGAAGCGCGCTTCCCGGAGCAGTTCGCGCGCTGGCTCGACTACAAGGACGGCTGGGACGACGGCGAGAGCTACGAGGAGATGGGCCGCCGCGTGATCGCCGGGCTCCTGGAGCTCGCCGCCGGGCACGCCGGTGAGCGCATCCTGGCGGTCACGCACGGAGGTCCCGTGAGAGCCGTGTACGCCGTCGCGGACGAGATCACTCACGCCGAGGCGCGTCGCCGCGGGCCCGTCGTGGCGAACGCCTTCGTCGCCGAATTCACGGTTCAGGACGGCAATTTCAGGCGAGTACGTGAGCCGAACTGCAGGTCCGCGTAGCCAAGTGGTCGCACCGGCGCCCTGTTCCTCCCGCAGGGGCAAGAATTCACACCGTCGAGGCAATCGGATCGCCACGGCCTGGAGTGCTCCGGCTTCTCAGCTCAAGCAGTCTGCGGGACCGTAGCGTCCTAGGCCCAGAGGACTCCGGCCGGGCCGCAAGCGGCCCGGCCGGTGCAACTCTCGTCGACTAGAGATTCGCTTCGAGGAACGCCTGAGCGGGCGCCGAGTCAACCCGGTACTCCAGGTTCGGGCCATCACATCGGTAACTGAACGTCCACGTGTTCAGCGCGACGACGGTCCCATCGTGGAGCAGCGGACCCCCCGAATCGCCGAAACAGACGCCCTGCGTGATCTTCAGGAACCGGTCGGGGAAGGCATCCTGCGCGGGGATGGCGGTCACTTCGCGGTAGCTCCGCACACCGTCGAAGACGGTGATCGCCTTCGGTGAGGCGGCGCTGCCCGTGATGAAGGCATCGGTGCCGTAGCCGACGACGGTGAACGTTTCACTCTTCAGGTCAAGTCCGTCGAGGTAACCGGCGTCCGCGATCGGCGCCGGTGTGACGCCGGTGACGGGGGCGTCGAGGAACACGAGCGCGATGTCCTCGGCCGGAGGCGCGAGGCAACCGTGCTTTGAATTGGCAAAGCATGGGCCGGCCGTGAACCAGTCCGGATTCACGACGATGTGATCCACCGTTGCGTATGGGGCTTCTCCCTCCGGATCGAATGAGATCCGCAGATCGTCGGGTCCGAAGCCGTCAGGCCCCTCCTCGACGAGAAAGTCGGTGCAGTGCGCGGCGGTGAGAACGACGTCAGCGCGGACAAGTGTCCCCGAGCAAAAGTCGAACCAGTCGCTCCCGACGTGCAACTGGAGCACGCCCACGTTCGCGTACCGATTGGCAGTGTCGCTTGTCCCGCCGATCACCGCGCCGGCCGGGCCGACGACAAGCAAGAGACCTACCGATGCTGCCGCCGCCGCCGCAAGGATCGCGGCGCTTCGGATCAATCGCATATTTGCTCCCCCTTAGATCGTTCGCGGGCGAATCCTACTCCCGCCGCAGCCCTACTCCCGCCGCAGCCCACTCGACGAGAGTTCCCCCGCATACGGCAGCGCGTAAGCAAACTCGCCTAAGCGTGGACACGGGCCGGGTCGTAGGCGTCCTAGGCGTTCGGCTCGTCGCCCGGCCCTTAGCGCAGTAAGCTCTGTTCGACCAGCGTGGCGGGGAGAGGGTGGTCTGGCATGACTGAGCAGCACGCAGCACGGGTCAGATCGGGGCGGCGGCAAGTCGCGTTGGTGATTCCGCTTCCCTCAGTGCCGAGCGTCTGCCCGCACGCCTGGATGATCGGACCTCCGCTCATCCTTGCGCTGCTCGCTGCGCTACTCGCTACGCAGGTTCAGGAGCGGACGTTCCGCGCGCAGGCCGAGGTTCTTTTATCAATCAGCCAGCCCGCCGTCCTGGGGTCTCAAGACCCACGGCTCCTGGCGAGCTAGGACAGCAGGCGCTTCATGACGTCCCAGGCGAGCATCGCGCGCTCGGCGGAGCTTGCCGCTCGGGTAGCCGCCGCTGGAGTTCCGGCCATCACGCCTCATCAGTTCCTGCGCCACTCAAGCGCCAAGCCGCAATCCGACGCAAGCATTCTCAATCTTGCCGTCGTCTATCCGAAGCCTGCTGTTGCCGTCCGTCTTGCGAACGCCTACGCGACCGAGTTCGCTCGCTACAAGACGGAAGTCGACCTCGCCCGGATCAACGACACACTCCGCACGCTCCAGGCGACGATCAACTCACTCCGCGCTCAGGGCAGAGGCAGCTCTCCTATGTATGGCGCGCTGGTTCAGAAGCTCGTTGACCTGAAGACGATGGGAAGATTGCTGGCGGATAACGCGCGCGTGCTGCAAACAGCCGATCGTGCATCCTCGTTCCGCCCGCACGCGCTTCGCAACGGCATCCTCGGCGGCACGCTCGGCGCTCTGCTGGGAGTTGCCCTTGTGGTGGCCCTGACCGGTTGGCGGTCGAGAAAGAGCCGCTGAAGAATGCGATCCGACGCCTGCGTGACCTTCGCGTGAGACCACACCGGTCGCGCATCTAGCGACAACTAAAGCGGGGACGGCATTGGAGAAAAGCCGGGTTCGGCTACGCTCAGAGCCATCGAGGACTACACCAACAAGTACAAAGGAGAACAGGTCGAGGTGGCGCTCTTCGGGGGCGACTACCAGGACGGCGTCCTCACCGCCTACTGCCTCCTCGACGAGGTCGCGCACCTCGAGCTGAACGGGCACATCCTGATCCCGCTCCAGAACATCGCCTCGCTCCATTGCTCCAGCCGCTGTGACGCGCCCGAGCCCGACTGGCCCCCGCGCGGCCTGGACGAGGACGAGCAGCCCGAAGAGGGCTGACGTGCGCGGTCGGCTCCTCGTCGGCTGGAACGTGCTCAAGGCCTGGCTCCTGGTCTTGGGCGGCTGCGCGCTGCTCGCCGCGATCGCCTGGCCGATCGGCGGGTACCGGCTGGTCTCGCTGTCTGTCTTCTTCGGTTTGCTCGTCGCGGGCGCCGCGTACTGGTACGGCGACCGGGTCGCGCTTGGAATTGTCGGAGCGCGGGAGCTGCCGCTCGGCCAGTACCCGCCGCTGCACGCCACGGTGCAGCGGCTGGCCGCCGTCGCGGGAATCCCCAAGCCTCGGCTGTTCCTGGTGGCCGATGGTCACCCACGCGCGCTCGCCGCGGGACGCGGCCCGCGTGGCGCCGCGGTGGCCGTCAGCCGGGGCTTCCTCGGCGCGGCGACACCGGCCGAGCTCGAAGGCGTCCTCGCCCACGAGCTCGCGCACATCCGCAACCGCGACATCCTGGTGCAAACGTCCGTGGTCGTGGTTGCGGCGGCGCTGCTGGAGACGAGCCGGATCGGCGGCTGGCTCTCGCGCGCGCTCCTCTTCGTGCTCGGCCCCGTGGCGGCGGCTCTCGTGCACCTGCTCCTCTCGCCGAAGCGCGAGTTTTCGGCCGACCGCGCCGCAGCCGCGCTCTGCGGCTCGCCGCACGGGCTGGCCGACGCGCTGATCCGGCTCGAGCAGGCCGCCGAGCTCGTCGAGTTCCGCGCGAACCCGGCGACGGAGCCGCTCTACACGTTCAACCCGTTTGCGGAAGAGGGCCTGGCGGCGCTCTTCGTCACGCATCCACCGGTTGGCGAGCGCGTGCGCCGGCTGCGGGAGCTCGATCCCACCTGGCGCGAGAAGCTGCGCGCAGCCTAAGGAGGGCTTTGACGAAACCTGGTCTGTGCCGTCGGGGTTCCACCAAACCCTCCGAGAAAGACGAAGGGCCGCTGCCGCGGCCCTTCGTAGAAATAATCGGCGGCGACCTACTCTCCCGGGAGGTTGCCCTCCGAGTACCATCGGCGCGGGCGGGCTTAACTTCTCTGTTCGGAATGGGAAGAGGTGTAACCCCACCGCTATCACCGCCGAAATTTTCAAAGCAATCTTTGTGAGGTGTTACTGGGACGCGTAGCAGCACCCTCAAAACTCCATAGCAACAACAACGTGTTCAAAATCAAGACCTCGGGCAATTAGTACGGGTCCGCTAAACGCATTGCTGCGCTTGCACGTCCCGCCTATCGACGTGGTGATCTCCCACGGCCCTTACTCCCTCTAGGGGATGGGAAGCCTCATCTCGAGGTGGGCTTCCCGCTTAGATGCTTTCAGCGGTTATCCCATCCAGACGTAGCTAATCAGCAGCGCCGTTGGCACGACGACTGATACACCAGAGGTCTGTTCGTCCCGGTCCTCTCGTACTGAGGACGACTCCTCTCAAGCTTCCAGCGCCCATGGTGGATAGGGACCGAACTGTCTCACGACGTTCTGAAC
>DATNOU010000027.1:0-3519 GCA_035601195.1 Gaiellaceae bacterium | reverse complement strand
CGCGCGCCACTCCGCGCCGGAGCGAGCCCGGGACCTCGGGAACGAGCTGGCCGACCGGCTACGCGAGGGCGGATTCTCCGTCGACAGGGTGCTGGTCGAGGACCTGCGCCCGGTCCCCGCGGTCTGCGCGATGGGGCGGCCTCAGGGCGGATGAACATGGACCGCAACACCGTGTCGCGTTCCCATGATGGGGGCGTCTACGCGGCCACCGCTCTCGCTAGCGCAAAGGACGAGCACCGGCTGTCTCGAGCACGGTTGTCGACTCAGGCAGACGCTCGCTTTGCCCAAGGCGAACGGTAGCCCGGACGCCGTGGGTCTTGTAGGGCAGCGCCGGTATCTGCTGTCTCATGGGAGGAGGACCCATGACCGTGTTGTCCTTGCTCGACGCGGCGGGGCGGCGTCGCTCGCCGGCGACCCTGCCCGGCTACCACGCCGGGCGCCCACCGCGCAACAAGGGAATGCGCTACCCGGCGGACCCGCCGACGGTGGAGGAGATCGTGGCGGTGATGCGCCACGCCCCCGATGACCGTCACGGCTGGCGCGTGCGGGCGATGATCGTCGCCTTGTGGCGCGCCGGGCTGCGCATCCAGGAAGCGCTCGCGCTCGCCGAGCACGATCTCGACCACCGGCGCGGATCGGTGCTGGTCCGCAACGGCAAGGGAGGGCGACGACGCGAGGTCGGCATGGACGAGTGGGGCTGGGAGCAGTTGCGGCCGTGGCTGAACGCCCGGGGAGAGCTGCCGGTCGGGCCGCTGTTCTGCATCATCGACGGCCCCACGCGCGGGCGACCGTGGTCGGCCGCCGCGGTCCGCGCCGAGTTCCGCCGGCTCGCCGCCCGCGCGGGGTCAGGCGCCGCTTTGCGCCGCACCAGCTGCGCCTCGCGCACGCGCTCGAGCTCGCGCGTGAGGTAGTTGCGCTCAACATCATCCAGCGCCAGCTCGGCCACGCCAACCTCGGCACCACGTCGATCTACCTACAGGGGATCGACCCCGAGGAGATCATCACGGCCGTCCGCACGCGCCGAGCGCCGATGATGTCCGCCAGCGCCGGGCTGTGGCTCTGATCGAGAGCCCGGCCATCAATATGAGCGGGAGCGCCCAGCGCGCTCCCGCTCCGCCCTGGCGAAGCGAGCGCTTGGACGGCCCAACTCACACGATCGAGACTCGTCCGGACCGACAGTCAGCGGCGCCGTCGAGCTGACGCCTCCTTTCATGGGGATGCAGCACTTGGTCGAGCCTTCGCGGCAAGCGCGAACACGAATGGACCCTTGCGCCGCCCGAAGCGAACGTCGGAGAACCCTGCACGCCGAAGGAATGCGACCTGCTCCTGCTCGGTGTAGACGCTGAAGCCGTGCCGTGCGATTGACCTGGGCACACGCCGAACCTCGGTCGCGAGGACCATCCGCCCTCGGGCTTCGGCAGCCGAAGGATCTCTCGGAGCTCGCGCTCGGGTCTGGCGAGAAGTAGAGCACGGCCTCCGGAGGGGGCGCATAGGGATTCCCCTGTTTCGTCCTCGTTCCGGCGCTCCTAGCGTGGTTGCGTCTCGACCAACCGAGCACACGAAAGGAGACAGGGATGATCAGTATCCGCCCAATCCGGATCCTGGCCGCCGCGGCGCAGACAGCGCGAGCCAACGGCAGGAGGAACCTTCTAGGAAAGCTTCCGCTCGCCTTGGCCACGCTGGCGGCCGGCGCGGTCGCAGCGTTGCCCGCCCCCGCATCGGCGACCACATCGGCGCTCGCACCGGAGGCGCTCACGCATGCACGCGTGATCCGCGCCGAGACCAACGTCCGATACCGGCTGCTGCCCGGCCGCAAACTCGTTGTCACCGAGGCGACAACCACGGGAGTCGTCCAGAGCCTCACGCTCGTGACCGACTGGCTTGAGCCGCGCGTCGTCCCGGCGGACAACGGGATCTACTTCGCGATCTGTTCCGCGCGCGCCAGCTGCCCCTACCCCGGGCGATCGGCGGCGTGGCCGGCAGCCGCCTTCCTGCCCCGCCGCCAGGCGCTCCAGCTCGCCCTCCGCACCTTCCTGGAGACGTCCGTGAACCTCGTCGTGGTGGCGCTCCCCACCGCAGACCCAGTCTGGGTCGTCTTCGAACACGACGACCTGCTCGCCAACATCGACGCAACGGCAGTACTCGCTCAGCTCACCGGCAATCCCGCCCTCGGCGATACGGAGCTCAGGGACCTCGTCGACCGGCTCACCCGGCCTCGCCTCTTCAGTCCGCTCCCCATCCTCCCGCCCCCGGACGCCACGATCTACGCCGCGCCCCTCTTCGCACCCTGAAACAAGAAGGAATGGGAGCGACCGGATGAACAGAGATGGACACGACGAACCGAGGAATCCCTATCCCCGCCCGGTACCGCGCCGTACACTCGGTGCGAGGAGGGACGCGTGTCGACGGGGAGCTGATACGTGCAGCTGGTCGGACGGCAGTGGGAGAACGCCGGAGTGGATCGCTTCCTCGACCTGCTGCCGCGAGGCCCGGCCGCTCTCGTTCTCGAAGGCGAAGCCGGGATCGGCAAGACGACGGTCTGGCGCGCGGCAGTCGACGCAGCGCGCAGTCGCTCCTACCGGGTTCTGATGTGCCGCGCCTCCGAGTTGGAGCGCGCCCTTTCCTTCCTCGGCCTGGGCGACCTCCTCGAAGGCGCGGGTGGCGACACCTTCGAGCTTCTTCCCGAGCCGCAGCGGGTCGCCCTTGAGCTGGCGCTTCGGCGATCGGCGGGGGAGGAATCGCCGGACCGGGTCAGCGTGGCGCGCGGCGCACTCAACGTGTTCCGGGCCTCGGCGGCCGAGACTCCGACAGTGGTCGCAATCGACGACGTGCGCTGGCTCGACACGCCCTCGGCGGATGTCCTGCGGTTCGTCGTTCACCGGCTCACCGACGAGCGGCTCGGATTCATCGTGTCCGTGCGCGACGGCGGAGCGACTTCCCTCGAGCTCGACCATGCCTTCCCCGGGGGTGCGCTCGTCCGACTGCGGCTCGAGCCTCTCTCGTTCGAGGAACTCGAAGAGGTCGTCCGGCTGCATCTGCCGGTCAGCTTCACCCGGCCGACCTGGCGCGCTCTCCATCGGATCTCGGGAGGGAATCCGTTCTTCGCGCTCCAGCTCGCCGACGGGCTCGAGCGGCGCGGCGGACAAGCGCCGGGCCAGGAGCTGCCGATCCCGGAGACGCTGGCCGACGCGATGCGCGAGCGGCTCGCGGCGCTGTCGATGAGCGCCCAGGCGGCGCTCCTCCCCGTCGCCGCCCTGGCGCAGCCGACCCTCTCCTTGGTGCAGGCGGGCGCGGCGGAGGCCGAAGGCGTCGAAGAGGCGGTTCAGGCGGGTGTTCTTCAGATCGACGGGGAGCGCCTACGGTTCGCGCACCCGTTGCTCGCGTCGTTCGTCTACGGGGATGCCTCCGAGGCCGTGAGGCGGGCCGTTCACAGGCGGCTGGCTGCGCTCGTCGCCGACCCGGAAGAGAACGCCCTCCATCTCGGTCGCGGCGCGGTGGAGCCGGACGAATCGGTGGCCG
>DATNOU010000026.1:0-7962 GCA_035601195.1 Gaiellaceae bacterium | reverse complement strand
TACCCGGCTCGACCTCGTACATGCTCGCGCCGATCAGCTCGGCGTCGGTGTGCGCGCCGACCCAGGCGTCCTTGAAGCGCCAGCCCTCGCGCTCTTCCGTGCGATCCCACTCGTCTGCGTTGAGATTGAAGATCTTCATGCGGAAAGCCTAGTAGTGGGACTTTGTTAGCGGGTCCAGTGGTTTCGCCTCGAACGGTTTCCGCGTCGGCGGTCATCGTTCGAGGAGGAGCTGATGGAGACGGCGGTTGCAGTTAAGGTGTCGGCGGTCGAGGTTCGTGACCGGCTGCTCGGCTCTGTTGAGGGGGTGGCGGCGCGGTTGCCGCTTCGGCGGCAGCGCGAGAACGCGCTTGTGTACGTGCGCGGGCTGATCGAGCAGGGCGGCCGCAAGAGCTTGCAGCGACGCTGTTTCGACGTGCCTGCTCATCTCTTCTGCCGCCGGGGCATCCGTCAGCACCGACCCTGAACCATTCCAGGTAGTAAGCGGATCCATCGTAGTGAACGCATCCACCGCCAGCGGTTTGCCGGTCGCGCGGGTGGAAGGCGATGATCTGGCGGTGGCGATTCTGCCCTTGTACGGGCGCGAGTCCGAGATCAACGCTCTCAATGAGCTGATCGAGCGAATTCACGCCCGCGGCGTCGCGGTCGTGGTTCGTGGCGAGGCCGGGGTAGGGAAGTCATCCCTCCTGGAAGCGGTGAGCAGGAGCGCGAGTGCGCGCGGCGTGGTGGTGCTGAGGACGATTGGGGCGCAGTCGGAAGCGCACTTGCCCTTTGCGGGCCTGCACCAGCTGTTGCAGCCGCTGCTTGCCGACCTCGACAAGCTTCCGTTCCCCCAGCGGACAGCGCTCGAGGCAGCGTTCGGGATGGCCGAGACCGCGGCGCCAGATCTCTTCCTGATCGCGCTCGCTACGCTCGACTTGCTCTGCGATGTCGCGGAGCGGGCGCCGCTATTGCTGATCGCTGAGGATGCGCAGTGGCTCGACCGTTCGACGAGCGAGGTGCTGGCGTTCGTCGCGCGGCGCGTGCAGATGGAGCCGATTCTGCTGTTGGTCGCTCTCCGCGAGGGCAGCGAGAGCGTGTTCGAGACGGCCGGCCTCGACGAGATGCGCCTTCCGCCGCTCGACGAGGCTTCTGCCGTCGAGCTCCTCGACGGCCATGCCCCCGATCTTCTACCGACTGTGCGCGAGCGAGTGCTCTCAGAGGCTGCTGGCAATCCGCTCGCGCTGATCGAGCTGCCCGTTGCGCTTGGGCTTCGTGCATGGGAAGGAACGATGCTGCCTGATCAGCTGCCGCTCTCCGCGCGGCTTGAGGGCGCCTTCGCTGCCCGATTGCCAGAGCTTCCCCGAGGGACACAGACGCTATTGCTCGTCGCGGCCGCCGACGATGACGTGTCGCTGGCCGAAGTGCTGAGCGCCACTGCGATCATCGAGGGAGCGGCGGTCGGCACGGACGCGTTCAGCCCCGCGATCTCGGCCCGCTTGGCTGAGGTCGACAACGTGCACGTGCGCTTTCGGCATCCGTTGGTGCGCAGCGCCGTCTACCAGGCGGCAAGCGCGATGGACCGTCAAGCCGTGCACGCCGCGCTATCGGAGGTGCTGGCCGGCCGACCAGGTCGAAGCGTGTGGCACCGTGCGGCGGCGACGATTGGTGAGGACGAGGGCGTGGCGCTCGAGCTCGAGGCGGTCGCAGAAGAAGCCCGACGCCGCGGGGCATTTGCGTCTGCAGTCGCAGCTTTGGAGCGTGCGACGCAGCTGAGTGGCAACCGCGAGCTGAAAGCGGGGCGCCTCCTGCGGGCCGCTGAGTTGGCGGTCGAGTTGGGGCGCATGGACGTCGCCGCCCGCCTTCTACGAGAAGCCGAATCTCTAGCGATGGCACCACTCGACCAGGGCCGGTTGTCATGGATACGCGTGATGTCCGACCCGGGGCCGCCGGGTGATACGACGCGAATGCGCTCGCTCCTCGAGACGGGATCGCGGGTTGGAGTCGCGGGAGACACGGCTCTTGCGCTTCGGCTGTTGTGGGCCGCGGCGACGAGCGGCTTTTGGGCCGATCGCGAAAACGAGCTGAGTGACGAGATCGTCGCGGTCGCCGAACGGCTGCCGGTCCGCGCAGACGATCCCTGGCTCCTGGCCGTCCTCGCGTACGCGGCCCCGATCGAACGAGGCGAGGTCGTCGTCGACCGCGTGTCGCGCGTGACGCCGGATCCGGCCGAGCCCGACGACATGTGGCTCCTGAGCGCGGCCGCTGCCACGGTCGGGGCCTTCGATCTCGCGGAGGGATTCGCCACTGCCTCGGTGGCCGGGTTGAGAGAGCAGGGCCGGCTGGGTTCATTGGCTCAGGCGCTCGTGCTGCGAGCCTGGTCCGAGATCCATATCGGGCGCTGGGACGTGGCCATGCCCGATGCAGAGGAAGCCGACCGCTTGGCCCAAGAGACGGGTCAGCCCATCTGGGGAGCAGGCGCGCAGGTCGCGATGTCGATCCTGGCCGGCCTACGCGGAGACGACGACGCCGCCGAGGCTATGGCCACCCGGGCTGAACGAGTCGGTCTGCAGTTCGGAGCGAGGGCCGTGCTCTCGGTCGTGCAGCTGGCGCGCGGTCTCACGGCGCTCGGAGCCGGCCGTCATGACGATGCGTATACGCAGCTCCGGCGTATGTTCAACCCGAGCGATCCCGCCTACCACCGGATGGAGTCCTGCTGGGCGATCGGAAACCTCGCGGAGGCCGCGGTGTACAGCGGTCACACCGATCAGGTTCGCGCAGTGATGCAAGACATCGAGCGGCTTGCCGAGCGAACGCCGTCTCCCTGGCTTCACGTCGCGATGCGACATGCCCGTGCGTTACTCGCCGACGATGCCGAGGCTGAAGCGTTCTTCCAAGCTGGACTCGAGGCTGACCTGAGCCGCTGGCCGTTCGATAGAGCGCGCTTGCTTCTCGCCTATGGCGCGTGGCTCCGTCGCCAGCGGCGAGTCGCAGAGTCTCGCGTGTCGCTACGCGCGGCGCGCGAGGGATTCGACGCGCTCGGCGTCGTGTCCTGGGGCGAGCGAGCGCGTCAGGAGTTACGTGCGTCTGGCGAGACCAGCCGGCCGCGTACGCTCGGGGCGCGGGATCAGCTCACACCGCAAGAGCTGCAGATCGCGCGGATGGCTGCCGAAGGGCTGACGAATAGGGAGATCGGTCAGAAGCTGTACCTCTCTCATCGGACCGTCGGCGCGCACTTGCGTTCGATCTTTCCGAAGCTCGGAGTCGCCTCGAGGCGCCACTTGACCGCTGCGCTCGCCGGCGACGGCGCCCCGGGCAGCTAGCTCTCCGCCGGGTTCAGCCGACCCTAAGCAACTCGTGCCGCGCGTGTGCGCAAGAGCGGTCATGTGACCGATGCGAGCGGGCGGCAGCCAGACGTAGCTTCTCGGCCACGATCCAAAAAAGGAGCGTGAGATGGGTGTCGTCATGGCGAGCGACGGCGCTCCTCGACCAGCACTCGCGAGCTCGTCAGCTTCTCGACCCGAAAGGACGACCATGAGCACTGACGCAACAGCGCCCGACACGATCGTGCTGATTCACGGCTTCTGGGTGACGCCACGAAGCTGGGAGCATTGGATCACCCGCTATCAAGCCCGCGGCTACCGCGTCCTCGCCCCCGCGTACCCGGGGTTCGAGGTCGAGGTCGAGGCGCTCAACGAAGACCCCTCCCCTATCGAGGCGGTGACCGTGCCACAGATCATCGAGCATCTCGAGGACGTGGTCGGTGAGCTGGACTCGCCGCCGATTCTGATCGGTCACTCCGCCGGCGGGGTGTTCACGCAGATCCTGCTCGACCACGGCTTCGGCGCCGCAGGGGTGGCGATCAACTCCGCCCCGACCGAGGGCGTGAAGGTGGTGCCGCTCTCGCAGATCAAGTCGACGTTCCCCGTGCTCAAGAACCCGGCCAACCGCCACAAGGCGGTCGGGTTCACGCAAGAGCAGTGGCACTACGCGTTCACCAACACGTTCAGCGAGGAAGAGTCGCGGCGACTGTACGAGCGCTACCACATCCCGGCGTCCGGTCAGGTCTTCTGGGGCAGCGCCCTGGCGAACATCCACCCCGGCCGCGACGACAACTACGTCAACTACAAAAACGACGACCGCGCGCCGCTGCTCTTCATTTCGGGCAGCGACGACCACCTCATGCCGCCGAAGATCCAGCGCTCGAACGCCAAGCACTACAAATCGGACACGGTGACCGAGGTCAAGGAGTTCGAAGGCCCGCACCTGCTCCCCGCGCGGGACGGCTGGGAGGAGATCGCCGATTATGCCCTGACCTGGGCCGCCGACCACGCCCTGTCGCGGGCGACCGAGCGGGCGGTACCGAGCAGCGCGTGACCGGCGTTCGCATCACCCACGTCGGCGGGCCGACCGTGCTGGTCGAGGCGGCCAGCTGGCGGCTGCTGACCGATCCGACGTTTGACCCGCCGGGCCAGAAGTACAACTTCGGTTGGGGCACGAGCTCACGCAAGCTCGCCGGACCGGCGATCGCCGCCTCCGACCTGCCACCGATCGACGCGGTGCTGCTGAGTCACGACCATCACGGCGACAACCTCGACCCCGCCGGACGGGAGCTCCTCCCGTCCGCGGGCGTCGTCGTCACCACCGTATCGGGAGCGAAGCGGCTCGGCGGCGGGGCACGCGGGCTCGCGCCCTGGGCGACGACTCGGCTTGAGGCGTCGGGGAGGCCTTCGATCGAGATCACCGCCACGCCGTGCCGGCACGGCCCGCCGCTCAGCCATCCCCTCGCCGGCGACGTCGTCGGCTTCGCGCTCCGCTGGGACGGCCAAGAGCACGGTGTTCTCTGGATCTCCGGCGACACGGTGCTCTACGACGGTGTGCGCCAGGTCGCCGACCGCCTCCACGTCGACACCGCGCTCCTGCACCTGGGAGGAGTGCAATTCCCGGTCACCGGGCCCGTGCGTTACTCGATGACCGGCCGTGACGCGGTCGAGTTGTGCCGCCTCATCAAGCCGCGAACGGCCGTCCCTATCCACTACGAGGGCTGGAAACACTTCCGGGAAGGCCGAACGGCGATCGAGCGCGAATTCGCGCGCGCGCCAGAAGACATCCGCCGGCGCATCCGGTGGCTGCCCATCGGCGTCGAGGTCGAGATCGCCGCATGAGGGCGCCGATCGTCAGCTGTACGCGCGGCGAGGAATCGCTCTCCCGCGACGGCTTTCAACGTCGCTCCCCGCGCAGTGGGCGAGCGCGCTACCTACGTCCACCGTGTGGACGTCGCGCGGACACTGACCAGCGCGCCGTAGCCACGACAGTCAACAGAAAACACGTCCTCTTCCGGACTCGAACCGGAGACCCCTCCTTACCATGTTTCGCGGGCGTCACGCGCGTACACGCGCGATCACTCGTGACACAGTTTCCCCTGCAAATGGGTCTTGTTGAGACGCTTGAGATGCGTCGCGAGACGACGCGCGTGTCGTTTCTGATGTGTCCGTTTTGTGTCCGCCCGCTGTTGACGTACCGGACAACAGACCCGGCCCCCGCTCCTGATCGGACTCTTCCGGACGCCTTGGGCAGTTAAGGCGAGGCCTGCACTCCTCTCGTACCGCGCCTAAACGAGCGCGCCCGTCGTAGAATGTGGTCCGTGCCCGGCTGAATGTAGAGGGCCCCTGAACTCCTCCCGCCGCGCGCGACGCTGCCGTCGCGGCGAACACTTGCACCCGAGCGTCTGGGTGGAGGCGCGCGGGCACCTCCTTGCGCGGCTTTTCCTTTTTCGCCGACGATCTGTTCTGACAAGGAGGAGGCAATGCCTAGCATCGGCCAAGAGAACCTCGAGACGGTGATGATCGACTTCTTCGGCGCGCTCCGGCGCGGCGACTTCGACGCCGCAGCGGGGCTACTCGATCCCGACGTCACCTGGCAGGGGCTGCGCGAGGACTGGGTCTGCCACGGTCGCGAGGAGGTGATCGACACCTTCCGCTGGGGTCTCGAGGAGCGCCGCGAGATCGACGCGCTCGAGTTCACCCGCCGCGATGAGCAGGTGGTCATGGGAGCCCGTGGCCTGAGCATCACGGAGGTAGGGGGCGAGCCGCTCGAGGGGCAGATCTTCAACGTCTTCACTCTGCGCGACGGGTGGATCGTGTGCATCGAGGACTACCGGCGGCGGACCGAGGCGTTCTCTGCAGCAGGCATCCCCGCGGACGCGGGCTGGCATTGATGCCGGACAGGTCGTCAAGCGAAGATTGACGCGGGGGGACCGTCAATCTAGCCTTGACGACATCGAACCGGAGCCGACACTGGCGAGGCTGCTCCGCGCGGTCGAAACACAGCGTGGCGACGAAGCTCCGCTCGATCGATTGGTGGCGGCGGTCGAGCTGGCCGAGCAGGTTCGCGGCACGGCCGACGACCTCATCGACCACTTCGTGCAGGAGGCGCGCACGGCCGGCTGCAGCTGGACGGAGATCGGGGGCACGCTGGGGGTCACAAAGCAGGCGGCGCAGCAGCGGTTCGTCATGGTCGCGCCGCCGGACGAGACGTGGCCGCCGGGGCTCGATGAGGGCGCGGGCACGGCGTTCGCGACCGCCGCGGGCGAGGCGCGCGCGCTCGGGCACTACTACGTCGGGCCCGAGCACCTGCTCCTCGCCTTGCTCGCGCAAGTGTCGACTGGTGGACGGCTCCTTCGCTGAGCGAGATGGCGCGCGCGAGCTGCCGTGGCAGTGTGTCCATGTTCGCCCAGTAGGCGTCGAGCAGAGAGCGCAGCTCCCGTGCTTCGGCGGCCGTGAGCCAGTCACGATCGTCGCGCAGGCGGAACGTCGGCAGGAAGCTGAAGTAGTGCTGCCCCTGCGGGATGACTTGCTTCTGTCCGTCTTCGTGCTCGACGATCCGCGCAGCGAACTCGGGCGAGTGGCCGTTGTCGCGCACGACGCGCGACAGCTGGAGCGCGGTGATGATGACGCCGTCGGCGTCCCAGTTGAAGTGGTGCTGCTCGTAGACGTCGAGGGCGACGTCGAGCACGAATGCGTACAGGCCGCCGAACTGCCGGACGGCGAAGAAGTAGTGGCCGCGCGGCGTGCAGGCGTTCATCACGAGCTCCGCCTCGTCGTGGTCGAGCTCGGTCAGCTTCAGTCCGCGGCCGAGGTCAACCGGCGGCGAGCTGACCGGTGGGTGCGCGTTCCAGTCGCCTTCCGCCGTGCTCGTCGGGATCAGGAGGACGTCGCGGACGCGGCTGGCTGGGGCCGCCGTCGGCGCGCCCCCAACCCAGTCGAGTTCGGCAGCCTCAGCGGCTCGCAGCTCGTCAGGGTTGTCAAGGTTCCGAATGCGGGGCATCGGCGGTCGTTAGGCGATGCGCTGCTCTGGCCGCGCTGGTGCGATGATCGTCGCCGCCGGTCGCCCCACGCCCGGTGCCGCGCCGAGCACTTGGCATCGCTCGAACCCGTGCCGGTGCCAGAGCGATGACGTCCAGGCGCAGAGGGCTGCGTCGAGAAGATCCTCTCGGTGCTTGTATGCCGCGTTGTCGAGCGGGGACGGTTCGTCCAGCAGCTTCCGGGTCGTCTCGTGCGACCGGAGGTCGAGTGGCGGATCGGCCTGCGCGAGCGCCGCGACCCTCCGGATCAGCTCGTCACATGCTGCCGCCCTGACCGCCCGGAACTCGGCCGCGCGCATGGCCTTCGGCTTGCGTTTGTAGAGCGGCCGCACGTCGTAGGCGAAGGGCTCGTAGCCGACGATTGTCGTATACGGGTAGCACTCGCTTACGACGCCGCCGGAGCTCGGTGGGCCGTCGATGCCGTCGTCGTAGCGGAAGCCGTTGCTCTGCAGCGCTGTGAGTAGTGCGACCCCGCCGAGCCGTCGGCTGGCTGTGTTGGTGGAGTTCGCTGAGACGCTCCAGCGCCAGTAGCGCTGGCCGACGTGGGTCTCGCATAGTCGCTGTCCGGTCGGGTTCGTAACGACGAGCGGCGCATCGATGAACACGAGTGTGTCGGGCTCGGC
>DATNOU010000025.1:0-29747 GCA_035601195.1 Gaiellaceae bacterium | reverse complement strand
GGGATTCGCGTCGGCCGCCGTGAGCGCCCCGAGGTGGGGACAGCCGCACTAATCGCGGACGAACACGTGCTGGGTCTCCATCCCCTGGAGGTGGACGGAGAGACGCACAGCGTCCCGGCCGGGGAGGCCGCCAAGAGCATGGAGGTCGTGGAGCGCCTGCTCGAGGAGCTCCGGCTCGGCCGCGAAGGCACGATCGTCGCCTTCGGCGGCGGCTCGACGACCGATGTGGCCGGGTTCGTGGCGGCGACGTACCTGCGCGGGGTCTCCTGGGTGGCCGTACCCACCACGCTGACCGGGATGGTCGATGCTGCGATCGGGGGCAAGACGGGGATCAACACCGCCGAGGGAAAGAACCTCGCCGGCTCCTTCCACTTTCCGCAGGCCGTCGTGATCGACCCGGACTATCTCCGCACGCTTCCGGACGAGGAAAGGCGCGCCGGCATGGCCGAGGTCGTAAAGACGGGGCTCCTGGCGGGACGAGAGGTCTGGAGCCTGCCGGAGGACGAGATGATCCGCGCCTGTGCGGCCTTCAAGGCGGCAGTCGTCCTCTCGGATCCGTACGAGACCGAGGGGCGCCGAGCGATTCTCAACCTCGGGCATACGTTCGCTCACGCGCTCGAAGCGGGCTCGAGCTATGGCGTGAGGCACGGCGACGCCGTGGCGCTCGGTCTCCTCGCCGCGCTTCGTCTCTCCGGCCAGGCGACCGACGACGTCGAAGAACTCCTGCGCCCGGTACTGGTCGAAGCCGATCCCGACGCGGCCTGGGCGGCGCTCAAGCGCGATAAGAAGGGTGAGGGCGTCTTCGTCCTTCTCGAGGCTCCTGGGAAGCCGGTCGTGACGACGGTGTCGGACGACGAGGCCCGCGCCGCCTTGAACACTCTCATCCGTCAGTAGACTCGCCGCCGTGCAGGTCGTCGTTCTCAACGGCGTCAATCTGAACGCCCTCGCGGATCGCGACTCCGACCTCTACGGCGGGGTGGGACTCGACGATCTCGAGACCAAGATTTATGCCTGGGGCCGTGAGCTTGGCTGCTCGGTGCGCTGCTTGCAGACGAACAGCGAGGGTCAGTTCATCGACTGGTGCCACGACGCTCGCAGCTGGGCGAAAGGCGTGATCGTCAACCCGGGCGCCTGGACGCACTACAGCTATGCCATTCGTGACGCGCTCGAGTTCTTCAAGGTTCCGGTCGTCGAGGTGCACCTCTCCGATATCGAGAAGCGCGAGGACTGGAGACGCGTTTCCGTGATTGCGGACGTCGTCACGAAGCGCGTGATCGGCAAGGGCCCCGACGGCTACCGCGAGGCGCTTGTGTTTCTCACGCACAAGGGAAACGACGCGTCTTGAACGGCCGCATCGAGCGGCTCCGAGGGGAATTCGAACGGCCCCAGGTCGCATCGTTCCTCGTCTCGAACCCCGTCAACGTGCGCTACCTGACCGGCTTCGAGAGCTCGAACTCCTTTGTGCTCGTGGAACACAAGCGAGCGTTGGTGCTCACGGACGGGCGCTACATCGAGGCGGCGAGGGGAGTGGAGGGAGTCGAGGCGGTGCTCGTCGACCGGGAGTTCGGGCCGGGGGTAGTTGCCGCGCTCTCGGAGCTCGCGTCCGGCCCGGTCGCGTTCGAGGCAGACCACCTCACATCTGCGCGACACGCAGCGCTGGCCGCCGCGGGCCTCGAGCTCGTTGCGACGGTGGCGGTCGTCCTGGGGCTCCGCGCGGTCAAGGAGCCTGCGGAGCTGGAGGAGATTCGCCGTGCCGCGGGCATTCTCAACGTCGTCTACGAGCGGTTGGCCGCGGAGACCATCGTCGGGCGGACGGAGAAGGAGGTTGCCTGGTGGTTCGAGAGCGCGCTGCACGGGGAAGGCGCCGACGCACTGGCGTTCGACGTCACGGTGGCGAGCGGCCCCAACGCCGCATTTCCCCACCATCACGCGGGTGCCCGGAAGATCGGCGTGGGGGAGACCGTCGTCGTCGACGCGGGCGCCAAGGTCGACGGCTACTGCTCCGACTGCACTCGCACCTTCGCGACGGGTCCGCTCCCCGGCGACCTTCGCCGCGCATACGCCGTGTGCCGTTCGGCCCAGGAGGCGTCCCTCGCGGGGGTGCGTGCGGGCGCGGACGCCCGCGGGCTCGACGAGATCGCGCGCCGAGAGCTAGAGGAAGGCGGCTTCGAAGTCCTGCACGGGCTGGGCCACGGGGTGGGACTCGAGGTGCACGAGTTGCCAGTCATGCGGCCGACCGCCTCGGGCTCCCTCGAGCCGGCGAACGTCGTCACCGTGGAGCCGGGTGTCTACCTCGCCGGGCAAGGCGGCGTGCGCATCGAGGACCTCGTCATCGTCACCGAGAACGGCGCGGAGGTGCTGACGCCGTTCACCAAGGAGCTGCTGACGCTGGACTAAACTCTCGGCGCCGTGGCCGAGACGGTCTCCACGAATCAGTTCCGCAACGGAATGCACGTCGAGCTCGACGGGCAGGTCTGGCGCATCGTCGAATTCCAGCATGTGAAGCCCGGCAAGGGCGGCGCGTTCGTCCGGACGAAGCTCAAGAACCTCGATTCGGGCGCCGTCGTCGAGCGCACATTCCGAGCGGGGGAGAAGATGCCGCGCGTGCACACCGAGACGAAGAGCGTCCAGTACCTCTACGACGCGGGCGACGAGGTCGTGTTCATGGACACGGACAACTACGAGCAGATCTCCCTGCCGCACGGAGAGCTGGAGGCCGAGCTCCCGTTCATGCAACCCTCGAGCTCGGTGATGCTGCTGATGGTGGACGGGCGTCCATCGGGCGTGGATCTGCCGGCATCAGTGGAGCTTTCCGTGGTCGAGACCGAGCCCGGCGTCAAGGGCGACACCGTCTCCAACGTGACGAAGCCGGCAACGCTCGAAACCGGGGCCGTAGTCCAGGTGCCGCTGTTCGTGAACGTGGGCGACCGGGTCAAGGTCGACACGCGCGAACGCCGGTACATCTCGCGGGCGTAGCGGAACTCCATGCCCGCGCTCGTAGATACGACCATCAGGCTCCTCTCGCAGGAGCCGCTCGCGGCGCGGATGCAGGGGTCGAGCGTCCTCGAGCTTGCGGGCGTCCTCGACAAGGCCGGCTTCTCCTGTCTCGAGGTCTCGGGCGGCGGCTGCTTCGAATGGGCCGTTCGGCGCGGCGTCGAAAGCCCGTGGGAGCGCATCAGGGCCATCCGCTCGCGCTGCTCGACACCGCTGGGAATTGCGCTGCGTGGCCGCTTCCTCGTCGGTTCGCGACCGCTCTCGCGGGATCTCGTCCGTCGTTTTGTGGGGAGCGCCGCCGCCAGCGGCATCGACGTCTTCAGGCTCCACGATCCGCTGAACGATCTTGGGAACCTTCGGGAGGCCGCTGAGGCGATTCGGGCAGCGGAGAAAGAGCTTGCCGTGGGGCTCGTGCACAGCCCGGGTCTCACCGGCGAAACCGAGGTGTTGCTCGAGCGCGCGCAGCGTCTCGAGGAGCTGGGCGCCTCGCGCGTCCTTCTCCACGATCCCGCGGGCTCGCTCGATCCCGCCCAGGCTAGGGAGCTCGTCGAGAGCCTGGGGGAGGCGAGCGGTCTTCCCGTCGGCCTCCATTGCCAGGGCTCCGGCGGTGCGGCGCTTGCTGCCGCGCTCGAGGCAGCCCGGGCGGGCGCAGCCCTGGTCGCGTGCGCGCTCTATCCGGTCGCTCTCTCTCTGCACCGTGTCTCCGCGGAGTCGTTGACTCGGTCTCTCAGGGGACTGGGGCTCGACACCGGCGTGGACGTGGACATCCTCTGGAAGGGCTCGGAGTTGGTGGACGAGGCGCTCGGGGACGAGCCGGTTCCGCCCCTCTCACCCCGCGTCGCCGTGCGTGCGGCTGAGCACCGGCTCCCAGCAGGTCTCGTCGCCGAGCTCGATCAGCATCTGCGGGCGCGGGGGGTCGCAGACCGGCTCGACGACGTCCTTCAGGAGCTGAATGAGATCAGGCGCGAGTCGGGCTGGCCACCGCTCGCCTCTCCGATCGGGCAGATCCTCGGCTCGCAGGCCCTGCTCCACGTGCTGTCCGCGCAGCGCTGGCACATCGTGGTGGACGAGCTTCGCGACCTCATCGAGGGACGCTACGGGACTCCCCCGAGCGAGGTCGATCCCACGGTCATGCGCGCTGTCCAGCTCATCGGCGACGGCTCGTCGCGAACGGAGGAACCTCCACAGGAGATCGAGGAGCTCCGCGAAGAGGCCGAAGGGATCGCCTCGAGCGAGGAAGAGCTCTTGCTGCTCGCGCTCTTCGGCGAAGAGGCCGAGCCGCTACTCCAGTCGATCCGGACACGCGGGACGGAGCCCGATTCACTGGCAGGCGCAGGGCTCGAACGGCGCGAGGCCGAGCGGATCCGCGAGATCATCCGGATCGTTCAAGAGACCGGCATCGGCGAGGTGACGATCGAGGAGGGCGAGACACGGATCACCATCCGGCGGAGCGACGAGGGCGCCGAGGTCCCCGTCGGCGGCGTTCAGTCCGGTGGGAGTGCGGCCGAACCCGACCTCCCACCCATCCTTCCCCGTGACGATGTCATCCGAATCGAAGCACCGATGGTGGGGACTTTCTACAGCGCGCCGGAGCCGGGGGCCGACCCCTTCGTGCAGGAGGGCGACCCGGTCGCCCCGGGCCAGACACTCGGGATCCTCGAGGCGATGAAGTTGATGAACGAGGTGAAGGCGGAGGTCGAGGCGACTGTGCGCCGAATCTGCGTCGAGAATGCGCAGGCGGTGCAATACGGCGATCTTCTGTTCGAGCTGGAGCCGCTGAACGGGCGCCCGCTCGACGCCCTTTAACGTGGCCCGACGGGACGGGTCGCCCCCGGGGCCGCCGCGGTCCTCCCTCCGCTTCGAGCGTACTGCGAAAAAGCGCGCTCGCGTGTCGCGCATCGTCGAGAGAGAGCGCCGGTGTTCACGCGCGTCCTGATCGCCAACCGCGGCGAGGTCGCCGTCCGCATCATCCGCGCCTGCCGCGAGCTCGGCGTCGAGGCGGTCGCGGTCTACTCGACCGCCGACCGCGACGCCCTCCACGTCCGCCTGGCCGACCAGGCCGTCCACATCGGCCCGCCGCCGCCGGCCGACAGCTATCTGAAGATCCCGTCGATCATCGCCGCGGGCACGACGACCGGCTGCGACGCCGTTCACCCGGGGTGGGGGTTCCTGGCCGAGAACGCGGCCTTTGCCGCCGCCTGCGAGGACAACGATCTGGTCTTCATTGGGCCGCGCCCCGACACGATCGAGACGATGGGAGACAAGGTCGCGGCCAAGGCGACCATGGCCGCAGCCGGTCTGCCGCTCGTCCCCGGCTCAAATGGAGCGACGGGCTTCTCACAGGCCCAGGAGCTTGCCCAGGAGATCGGGTTCCCCGTGCTCCTCAAAGCGGCGGCCGGGGGCGGCGGGCGCGGCATGCGGCTGGTGGAGTCGCCCGCAGATCTCGAGGCCGCTTTCCAGACCGCCGCGTCCGAGGCTCAGGCGGCCTTTTCGGACGGCTCGCTGTACGTCGAAAAGGCGGTCGTCGGAGCCCGTCATGTCGAGATTCAGGTCCTGGGCGATGGCGAAGGCGGCGTCCTGACGCTCGGGGAGCGGGACTGCTCGATCCAGCGACGCCATCAGAAGCTCGTCGAAGAAGCCCCATCCCCCGCTGTCTTCGACAGCCTTCGCGCCGAGATGGAGGACGCCGCACGCCGCGCCTGCGAGACGCTCCGCTACCGAGGGGCAGGGACGCTCGAGTTCCTGCTCGACGCAGAGGGCCGCTTCTCCTTCATCGAGATGAATACGCGGCTCCAGGTCGAGCATCCGGTCACCGAGCTGGTCACGGGCATCGACGTGGTCCGAGCCCAACTCGGCGTCGCGGCCGAGGAGGGGCTGCCCGCCGAGGGCGCCGTCCCACTGCGCGGTCACGCGATCGAGTTTCGAATCAACGCCGAGGATCCCACCCGTGACTTTGTGCCTGCGCCGGGCACGATCGCGCGCTTCCAGCCGCCCCTCGGCCCCGGAGTCCGAGTCGACACGCACGTCTTCGACGGCTACACGGTCCCTCCGTTCTACGACTCCCTGCTCGCGAAGATCATCGTCTGGGCGGAGGATCGGCCGGCGGCGATCGCTCGCGCGCGGCGTGCCCTGTCAGAATTCGAGCTCGAGGGCCTCCCAACGACGAAAGCTCTGGCCATGGATGTCATCGAAACGGAAGGCTTCACGAGCGGCGCCTACACGACCGCGTTTCTCGGCGAAGCCGACCTCGCCGCGCTCGGGGGCAACTCGTGAGCCGCAAGTCGGCGCGCCGCGACGCTCTCTTCGTCCTCTACCAATGGGACGTCACCGGGACGCCGCTCGCCTCGCTCCATGAGGGCGAGCTCGACCCCTATGCCCAGGAGCTCGTCGACGGCGTCTCGAGCGAGGCAGCCGAGCTCGACGCCCGCATCAACGACGCTTCGAGCGAATGGAGCGCCGACAGGCTCGGCGCCCTCGAGCGGAACGTCCTCCGGATCGCCCTCTGGGAGCTGGAACGCGGCGACGTGCCGCTCGAGGCGGCGATCGACGAGGCGGTCTCGCTCGCGAAGCGTTACTCTTCCGAGGATGCCGGCCGTCTAGTGAACGGGATCCTCGGGCGCGTCGTTCGGGAGGCGGCCCGGTGAGCGAGCGCGAGAAGGAGCCCGCCGCGCGCTTGGAGGAGCTCCTGAAGCGCCTGGAGGAGGCCCGCGCGCGCCTCGAGGTGACCGACGATCCGGAGCAGGCCGTCGAGGTTCTCCGCGAGCTGGCGGACGTGGCGAAGGAGGTGCAAGCCGAGATCGAGCGCGCCCGCCGCGAGGAGGGCTCGTGAGATCGGTCGAGGAACTGCGCGCGCTCGTCGAGGACGAGCTCGCCCGGCTTCCCTTCGCCGGAGAGCTCGGCCGCCTCGAAGAGGCCCTGCGGTACTCGCTGCTCGGCGGCGGCAAGCGCATTCGGCCGGTGCTCTGCCTTGCGACCGGCGAGGCGCTCGGTCACGACCCCACAGAGCTCCTTCCGGCGGCCTGCTCGCTCGAGCTCGTGCACACCTTCAGCCTCGTCCACGACGACCTGCCGGCTCTCGACGACGACGACCTGCGCCGCGGACAGCCGAGCGCGCACGTTCGCTTCGGCGAAGGCGTCGCGATCCTGGCCGGAGACGCGCTTCTCACCGAAGCCTTCCGCCTCGTGCTCGGCTACCCCGCCCCGGACCCGGCGCGGGAGCTCGCGCTCGCGACGATCGGAATGATCGGCGGGCAATACGTGGACGTGACCACGGACGGCGAACTCGACGGTGAAGCGCTGGCGGAGCTCCATCGGCTCAAGACCGGACGACTCTTGGAGGCCTGTATCGCGTGCGCACTGGCGGTGGCGGAGATCCCGTCGAGCGAGCGCGAGCCCTGGCGAGCGTTCGCTCGAGAACTCGGCCTCCTGTTTCAGATCGTGGACGACATCCTCGACGCCACCGGCACCGCGGCCGAGCTGGGAAAGACGCCGGGGAAGGACGAGGCCGCAGGCAAGGTCACGTACGTCTCCCTGCACGGCCTGGAGCGGGCTCGCGAGCTTGCGGACGAGGCTAGAGGGCGCGTGAACGAGCGCTTGGATGCGCTCCCCGCGGACACGTCCGTGCTGGCCGAGCTCGTTTCTGCCATCAGGGAACGGCACGCCTGACGCGATACCCTCTCGCCATGAAGAAGCGGCTGGACGTGCTGCTCGTCGAGCGCGGCCTGGCCGAGACCCGTTCGCAGGCTCAGGCGCTGGTCCTGGCCGGCCGCGTGCCAGGACACACCAAGGCCGGAGAGCAGGTGGACGACGCGGCCGAGCTCGAGGTGGAAGCGGGCCCGCGCTTCGTCTCCCGCGGCGGCGAGAAACTCGCGCAGGCGCTCGCCGAGCTCGAGATCGACGTCACCGGCGACGACGTACTGGACGTCGGAGCCTCGACGGGCGGCTTCACGGACTGTCTTCTGCAGGCCGGCGCGAGGCGCGTGATCGCCATTGACGTGGGCTACGGCCAGCTCCACCCGCGGCTTCGCTCGGACCCCCGCGTCACGGTCCTCGAACGGAAGAACGTCCGCGATCTCGACTGTCGCGAGCTCCCGTTCAGGCCCAGCTTCGTGACGGCCGACGTGTCCTTCATCTCACTGGCGAAAGCCCTACCGCCGGCGCTGGAATGCGCGGCTGATAGCTGGCGCGCGCTCGTGCTCGTGAAGCCGCAGTTCGAGGCAGGGCGGGCTGACGTGGGCAAGGGAGGCGTCGTTCGGGACCCGGATGTGCGGCAACGGGTACTCGACGAGGTCTCCGCGCAGGTGCCAGAGTGGGGCGGGCGGCTCGAAGGAGTCGTCGAATCGGGCCTCCCAGGACCGAAAGGAAACCGTGAGTTCTTCTTCTATCTCGCCTCGGCCGAGTAGCGTCGCCCGCCCCGTGACCCGGGTCGCAGTCTTCACGGGCGGCGAGCCGGAGCGAATCGGCGACGCGCTCGAACGGGCCGAGGCGTGCGCCCGCTCGGCCGGCGTGGAGGTCGTCCCGACGATCGGAGACGATGCCGACCTCGTCGTCGTGCTCGGTGGCGACGGCACGATGCTCCGCGCGCTGCGGGCGACGCTCGGCTCAGGCACGCCGGTGTTCGGCGTCAAGTTCGGGCGCGTGGGGTTCCTCACGAGCGCCGACGCAAGCCGGCTGGAGGAGGCCCTGCCGCGCGTGTTCTCGGGCGACTATCGGGTCGTCGAGCTCTCCACGCTCACGGCGCGGATTGGAGGCGGATCCCATTCTGCGGTGAATGACGTCGTCGTGACCAGCTCACGGCCGGGTCGCATGGTCGAGCTCGGCTGGGAGATCGGCGGGGAGGAGCTCGAGGCGCAGCCGTGCGACGGGATGATCTGCTGCACACCTTCCGGGTCGACCGCGTACAACCTTTCGAACGGTGGCCCGGTGATGATGTGGGGCCTCGAGGCAATGGCGATCACGTTCGTCGCGCCGCACTCGCTGCACGCCCGTCCGCTGGTCGTCCCGCGTGGGCCAGATCTCACAGTCACGAACCGGACCGCTGAGCACGCCGTCACTGTGCTGGTCGACGGAAACGCCGTCGGCGAGCTCGGATCGGGGGGCTCGCTCTCGGTCGGCATCGGCGACGAAACCTCGCTGCTGGGCGTCCTGCCGGAGATCACCTTCTTCAGCCGCTACCACGACGTTTTCCCCTAGTGCTCCGTCGTCTTCGCATCGAGAACTTCGTCCTCATCCGCGAGGCCGACCTCCCGTTCGGTCCGGGGCTGAACGCGGTCACGGGCGAGACCGGCGCGGGCAAAACGATCCTCGCACAGGCGATCGGCCTCCTCCTTGGCGCCCCCGGGGACGCCGGCTACCTCGGCCCGGGAGCCGAAGAGGCTTACGTGGAGGCGGAGCTCGACTTACCGGATGAGCTTCTCCAGGAAGAGGGTCTCGAAGCGATTGCGGATCTCCGCCCAGCAGGCGAGGAGGGTCTCGTAGCCGCCCGCCGCGTCTTCGGCGACGGACGCACCCGGGCCTACGCCTGGGGTCGAGCCGTCCCTCGCGAGGATCTCGCCGCGCTTATCGAGCGGCTGCTTGCCATGTCCGGCCAGTTCGAACAGCGCCGGGTCGCGCGGCCTTCGTTTCAGCTCGACGTTCTCGACGCTTACATCGGCGAGGAGAACCTTCGTCACCGCGCCGACCACGGTCGCGCCTGGCGAGAGCTCGTGGCCGCACGGCGCCGGCGAGACGAGCTCGCCCACGCCGAGGCGGGCCGCGCCGAGCGGCTGGTCGAGCTGCAGGAGCTGGTCGAGCGCACGAAGGGTCTCGAGCCCGACGGAGAAGAGCGTCTGCGCGCAGAGCGGCAGCGCATGCTGCACGTCACAGAGCTTGCAGAGGCTGCTGCGGCCGCCGGCGAGGCGCTCGCGCCCGAGGTCGGGCAGAAGGAAGGAGCAGGCGAGCTCGTGGCCCAGGCCGCGGCGCGGCTCGCACCCGTGTCGGCACTCGCGCCCGAGCTGGCGGAGGCCTACGGGGAGCTCGGCGAAGCCGAGGTGCGCGTCCGGGAAGTGGCCGCCTCGCTGCGCGGCTTCCTCGCTTCGCTCGAGGCGGAGCCCAGGCGCCTCGAGCAGGTCGAGTCCGAGCTCGAGCGCATCGCCGACGCCCGCCGTCGCTTCCAGGCTGCGAGCTACGAGGAGCTGCTTTCCCGCGCGGCAGCGGCGCATGCGGAGCTCGAGGCTGTCGAGGCGGGTGTCGACCCGCTCGAGGCGGCCGCGCGGGAGGTGGACGCAGCCGAAGCGCGCGTAGAGGAACTGGCGACGGACCTTTCCCGCGCGCGCCGGGAAGCTGCAGGCGCGTTCTCCGAGGCCGTCGCGGCGGAGCTGCAAGGGCTCGGGATGGGGGACGGAGAGTTTCGCGCCGAGGTCTCGGAGCGCGAGCCGGGGCCCCGTGGACGCGACGAGGTCGCGTTTCTCATCCGGCCGAATCCGGGACTTCCTTTCGCCCCAGTCGCCGAGACGGCTTCAGGGGGAGAGCTCTCGCGCGTCGCCCTCGCGCTGAGGGCAGTCGCCCATGCCGGCGCCGGCGAGCCGACAGTCGTCTTCGACGAGATCGATGCGGGCATCGGCGGGCGCACAGCCCATGCGGTTGCAGACGCGCTGGGCCGCCTCGCCGAGCGGGCACAGATCCTCACGATCACGCACCTGCCGCAAATCGCGAGCGCTGCGGAAACGCATTTTCGCGTCGAGAAGGTGCCCGGCGACCCCACGCACACACGGATCGAGCGTCTTTCGGAATCCGAGCGCAGGGAAGAAGTTGAGCGGATGCTCGGCGGCGCCGAGTTCCTCGAGAAGGTGGCCCAGCAATGAGCTTCGTCGAGTTCTCAGGAGTCGCGCGACTCGACCGGCGCACGAAGCGCCTGGTCAAGCGTCTCGGCCCGGACGACATCGCGATCATCGACCACCGCGACATCGACCGGGCCTCGGCCGAGGAGCTGCTCGAGAGCCGCGTCCGCGTCGTCTTCAACGTCTCCCCTTCTGTCACCGGCCGCTTCCCGAACGTCGGGCCGCTCTCGCTCGTTCGGGGCGGCATCCGACTGATCGACTGCCCCGGCGCCGAGCTGTTCGAAGACGTGAAGGAGGGCGAGGCCCTCGTGGTTCGGGGTGCGGGCCTGTACCGGAACGGCACGCGGCTGGCCGCCGGTCACGTCCATACGGAGGACGAGCTCGAGCGGGCGCTGGCCGAGCAGCGGGCGCGCGTCACGGACGCTCTGGAGAGCTTCGCCGAGAACACGCTCCACCATGTCCGCGACGAGAGCAAGCTGCTCTCGGAGGGAGTCCAGGTTCCGCAGCTGAAGACGAGCTTCCGCGACCGTCACGCGCTCGTCGTGGCCCGGGCACCCGAGGCGAAGCGCGACCTGCGCATCGTTCGCTCGTACATCCGTGAGTTCAAGCCGATCCTGATCGGGGTGGACGGGGGCGCCGACCGCCTGCTCGAGGCGGGCTACAGCCCTGACGTCGTCGTCGGAGACATGGACTCCGTCTCGGACAAGGCGCTCCGATCGGCGGCGGAGATCGTCGTCCACGCGTACGCGGGAGGGCGGGCGCCCGGTCGGGCGCGCGTCGACCGCCTGGGCCTTCCGTCGGCTCTCCTGCCGGCCCCCGGCATGAGCGAGGACGTGGCCATCCTGCTCGCGTACGAGAAGGGAGCGGAGTTGATCGTCGCCGTGGGGACCCGCTTCAACCTGACCGAGTTCCTCGAGCGCGACCGCGCGGGGATGTCCTCGACCTTCCTCACGCGCCTGAAAGTCGGCGACATCCTGGTCGACGCCCGCGGCGTCTCGCGCCTGTTCCGGGCACGGGCGGGAGTCGGCCCGCTGCTCGCGTTCGTCGGCGCGGGGCTCGCAGCGATCGTCGCAGCCGTGGCGGTGTCCTCGGACCTGCAGCGCTTCCTCTCGCTCGTCGTCGAGCGGGCACAGTCGGTTCTCGGGCTCTAGCGTGATCACAGCATCCCGCGTGCTCCTCGCGTCGCGCGAAGACGTCTGGGCGATCGTCGCGGAGCCGTATCACCTGCCGGACTGGTGGCCTGCCTACAGCGGCGTGGAGCCGGACCGCCGCGGTCTCGCCGAGGGCGCGCGCTGGACGGTTCTCCGCAGCCGCACACCCGGGTTCCTGCGCAAGCCCCGCGGGAAGGGGCTCATCGTCATTCAGCGCGTCTCTCCCGGTGAGGAGCTGGCGTGGCTCGACTTGTCGCAGAATGTCGAGGCCGGCCTCAGGCTCGAAGACGAGGGGCGGGGGACCCGGGCGACGGCGTTCGTCGACGGACCGTTGTGGCGGCTGCTCGCCGAGGGGGCGCGAGGACTGCCGCGCCTCGCCGTCGCCCGGCTGTACGACCTCTGCCAGACTGCGACGAGCCTCTAAGGCTCGAAAACAGCCCGCAAATGTTCGACTTCCGCTACCACCTGGTCTCTCTTGCCGCGGTCTTCATCGCGCTGGCGGTAGGCATCCTCCTCGGCGCCGCAATTTCCGGGAAGCTCGGGGACGCCGAGAACGCGCTCATGAAGGACCGGGTCAAGTCGGTGAGCGACCAGCTCGCGCAGGAGCGGAGCCGGTCGGACATCATCGAGCGTCGCAGCGAGGCCGCGCAGGAGCTCCTCACGGACGCCTATCCGGCCCTGATGGCCAACCGGCTCGCAGAAAAGGGGTTCGCAGTGCTCTTCCTCGGCCCGGTGGACAGCAGCGTCCGCTCGGCGGTGGAGCGTGCCCTCGTCGACGCGGACGCGGGCAGCCCCGTCCGCTTGGTGGCGCTCGACAGCCCGGTCGATCCCCAGGAGCTCGACTCTGCGCTTCAGGGAGATGAGCTGCTCGCGCAGTACGCCCAGGGAAGCGATGACTTCGGGGCGCTCGGGGAGGCCCTGGGCCGCGACCTGATCGAGGGAGCAGGCACGCCGCTCTGGACCACGCTCTCGAGCAGCCTGATCGAGGAGCGCTCCGGGACGACCTCCACTCCGGTGGACGGCGCGATCGTCGTCGAGACATGGCAAGAGCCGGACCCCCCGGGCGACGCCGACCAGCAGAGCCGCACGCGCGCGACCGAGTCCCTCTTCGAGGGTCTCATGCGCGGGTTCGAGAGCACCAGCCTGCCGGTGGTCGGCGTGCAGACCACCGGTGCGGAGACCGACCTCGCGCTCTTCCGGCAGCAGGGCGTCTCGAGCGTCGACGACGTCGACACGCTGGCCGGTCGGCTCGCGCTCGCACTGCTGCTCCAGGGCGCGCAGCCGGGCCACTACGGCGTCAAGGACTCGGCCACCGACGGCGTCGCCCCACCGATCGAGCCAGTCACGACGACCACCGGTGGATAGCCGGCCCGGGCCGGAACCGCCCACCATCCTCGTCGCCGCCCGCGACGAGGCCGACCGGATTGCGAAGACGATCGCGGCTCTACGGCGGGACTTCCCGCAGTCCAGGATCATCGTCGTCGACGGGGACTCGTCGGACGCGACCGTCGAGCGCGCGGAGGAAGCGGGCGCGGTCGTCGTCCGCTTCGGGCGCCGAGGGAAAGGCGAGGCGCTTTCGGCGGGGGAGCGGGCTGCGTCGCCCGGTTCTCTGCTTCTCTGCGATGCCGATCTGAATGGCTCCCTCGCGCCCCTTGCTCGGGGCGGAGCCGACCTCCTCGTCGCCTCGTTCACGCGCAGAAGCGGAGGAGGCTTTGGAATCGCGAAGCGAGTCGCGCGGGAGCTGATCCGCCTGCGCACCGGCTTCGTCGCCCGAGAGCCCCTCTCGGGCCAGCGTCTCCTGAGCGCTCGTGCGCGCGCGGCCGCCTTTCCACTCGCGCCCGGCTTTGGATGCGAGCTGCGGATGACCATCGACGTGCTGCGCGCAGGCCTGGCCGTCGAGGAGGTCGACGTGGACCTCGAGCACCGCGAGACCGGGCGCGACCTGGCGGGCTTCGCGCATCGCGGCCGCCAGCTTCTCGACGCGCTGCTCGCCGTCGGGCCCCTGGCAGTCAACCACCGCGGTCTGCGGCTTCCGCTCGTGGGTTGGGTCGTGGGCGTTCGCGGCGACGCGGCGGTCGGCGCCGTCGCGGCCCTCGGTCTCGCCGACGATCTCTGGAGCGGGGAGGAGCGGGGGATGCGGGCCCATCTCGCGGCGCGGCGGACAACCGGGATCCTCAAGCTCGCCGGAATCCCGCTCGTCGGCGTCGCGGCGACGCGCTCCCTCTCGGGCGGCCTCCTCGTGGCCGGCTGCGCCAACCTCGTGAACCAGCTGGACACGAAGCCGGGGCGCGCGGTGAAGGCGTACGTCATCGCCGCGCTGGCGCTCGGCGCCCCGCTCGGAGTCGCCGTCCTGCTGGGTCCCTACGATCTGCGCGAACGCGTGATGCTTGGCGACGCCGGATCGAACGCGCTGGGGGCCCTGCTAGGCTTGAATTCCGTGGAGAGGTTCCACGGATGGGGTCGGTGGGCGGCTGTTGCGGCGGTCGCCGGTCTCAACGTCCTTGGGGAGCGCCGTTCGCTCGGCGAACTGATCGAACGAACGCCGTTTCTGCGCGAGCTCGACGCGTCGGGGAGACCGTGAGAGTCCGACCGACCAAATACGTCTTCGTCACAGGCGGCGTCGTCTCGTCCCTCGGGAAGGGAATCACGGCGGCCTCTCTCGGGCGCCTGCTGAAAGCGCGGGGGCTTCGCGTCCAGGTGCAGAAGTTCGACCCCTACATCAATGTCGACCCCGGCACGATGAGCCCCTTCCAGCACGGCGAGGTCTTCGTCACCGAGGACGGGGCGGAGACCGATCTCGACATCGGCCACTACGAGCGCTTCATCGACGAGAACCTCTCCCGCAATGCGAATCACACGTCCGGCTCGATCTGGAACTCGGTCATCCGCAAGGAGCGGAAGGGCGAATACCTGGGCTCGACCGTGCAGGTCATCCCCCACATCACGAACGAGATCAAGGACCGCATCCGGCGGGTCGCGGACGCCACCGACACGGATGTCGTCATCTCCGAGATCGGCGGGACTGTCGGCGACATCGAGTCGCTGCCCTTCCTCGAAGCGATTCGTCAGTTCCGCCGGGAGGTCGGGCCCGAGCACGTCCTCTATGTCCACGTCACCTTCGTCCCGTTCATCGAGACCGCTGGCGAGCTGAAGACGAAGCCCACCCAGCATTCCGTGAACGAGCTCAGGCGCATCGGTATCCATCCCGACATCGTCGTGTGCCGCTCGCACGAGCCGCTCTCGGCCGACATCCGGGACAAGATCGCGCTCTTCGCCGACGTCGACCGCGATGCCGTGATCGCCAACGAGGACGTGAGCGACGTGTACCTCGTCCCGCAGGCGCTCCAGGGGGAAGGGATGGACCGGCTGGTTATCAGCCGGCTGGGACTCCCCGACACCGAGCCGGACCTGGGGGAGTGGGAAGCGCTGGCACAGCGCATCGGGGAGCGCGAAGGCGAGGTCGAGATCGCGCTCGTGGGCAAGTACGTCAAGCTCCAGGACGCGTATCTCTCCGTCCACGAGGCACTCAAGCACGCGGGCATCCAGCACAGGACGGGCGTGCGCGTCCGCTGGGTCGACGCTGAGGGGATGAGCCTGGAGGAGGCCGCCGCCGTCCTCGACCGCTCCGACGGAATCCTCGTTCCCGGCGGATTCGGCTCCCGCGGCTGGGAGGGGAAGATCACCGCCTGCCGCATCGCCCGCGAGCGCGGAATCCCGTACCTCGGGATCTGCCTGGGGATGCACGTCGCCGTCTCGGAGTTCGCGCGCAACGTGGTCGGCCTCGAGGGCGCGAACTCGACGGAGATGGACCCCGAGACTCCCTACCCGGTCATCGACCTCCTTCCCGAACAGAAGGAGATCGAGGATCTCGGCGGCACGATGAGGCTGGGAGCCGACGCCGTCGACCTCGTCGAAGGCACGCGGGCCTTCGCGGCCTACGGCGAGCCCGTCATCCACGAGCGCCACCGTCACCGGTATGAGGTGAACAACCACTTCCGGCCCCGCCTGGTGGAAGCCGGCCTCGTCGTCTCGGGGACGTTCCAGGAGGGAAGACTCGTCGAGATCGTCGAGCTGCCCGACCATCCCTGGTTCGTGGCGAGCCAGTTTCATCCGGAGTTCAAGTCGCGCCCCACACGGCCCGCACCGCTCTTCCGCGAGTTCGTGGGTGCCGCGCTCGAGCGCGCCCAGGCGCGCGCGGGAATTGTGGAAACAGCCGCCCGCTAGCCGGCGGAAGGCAGCAAACATCCACCTAGAATCGCGCCGATGGAAGGCACCTGGTCCCAGGACGTCTTGCCGCTCTTCCTCGAGCTCGCGGCGATTCCGAGCCCATCGGGGGAGGAGGCGCCCGTGGCCGAGCGCATCGCTGCGTTCCTTCACGACCTCGGGCTGAACGTCGAGGACGATGAGGCGGGCAACCTGTTCACCCGCCTCGATCCGAGCGAGGCGAACGGCGGCGCGCCGCTCTTTCTGTGCGCGCACATGGACACCGTTCCGCCCACGGCCGGGATCGAGCCGGTCGTCCAGGAGGACGGCTATGTCCGCAACGCGGCCGGAACGATTCTCGGCGCCGACAACAAGGCCTCCGTGGCGGTCATGCTCGAGGCAGCCCGCCTCGTTCTGGCGGAGCGCCGGCCTCACGCGGGACTCGAGCTCCTGTTCACGGTCCGCGAGGAGACGGGGCTTCTGGGCGCATTCGCCTTCGACCACACGCGCTTCCACGCACAGCGAGGCTTCGTCTACGACTCCTCGGGCCCGATCGGGAACGTCGTGCGCTCATCCCCGTGGGGGCGGACGCTCGACGTCGTCTTCAAGGGCCGCGCGGCCCACGCGGGCCTCGCCCCCGAGGAAGGGCGCTCGGCGATCGTCGCCGCGGCGAGGGCCATCGCCGACCTTCGCCTCGGCCGCATCGACGAGGAGACGACGGCCAACGTCGGCCGGATCAGCGGCGGGACCGCCCGCAACGTGATCCCCGAACGGTGCGAGCTCGCCGTCGAAGCGCGCTCGCGCGACCAGGCGAAGCTCGCCGACCTCGTTCAGGAGCTGGTCGACGGCTTCTCGTTCGCGGCCGGCGTGTCCGAATGCGAGGTCGAGACCACCATCAGCGAGACCTATCCCGGATATCGGTTCGGGCCCGAGGAGCCACTCTTCCAGCTTGCCTGCGAGGCCATCGAGCGGGCAGGCCTCTCCGCGCAAGCGGTCGACACCGGGGGTGGGGCGGACGCGAACGTCTTCAACGCACGCGGGCTCACGTGCATCAACCTCGCCAACGGTATGACGGACGTGCACACGCCCGACGAGCGGATCGCGGTCGCGGATCTCGAGCGCATGGTGGGAGTCACGCTCGAGCTCATCGAGCTCGCGCGGCATGCTTAGCCTGCGCCGCGGGAGCGTGACCGCGGTGAGCGAGCGGCTGGTCGGTCTCGTTCGGCTCGAAGTCGACGGCCGCCCGTGTGTTGCCTACCCGGGGTTGACAGGCCCGGTAGCACTCGGCGACGAGGTCGTGGTCAACGTCCAGGCGCTCGAGCTGGGTCTCGGCTCCGGAGGCTTCGACGTGCTCTACGTGAATCTGACCCGCGGGCTCGAGCTCACGGCCGAGCCGGGCGCCCATGTGATGAAGCTCCCCTACACGCCGCTCCAGCACGCTGTTCGCCACGCCGAAGAGGAGGCCGAAACCGGACCGGAGGCGCTCGGCGGTCTGCCGGTCGTCTGCTGCTCTTTGCACAGCCAGGTGGCGCCGGTCTGCGCAGCTCTCGGTACCGATCTCGCGGTTGCCTATGTCCAGCTCGCCGGCGGCGCGTTGCCGGTGTCCTTCTCGGACACCGTGCGGACGCTTCGCGACCGGGGGCACCTTCGAGCCGCGATAGCTCCCGGATCGACGATCGACGGCGACGTGGCCTGCGTCTCCGTCGCCTCAGCGCTCCTCTGGTGCGCGGGCTCGGGGATGGACGCGATCGTCTGCTCAATCGGACCGGGAGTCGTCGGCACGAACAGCCGGATGGGTCACGGCGGCGTGGCGGCGGCAGAGGCCGCCAACGCGACGAGCGCCCTCGGTGGAACCCCGATTCTCGCGCCGCGCCTGTCGGATGCCGACGAACGGGACCGCCATCGCGGCGTCTCCCACCACACGCTCGCGGCGATCGAGCTTTCCCTGGGCGCCGTGAAGATCGCCTGGCCGGCGGGGCGTCCCATTCCCTCCGAGGTCGGGACGGTAGAAGAAGTCGACGTGAGCGGCTGGGAAGAGACCTGCGCCGCCCTTCCCCTGGCTCACATGGGTCGCGGGCCGGCCGAGGATCCGGCGTTCTTCGCGGCTGCGTTCGCGGCCGGGCGCCTCGCCAGAAGCCTTCTCGCCTAGGTATCTTTCGCGGCCCCTCGATGCAAGTCGGCGTCGTCAAAGAGATCAAGCCGGATGAGCACCGCGTGGCTCTCACGCCCGCCGGCGCCGTCGAGCTGCGCCGGCGTGGTCACGACGTCCTCGTCGAGCGCGGAGCCGGCGAAGGGAGCGCCCTCCCGGACTCCCTCTACGAGGCCGTCGGCGCGCGCCTCACGTCGGTGGACGACGTGTGGGAGAGCTCGGATCTCGTGCTCAAGGTCAAGGAGCCACTTCCGGACGAGTTCGGCCGCCTGCGGGAGGGACTGGTGCTCTTCACGTATCTCCACCTGGCTGCCGAGGAGCGCCTGACGCGCGCTCTCCTCGAGAGCGGGGCGATCTGCATCGCCTACGAGACGGTCGAGACCGACGACCGGCACCTCCCGCTGCTTGCGCCCATGAGCGAGGTGGCCGGGCGTCTCGCCACGCAGATGGGGGCCTGGGCGCTCGAGAAGGCCCAGGGCGGCCGCGGGATCCTCCTCGGCGGCGTTCCAGGCGTCCCGCCGTCAAAGGTAGTCGTGCTCGGCGGCGGCATCGTCGGCTACAACGCGGCGCTCATCGCTGTCGGCATGCAGGCCGACGTCTGGGTCCTCGACAAGTCGGTCGACCGGATGCGCGACCTGGAGATGATGCTCGACGGCCGCATCACGCTCGCCATGTCGAACCAGCTCGCGATCGAGGAGACGGTCGGCACCGCCGATCTCATCATCGGCGCGGTCCTGATTCCGGGTGCAAGGGCTCCCAAGCTCATCACCCGGCCGATGCTGAGTGGGCTGAAGCCCGGCGCCGTGCTGGTCGACGTCTCCATCGACCAGGGTGGCTGCTTTGAGACGTCGCACCCCACGACCCACTCCGATCCGATCTTTGAGGTGGACGGAATCGTGCACTACTGCGTCTCGAACATGCCCGGCGCGGTCCCGGTCACGTCCACGTACGCGCTGACGAACGTGACCCTGCCCTACGCCGAGCTGATCGCGGACTACGGCGTCCGGGAGGCGATTGCCCGCAGCCGCCCGCTGGCGCGCGGCGTCAACGTCTTCGAGGGGAAGCTGACGTACGAGGCGGTCGCAGAGGCGCACGGCCTCGGCTACTCGCCGCTGGACGAAGTGTTGCCCCTCGAGGCGGTCTAGGAGGGCTTGGCGGACTCGGTCGGCGCCTGCTCGGGCTTCTTGTCCGACTTCCCTCCGGGCGAGAGCCTGATCACGGCATATGTCACGCCGGCGGCGAGCGCCATCACGGCGGCGATCCAAACGAGGATGCCGAACAGGCCCAGGATCGTGTCCATCTCCGCACTAGAATAGCCCGGTGCCGCGCGCGTGCGTGATCGTGCTGGACGCGGTTGGCGCGGGTGAGCTGCCGGATGCGGCGGACTACGGGGACGAGGGCTCGAACACGCTCGCCAACGTGGCCCGAGCGGTCGGCGGTCTCGACCTCCCCAACCTGGAACAGCTCGGCCTCGGTAACGTCGAGGAGCTCGAGGGCTGCCCGCCGCAGCCCCAAGCTCCCGCTCTCGTGGGCAGGCTCGTCGAGCGGTCGAAGGGAAAAGACACGACGACCGGCCACTGGGAGCTGATGGGGATCGTCACGCCCGAGCCCATGCCCACGTATCTGCACGGCTTCCCCTCCGAGATCATCGAGGAATTCGCCCACCGCACCGGCCGCGGGGTACTCGGGAACAAGGCCGCGTCCGGCACGGAGATCATCGAGGAGCTCGGCGAGGAGCATCGGGGCACGGGCAAATGGATCGTCTACACCTCGGCGGACTCCGTCTTCCAGATCGCCGCCCATGAGGAGACCATCCCGCTCGAGGAGCTCTACGACGCGTCAAGGACCGCCCGCGAGATCCTGACGGGAAAGCATGCGGTCGGCCGGGTGATCGCGAGGCCCTTCGTAGGGGAGCCCGGCAACTACGTGCGCACGCCCAACCGCCACGACTTCTCGCTCAAACCAAGACAGCCGAACTACCTGACGCTGATCCGGGAGGCCGGCTCCGAGGTGCACGGCGTGGGGAAGATCCACGACATCTTCGCCGGCGTCGACATCGATCACTCGCATCCGACGAAGTCGAACATCGACGGGATCAAGCAGACCGAGACGCTCCTCCGCGAAGTCGACGAGGGCCTCATCTTTGTCAACCTCGTCGAGACCGACATGCTCTGGGGGCACCGGAACGACCCCGTCAACTTCCATCGCTGCCTGCAGGACTTTGATCGCCGCCTGCCCGACCTGCTCGACGCGCTTCGGCCCAAGGATCTCTTCATCCTCACCTCCGACCACGGGTGCGACCCGACGACCCCCTCGACCGACCATTCGCGCGAGCATGCGCTCCTCATGGCGTACGTTGAGGGCAAGAACGCGGCCGGCGCCGTCCACGAGGGCGAGTTTGCCGACGTCGGGGCGACGGTCAACGCTTGGCTTGGCGGCAAGGCGCCGTCTCGAGGGATCCCAGGCGCACCAATCCTCGAGCAGTGAGTTTCGACGATCCCAAGCTCGTCGCGCGCGAATACGAGAGCGAAGAGCGATTCGTGGCCCGGCGAGTGGTCTTCTCAGATCTCGTTGAGGGCGAGACCGCGGAGGACCTGGCAATCGAAGCTCTCCGCGAAGTGGACGCCGCGCGAGTCCTCGAGGTGGGTTGTGGGCTCGGGAGCTTTGCGCAGCGGGCGGAGAAGGAACTCGGGGCTTTCCTGCTCGTCGTCGACGTGTCTCCACGCATGGTGGAACTAGCGAAGGCACGGGGGCTCGAGGCTCAGGTCGCCGACGTCCAGGCGCTCCAGTTTCGCGATGAGCAATTCGACGCAGTCGTCGCCAACTGGGTTCTGCACCACGTACCCGATCGCGACCGCGGCATCGCTGAGATTGCGCGCGTCCTCCGACCCGGGGGCACGCTCGTTGCAGCGACCTTTTCCAGCAAGCATCTGCTCGAGCTGTACCAGTGGCTCGGCGATCCGAATGTGGGCGAGCTCGAGTTCTCGAGGGAAAACGGAACGGAGCCGCTTTCACGCCATTTCGCACGCGTCGAGCGACGCGACGCCGAGGGGGCAGTTGTGTTTCCGAACCGCGGCTTCCTCCAGGCGTACCTGGCCTCGCTCATTCGCGGAGCCGAGCTAGTTGACCGCGTCCCCCCATTCGAGGGCGAGTACCGCGCCCGCAGCAGCCAGTTGGTCTTCGTCGCCAAAAAGGCATGATCCGGCCCGCCGAGCTCATCCAGCGCAAGCGCGACGGGGGCGAGCTCTCATCCGAGGAGATCGCGGAGCTCATGCTCGCGTACGCGCGCGACGAAGTTCCCGACTACCAGATGGCCGCCTTTTGCATGGCCGTCTACTTCCAAGGGCTCACCGCCGCCGAGACGCACGCTTTGACCGACGCGCTGGTGCGGACCGGCGACACGGTCGATCTCTCCCCGCTCGGGCGCAAGGTCGTCGACAAGCACTCGACGGGTGGCGTGGGGGACAAGACTTCAATTGCGCTCGGCCCGATCGTGGCTGCGTGCGGCGTTCCGTTCGCCAAGATGAGCGGACGGGGCCTCGGCCACACCGGCGGAACGCTCGACAAACTCGAATCCATCCCTGGTTTCCGCATCGAGCTGGGGATGGATGAGTTCCTCGAACAGGTTCGCGAGGTCGGTATGGCGATCATCGGCACAACAGCCGAGCTCGTCCCGGCGGACAAACGGCTCTACGCGCTTCGCGACGTGACGGCGACCGTCGACATCATTCCGTTGATCGCCTCGTCGATCATGTCCAAGAAGATCGCCGGTGGCGCGGACGCGATCGTGCTCGACGTGAAGGTCGGCGACGGCGCTTTCATGAAGACGCTCGAGTCGGCCCGGGAACTGGCCGAGGCGATGCGCGAGCTCGGCGTTCGCGCCGGCCGCGAGGTCGTCTGCGAGCTGACGGACATGGACCAGCCGCTTGGGCGCGCGGTCGGAAACGCGCTCGAAATCCGCGAGGCCGTCGACACTCTGCGCGGTGAGGGCCCGGAGGACCTCGTCGAGCTCGTCCTGGGCGCCAGCGGGCACCTGCTTGCGCTCTCCGATCTCGGAGTGGACCAGACCGAAGGCAGACGCCGCGCGGAGGAGGCGCTCGCGAGCGGAGCCGCGCTCGAGCTCTACGAGCGCTGGGTGCACGCGCAGGGGGGCGATCCCGCAGTCGAGGGCTTGCCGGCGGCGCCCGTGGTCCGGGCGGTTCCGGCCCCCGGGGACGGCTTCGTCCAGGGGATCGCGGCCACGGCGATCGGGGAGGCGGCTCTCCGCCTGGGTGCGGGCCGGGTCCGCAAGGAGGACGAGATCGACCACTCGGTCGGGATCCTCTGCCTCGCGAAGCGCGGCGACCGCGTGGAAGCAGGCTCGTCTATGGCGGAGGTCCACGCACGGTCAGACGAGGCGGCCGAGCGAGCCCTCGCGGACGTGACCGCAGCCTACGGGGTCGGTCCGGAGCAGCCCGCGCGGCGTCCGATCGTGCTGGACGTCATCGCCTGACGGGAAGGCGATTGCGATGCCCGAGCTTCCGGAGGTCGAGACAATTCGTGCCCGACTCGAGCCGCGCCTCACCGGCCGCACCTTCGAGCGCGTGGTGATCGCCGACCCGAGGCTTACGCGACCCGAGCCGCCCGAGCTGGTGGCCGCCGAGCTCGAAGGCGAGCAGGTCCGCACGGTTGGCCGTCGCGGCAAGTATTTGATTGTCGAGTTCGAGAGCGGGCGGCACCTCCTCATCCATCTTCGTATGACGGGCAACGTGCAGCACCCCGCTTCGGGAGGCTTGGAGGCAGACCCGCACCGACGTGCTGTTGTCACATTAGACGACGGATCGGACGTCGCCTACCGCGATGTCCGGCGCTTCGGCACCTGGGAGCTGCTCGAGCCTGGAGAGCTCGACGAGTATTTCGCGGCCCGCCGGCTGGGTGGCGAGCCCCTCGACCGGCAATTCACCGTGCGCGCCCTCGAGAGTGCGTTCGCCGGGCGGCGCGCGCCGGTCAAGGCCGCCCTGCTTGACCAGCGGGCCGCCGCCGGCGTGGGCAACATCTACGCGGACGAGGCGCTGTGGCGGGCGCGCATCCATCCGCTTCGTCCGGCGGGCAGCCTGACGAGAGAGGAGCTGGCCGCCCTCAGGAAGGGAGTCAGGCAGGCGCTCGAGATGGGGATCGCGCGGCAGGGCGCGACCCTCCGTGATTACAGCGATCCAGATGGCGCTCGCGGCCGCATGCAGGACAAGTTCCGGGTCTACGGCCGGGGCGGCCAGCCGTGCGACCGGTGCGGCACGCCGATCGAGAAGATCCGCGCCGGCGGCAGGGGGACTTGGTTCTGTCCCAACTGCCAGCAACTCGGACCCGGCTAGGATCGCCTCGTGGAGCCCTGGGGAAGCGAGCTGAGGGGGCGGGTCGAAGACCGCGAGCTCGAGAGCGAGGTGCTCCGCGACAACCCGCTCGGAGACCCGCATCGCCGGCCCCTCTGGATCTACCTTCCGCCTGGCTACGACGACGAGTCCGACCGGCGCTACCCATCCATCTATGTCATCCAGGGCCTGACGGGACAGCTCGACATGTGGCGAAACCGAGCGCCCTTCCGCCGGAACCTCCCGGAACTGGCCGACGAGCTCTTCGCAATAGAGGAAGTGCCGCCCGCACTGCTCGTCTACGTCGACTGTTGGACTTCTCTCGGCGGGAGCCAGTTCCTCGACTCTCCGGGCACCGGCCGTTACCACACCTACCTCTGCGACGAAATCGTCCCGTGGGTGGACGCCAACTACCGCACCCTCGCGGCGCCGGAGCACCGTGGCATTGCCGGAAAGTCCAGCGGCGGCTACGGGGCGATGGTCACGCCGATGCTCCGTCCCGATCTTTTCGGCGGCCTCGCCACCCATGCCGGGGACGCGCTCTTCGAGACCTGCTATCTCTGGGAGATCGGCGAGGCCGCGCGTGCTCTTCGAGACGAGTACGACGGGTCGTACGAACGCTTCTGGGAGGACTTCCGCTCGAGGCCGGCGTTCTCGAAGGACTCCGATCACGTCCTCCTGGACTCGTGGTGCATGGCCGCGTGCTACTCGGCCGACGAGGACGGCACCGTCAACCTCGTGTTCGAGACCGCGACGGGTCGTCTCGTCCCCGAGGTCTGGGAGCGCTGGCTCGCGTGGGATCCGGTGCGGATGGTGCCGACGCACGCGGACGCACTTCGCTCCCAGAAGGCGATCTACATCGACGCGGGCAAGAGGGACGAGTTCTACCTCGACCTGGGCGCCGAGGCCTTCCGGCGGGAGCTCGCCGGGATCGGAGTCACAGACGTCTACTTCGACCTCTTCGACGCCACCCACATGGCGATCGAGTACCGCTATCCGCTCGGAATCAAGTACCTGGCCGAGCGGCTCGCCGCCTAAAGCTGATGGCGGAGCAGGGCGCCGTGACAACCGACACCCGCGTACCCGGCGACGGGCATCGTGCTCATCTCCGCGAGCGCAGCCGGGGAGCGGGCGTAGTCAGGCCGATCGAGCTGTTCTTCGACCTCGTCTACGTCCTCGCCGTGACCCAGCTCACGCGCCACCTGCTTGCGAATCTCACGTTCCGGGGCGTGCTGGAGACGCTGATCTTGCTCCTCGCCGTCTGGGGTGCCTGGAACCACATCGCCTGGATCACGAATTACTTCGATCTGAAAGACCGCGTACCGAGGCTCGTGCTCATAGGGCTGATGTTTGCGAGCCTGATCATGTCCTCATCGCTGTTCGGAGCGTTCGACGATCATGGGCTCGGGTTCGCCGCCGCTCTCTCAGCGAGTCTCTTCGGGGGTCAGCTCGCCACCCTCGCCGCCGTCGGTCGCCGGCATCGGCTGACCGCCGTTTTCGAGCGCGTGCTCATCTGGTGGATACCTGTCAGCTTGCTCCTGATCGCCGGCGGGTTCGTCGACAGCGATGCTCGCATCGCGCTCTGGGTCATAGCGCTCGCGGTCCTCTACATCGTCACCTGGTCAGGATTCCCCCTCCCGGGCTTGGGCCGCTCGCTGACGACCGATTACACGATCGCCGGAGAGCACATGGCGGAGCGCTGCTATCTCTTCATCACGATCGCGCTCGGGGAGTCGATCCTCGTGATCGGTTCGCAATTCGGCGAGCTGGCCCGCACGCCGAGCACGGTGACCGCGTTCGTGATTGCGTTCGTCGGGAGCGTCGCGTTCTGGTGGATCTACTTCGACCGCAGCGCTGAGGCCGGAATCGAAGTCATGGCGACGGCGACCGATCCCGGCCGACTCGGTGTCACCGCCTACACCTACCTCCACGTGCCGATGGTCGCCGGCGTGATTGCCGCTGCGGGTGGGTACGAACTGGCGATCGCACACCCAGGCGATCAGGTCGACGCCGCCACGGCCTGCCTCATTCTCGGCGGCCCGGCCCTGTTCCTCGTCGGCCACACGCTGTTCAAGCGGTCACTTTGGGGTTTCGTACCACGCGCCCGGCTGGCCGCGATGGGCGCTCTCGTTGCACTCATTCCCGTCGCGATCGTGTCGTCGACTCTGGTGCTTCTCGCCCTGGCATCGGCCGTGGTCGTTGTAGTGGCGTGGTCGAGCTCGCGAACGCACACGTCGGTGGCAGCGGGCTTCGGAGAGGACCGGCTGGCGGGCTACTAAGAGGCGTTACTAAGCGGCCAGGTCCTCCAGGCCGCCTGTGCGGTCGAGCGCCCAGAGCTCCGTGTAGCCGCCGATGGGGCGGTCGTCGACGAAGATCTGCGGCACGGTCCAGCGGCCGGTCATGTCGAGCAGCTTGCGCCGGAATTCCGGATCGTCGTCCATACGGATCTCGTCGTAGGCGACACCGCGCTCGTCGAGAAGCGCCTTCGCCCGGACGCAATAGCCGCACCATTCGGTCGTATACATCCGGACCCGTGCCATTCTCATTTACAACGTACCCCGCGGAGAAGGGATTCCACCGGCGCGGTCGACGGGCGGGGCATGTCCCGCCCCTACCTGTAGGGGCCGGGCATGCCCGGCCCCTGGCTTAGACTGGCCGCGTGTCGTCGCGCACCTGGAAGACGGAAGCCGTCGTCCTCCGCTCGATCCGTTTCGCAGAGGCCGATTGCGTCCTTCACCTCTACACGCTGGAGCGTGGGCGCATCGGTGCGATCGCCAAAGGCGTGCGCAAGACGAAGTCGCGCTTCGGCGCTCGTCTCGAGCCTTTCAGCCATGCCGACCTGCTCCTGCACGAGGGTCGCGGCGAGCTCCACACCGTGCGCGGTGCCGAGCTCGTTCGCTCCCACGAGCGGGGGCGGACCGACGGCTACCGGCTCGCGGTCGGGCATATCGGACTCGAGGCGATGTTGCGCCTCTTCGTCGAGCAGGACGCGAATGCGCCTGCGTTTCATGCGCTGACCCGCTTCCTCGATCTCCTGGACGACGTTCAGACGCGGCTGCCCGCGCAGCCGGGCATCGATCCGCTCGTCCTTTCCTTCCAGCTCAAGCTGCTGTGGCTGTCCGGCTACCTGCCGCATCTGACCGGGTGTGCCGCCTGCGGCGAGGAGCGACCGCTCGTCGGCTTCTCCGCCCAGGCGGGCGGCGGCGTCTGCGCGGAGTGCAGCGCCGGCTCGCTCGACGTCTCTCCCGAGGGATTCGAGGCCGTTCGGGGCTTCCTGGAGCGCCCTCTCGCCGAAGCCGGCGACCCCGCCGCGACCCCGCGTGGCCTCCGCGAGTGCCTGCGGGTCATCGAGTCCTCGTACGAGTATCACGGCGGCTTCCGACTCAGGACGCTCGCGCAGAGAGCCTAGGATTGCGGCCGGTGACCGGTCGCACCTACCAGGACATGATCGCGGGCCTGGAGCGCTACTGGGCCGACTACGGCTGCGTGGTCATGCAGCCGTACCACACCGAGCTCGGAGCGGGCACCTTCAATCCGGCCACGTTCCTGCGCTGTCTGGGCCCGAAGCCGTGGAAGACGGCGTACGTCGAGCCTTGCATCCGCCCGACCGACGGGCGTTACGGCGAGAACCCGTTCCGCTTCCAGCACTACTTCCAGTACCAGGTCGTCCTCAAGCCGGCCCCGGAAAACGTCCTCGACCTCTACTTCGGCTCGCTCGAAGCCGTGGGAATCGACCTGAAAAAGCATGATGTCCGCCTCGTCGAGGACGACTGGGAAGGACCGACCCTCGGTGCCTGGGGCCTGGGCTGGGAGGTCTGGTGCGACGGCATGGAGGTGACGCAGTTCACCTACTTCCAGCAGCTGGGCGGCCTCGAGCTCGACCTGATCCCGGCGGAGATGACGTACGGGCTCGAGCGGCTCGCCATGTTCCTCCAGGGGAAGCGCTCGGCCTTCGACCTCGAATGGGCTCCGGGCGTGGCGTGGGGCGACGTCTACCGCGAGAACGAGCGCGAATGGTCGGTCTACAACTTCGAGGTCGCGCCGGTGGACACTCTCACTCGCCGCTTTGAGGAGTACGAAGCCGAGTGCAAGGAGCTCGTCGTGCGCGAGCTGCCCCTGCCCGCCTACGACCAGGTGCTCAAGTGCTCGCACACCTTCAACCTGCTCGACGCGCGGGGGGCGATCTCGGCCACCGAGCGAGCCGCCTACATTGCGCGGGTGCGCAACCTGGCGCGCCGCGTGGCCGAGCAGTACGTGGAGAAACTTGCCGGCGCTCCTGCTTGAGATCGGCTGCGAGGAGCTTCCGGCTTCGGCGTGCGAGGAGGCCCTGAGCCAGCTGCGAGACTGGCTGCCCGCCTTCGGAGGGGGGCAGGTTTACGCGACGCCGCGCCGGCTGGTTCTGCTCGCCGACGACCTCCCCGATCGCGAGCCCGACGAATGGCTGAAGGGCCCACCGGAGCACCTCCGGGAGACCGCCGCCGAAGGCTTTGCCCGCAAGCAGGGCGTGTCCGTCGACGAGCTGGAGGTTCGCGACGGATTTCTCGGCCTTGTCAAGCCCGGCCGTGCGATGGCGGAGGTTCTTCCCGAGCGACTCGACGAGCTGGTGAAGGGGCTCGCGTTCTCCAAATCGATGGCGTGGGACGAGAGCGGGATTCGCTTTGCGCGTCCGGTCCGGTGGCTCTGCGCGAAGCTCGATGAGGAAACACTCGACGGCTTCCGCGGCTCGTCGTTCGGCCATCGCTTCACCCGTGGTGAAATCGAGATCCCGCACGCCCGCGAGTACCTCGAGCGCCTGCGGGGGGCTGATGTCGAGGTCGATCAGGCCCGGAGACTCGACGCCATTACGAAGGGACTACGCGCTCTGGGACTCGAGCAACCCAACGAACGCGTCTTGGCGGAGGTGGTCTATCTCGTCGAGAGCCCTATGGTCCTCGCGGGGGATTTCGACGAACGATTTCTGCAGCTGCCAGAACGGGTGGTCGTCACCGCGATGGAAGCCCACCAGCGCTACTTCCCGCTGGGCGGGAACCGCTTCGCCTTCGTGGCGAACGGCGGTGACGCCGAGACCGTGATCGCCGGTAACGAGAACGTGCTCGAGGGCCGGCTCGAGGATGCGGCCTTCACCTTCGAGCGGGACCTCGCGCGAGGAATCGAGGGCCTGCTGAAGGAGCTCGGCTCCATCACCTTCGTCGCCGGGGCAGGCTCCTTCGCGCAGAAAGCCGAACGTCTCGTAGCACTTGTCGAAGCCCTTGGAGGTGGCGAGGCTTCGCAGGAGGCGGCGCGGCTCGCCAAGGTCGACCAGGCGGCGGAGCTCGTCCGCGAGTTCCCCGACCTCGAAGGCCACATCGGCGCCGAGTACGCCCGCCTAGCGGGCTATCCCGAGGCCGTCTGCGCCGCCATCGACGAGCAGTATCTCCCTGAGAGCGCAGGCGGGCCCCTCCCCGAGACGGAGGCCGGCCGCGTCCTCTCCGCGGCGGATAAGGTCGACAATCTCACGGTTGCCTTCGCGCTCGGGCAGAAGCCCACCGGATCGCGCGACCCGTACGGCCTGCGACGTGCTGCAATCGGCCTCTGCCGCCTCGCCCTGGAGGCGAACCTTGAGCTCGACGTCCGTGCTCTCGTCGCGCACGACAAAGAGCTGCTCGCCGCCCAGCGGGCGGACGTGAAGAAGGATCCGTCCGAGGTTGCCGACTTCGTCGAAGAGCGGCTCGAAGGCCTGCTCGACGTGCCGGTCGAGTTCGTCCGCGCGGCCCGGGCGGGCGGCGTTACCGAGCTCGGAGCGATCGCCCGCCTCGCGCAGACACTGGCGGCGGCCGCCTCGTCGGAAGAGTTCGAGCGTGCCTACGTAGCCTACGATCGCTCCAACCGGTTGGCCGGAAGGGCCGACGGCGCCGCGTCTGCTCTCGACGCACGACTTGCCACCGACGAGGCCGAGATCGCGCTCATTGAGGCGCTCGCCGGAGTCTCGCCGAAGATCGAGGCTGCGGTCCAGGCCCGAGACTTCGACGGGGCGTTGGCCGCGGCGGCGGAGCTCGTCCGCGAGTTCCCCGACCTCGAAGGCCACATCGGCGCCGAGTACGCCCGCCTA
>DATNOU010000024.1:0-4262 GCA_035601195.1 Gaiellaceae bacterium | reverse complement strand
TGCATTCGGAGGCTTCTGCTCCAGTTCCCGTTCGGCCTGCTTGCGCTTCTGCTGGCGCGTGTGCTCCTCCGCGTCGCCAAGCGGCTGCTGGATGCGCTCGCACGGCCCAAAACCTCTCGACTCGTCGCGATCGCTTCGTGGTGGGCACGGCAGGCGTTCGATCTGCCCCGGATCCCGGCGCTCACGCTCGGCTACCCGCAACGAGGGCCGCCCGCGCTCTAAAGGGAGTAGTGCGCCCCCGGGCGGAGGCGCATCGACACGAAGTCCTTTTCCTGACGTCCTCGAAACCGAAGGAGGTTCCAGTGAGGACGCACTTGACACGCCTGCGAGCGACGCTGGCCCTATTGCTCGTCGGCTCAGGCTTGCTGTTCGCGATCGGATCGACAATCGAGCGCCGTCAACACCATGCCCAGCAACCGACCGCCGCCGCGAACGCATCCGGCGAAAGCGAGCAGAGTGGCGAGTCCGGGGGCGAGAGCGGCGAGAGCTCCGGTGAAGGCGCGACCCACGTCGAACAGAGTGACGGGGAAGGCGGCGTGAAGGTACTCGGCACCAGCAGCGTCGCGGTCGCCGAGCCGCACGTCTAACAGCGAACCTCGGGCCCGCCCACAAAACTGGCGGGCCCGAGCCCTTCTCAGCGTTAAGCAGTCGCGCGATCCGAAGCCCGCGCGAAATAACGCTTCAACGCGATCAGCATCCAGACCGCCTCCACGACACCGAACGGCCAGGTGCCAGCGAGAAAGCCATACGAACTCGACAACGCGCAAGCTCCAGCGAACGCCAAGACGAAGCGATTCCGACGCTCGAGCGCGTACATCACCATCATGAACGTGAGCGCGCTCGCTCCGAACACAGTGAGCATTCCCGGAGTCTGATCGAGCACAGCGCCGTCCTGTCATGTCACCCTTGAGACGTGACCGAAGTGCAGCCAGACCGGCCCGCGGGCGCTATCGCCTGCTCGCTCACACAAGCTGACCTAGTGCGGCCTCTCAGAATGTTTGACCGGAAACCGGCAAGGTCCTTGGCGCCTGCCGTTGAATCGGGACGCATGCGAGCTGAGGAGGTGTGGATGCGTCCCCCGGAGGTGTTCGTTCGCGAGCTCGCCCCGCACGAGGGGCAGCGACTGAAGCGGTTGTCGAAGCAGTCGAAGCTGGCATCGACGAGGCAGCGGGCGCTGATCCTGCTGTCCTCGAACACGCTGATGAGCGCGCCCGAGATCGCGCGCATGCTGCTCACGGACGAGTCGCATGTGCGCAAGGTGATCCACGACTTCAACCGGCACGGGTTCGAGTCGTTGCGCCCTCGTTTCCGGGGCGGGCGGCCCCGCCGGATCTCGACTGACGACGAGGCTCGGATCGTCGCGGTCGCCGGCGCCCGTCCCGACACGCTCGGGGTGCCGTATACACGTTGGAGCCTGAGCAAGCTCTCCCGCTACCTGCGCGGGCAGGGGATCGAGGTCTCGCCTGCCCATCTGGGCCGCATCCTTGCCCGCAATGGGATCTCGCTGCAGCGGACGCGCAGCTGGAAGCAGAGCCCCGACCCCGACTACGCGGCGAAGGCGGCGCGGATCCTCGCCCTCTACCGCGAACAGCCCAAGAGCGGCGTCGTGATCAGCTTCGACGAGAAGGGGCCGGAGAGCCTTTGCCCCAAGCACGGCCGCGGCTGGGCCCGGCGCGGCCGGCCGCAGCGGCACCGGGCGACCTTCAACCGCCGGCAGGGAATCCGCTATCTCGTCGGCGCGCTCGACGTCCATGCCGACTACCTGCGGATCAGACAGCGACCGCGCCGCAACGGCAACTCGACGCTCACCTTCATGAAGCAGATCCGGCTCGCCTACCCGCCGCAGATCCGCCTCTACTGGATCCAGGACGGCCTCTCCAGCCACTGGACGCCCGACATCCGTGCCTACGCCGACGCCAACAACATGGAGCTCGTCCCGACTCCGACCTACGCCAGCTACCTCAACCGGATCGAGAGCACCTTCGGCGCGATCGATGAGTTCGTCTGCAAGAACGCCGACTACCTGGACTGGGACGCCTTCGGCTTCGCGCTGGCCGATCACGTCCGCCACCGCAACAGCCCCGCCGAGCGCGCGCGGCGCAAGATCGAAGCCGACAGACGCCGCCAGCGCAGAGCCGCCAAGACAACGACCGAGCTCGCCGCCTAAACAATGAACACGTTTCCGGTGCAACGTTACGAGAGGCCGCACTAGCCGAGCGCCAACGCCGCTGGCTCCGACTCGGTGAGCGTGCGTGCACCGACCGCGTGATCAATGAAAACGGATTGCGGCTTGTCTTCCGTGCCGCGCCCGCAATTGAAAGCGAGCTCAGAGAGCTTGTAGCCCTCGAGCGAGACTGCTGCGCCTTTGCCGCGTGGTCCGTTCATAACCATGGCGACGAATGGGTTCTCGACGTGAGCGCCAACAGCGCCGAAGGAATCGCGGCCGTACAGGCAATGTTCGCCACGCTCCGCACCAGCGTCTGACATGGAGCAAAAAGTCAAGGGGCGAGGCTCGGTCGGTTGGTGTTGCTCTCGGCCGTGAGCAGCGGATCGTCCTGGGCAGCGACGGTGGATCAGACTGGCATTCGCCGGTCGGGACGGCATGACTGGTAACCGTCGGGAGCTGCCTCGGTCTAGGGTCGCGGGTCACCTGGTGTGGGTGCCGCATAGAGGCTTCGAGGGTTCTCCGTGTGGTTGGACGCATCCGCTGCTCGAGACCGAGAGGCTCGTTGCGTTGCTCAGCTTGTTCTGAGTGGTTGCTCGGTGGCGACCGCCCAGACGAAGCCGGCGAGCTCGCGCGCACAGGCGACGACGATCTTCTGTTGTGGTTTGCCGCGGCCGGCCATCCGTTGCCAGCGCGAGTGGAGGCGCTGCTGGCAGCGCCAGGCGCGCTCGATCACGACGGCGTCTTGGCCGCGTTGGCGACGGGCGAGTTCGTAGCCGACGGTCGGCCGTCGACGCGCGTGCCAGGCCGACTCGACCAAGAGCCGACGCACATGCGCGTTGCCGACCTTTGTGATCGATCCCTGCCGACGCTGCTCGCCGGAGGAGCGCTCCGAGGGCACGAGACCGACGAAGGCCATCAACTCTTCGGCGGTCTTGAAGCGGGCGAAGTCACCGATCTCGGTCACGATCGCGAGCGCCGTCAGTGTGTCGATCCCGCGCAGACAACGCAGCCTCGCGACCAGCGCTCGCCAAGGCTCCTGCTCCGCGGTCTCCCGGATCGCGCGCTCCAGCTGCTGGATCCGCGCGTCGACGAGATCGACCGCATGCACGTACGTGTCAAAAGTCTGCTGCCGAGCCACGAACTCGAACCGCTGCTCGGCAAGCCACTTGCGCCGAGCGACGGTCCAGGAGCTGGTCGGCAGCCGGCGCCCGTGCCGCAGACAGAACTTCGAGAGCCGGTGCCGGTCACGCATCCGATCAAGACGCGCGTCCTCGCGAGCGCGCACCAGATCACGCGCCGCCTCCAGCTCGGGCGTGGGCACATGGATCGGCTCGAGCAGACCGCCGGCGAGCAGGCGCGCGAGCCTGCGCGCGTCGCGGCTGTCGGTCTTGACCCGATCACCCGGCCGCTGAGGTACCAACCCCGGGCGCCACCACCCGACAGTCGATCCCCCGCTCGACCAGGAAACGCTGAAGACCGAAGCCGGTCGGGCCAGCCTCGTAACAGCAGCGCACCCCCGGCCAACGGCGCACTGCCCGCTCGACCGCCTCCTCGTCATAGAGCAGCGTCCGCTCCTCAAGCAGCTCGTCGGCGCGAACCGCAGCCAGCCGGATCGAACGCGCGTGCACGTCCAGCCCGACCGCTACCGTCGTCGTAGAGTCGTACATGGTCGGCGACCTCCGTATGTGGCTCTACCGGGCACACCCCGGCAACCCACGACAAATGCGTAGGCGCCGACCACTCTCCGCCGACAACCGGACGCCGCGCCCGTCGGGGCTACGGCTCCATCCTGTCTAGTACCTCGGCACGGCGATGATGACTCGCTAGCAGAGATGAGGATGGGCAACAGGCGGGCAACAAGACTCTCCGAAATCAGCAGAGACCGGACGCGCCGAAAAGGCGCAAACCCGCTCCAAACCATGTCCGCCGAAACCAACCCAGACTGACGAGGCCGTCTCTTAATCCCAAGGTCGAAGGTTCGAATCCTTCACGGCCCATTCACTGCAGCGCCGCGTCCAAAGCAGCTCTGTCATCCACTCCTCTCGGCGAACAGCCAGTCTCTACCGTCCGACCGAGACCGACAAGGCGTGCGACC
>DATNOU010000023.1:0-1786 GCA_035601195.1 Gaiellaceae bacterium | reverse complement strand
CTCGGGACTGGCCACCGAGACGTCGCCCGCGCCGCCGGTGATCTCGTGCCTGAGGTAGCGCGGCTGTCGTCCCGTCAGGAGTAGACCGCGCAGCACCGGGCGAAAGGGCTGCGGCGCAAGGTCCGCGCCGGCGTTGGCCGCAATCATCTCGGCGGCTGCGTCTGCCTGCTGGGCAGCGATTCCGCCCTGCTTGACCGGGAAGCTGGTGATGTCGCCGGCGGCGACGACGTCGGCAAGACCGTGCACCTGGCCGTGCGCGTCGACGGGGAGAAACCCCTCGACCGTCTGCGGCAGGCCGTCGATCCGCGGCCCGCGCAGACGTGGCAGGGCGACAACGCGGTCAGCCACGATCGTTCCCTCGGGGACGAGGCGCAGCTCCCCGTCCACCAGCTCGACCGGGCAGGAGCCCGTATGAAGGGCGATGCCCCGCTCCTCCAGCAGCTGCCGCACCGCCTCGCTCCCCGCCCGCCCGAACAGCTGCAGCGGCGCCTCCTCCGGGGTGACGAGCGCCAACTCGACGTGGACGAGTTCGCGCTCGGCGAGGTAGGCCGCCGTCATCAGCGCAAGCTCGTAGATCGGCAGCGACCAGACGGCACCCCAGGGCACAACGAAGGCGACGCGCCCCACCTGACCGGCGACGATCTCCTCGAGCAGCTGGCGGATGCGCTCGGTGTCGGCTGGGCCGCGGAAGGTCAGGGCGCCGGGGACGGCCGGGGTCGGACCGGCTCCGCAGGCAACAAGCAGAACGTCATAAGCAACGGAGCTACCGACTGAGGTGTGGGCAAGCCGTCCTCCGACGTCGACGGCAGAGAGTGTCCCCGGCGAGAAGGTCGCACCAGCGGCCGCGGCGAGCTCGGCCAAGTCGAAGTGCCTCACCTCGCCGAGATCGAACGGCTCGGCGACGGCGAGCGGCCGGTACCAAAATTCAGGCTCGGGCGCGAGCATCTCGACGCTGACGCGACCTTCCCCCAGCTCCCGCAGGGCCAGCGCAGCCTCGAGGGCCGCGACACCCCCGCCGGCGATCAGTACCCGAGTCGCCACCTCAACCATCTCCTCCGAGCAGCTTCGGCGACGATAACACTCCACCGCCGGTCCAACCCACGCACGCGCCGCTCGCTCCGGCCCCCCGGCGTGTGTCCGTCGCCGACGTGGTCAACCGATGATTGCGGCAAAACCACGGCATGATCAGCGCTTCCCCTGACGAGACGCGCCCGAAGAAGTGCAATCCTCTACGTGCACCGAGAAATAGATCGAAAGTAGAACGAAGCTCGATCGACTTGATGAAGTAGGCGGAATCCGAAACACCCGCCGATCGAGTGGACGAAATCGAAACTACCTCGGCGAAGATTCCGGGCTCCGATGCGAGCAACATCGGAGCCCGGCTCTTGTTCTCGCGTGGCCCGCGGACGAACTCGGTTCGCGCACCCCAGACTCCGGTCGGCGCGGACATCGCTCACGCCCGCCGCAAGCTCCGAGCGACGCGGCCGTAAGGGGTGGACAACGGCGCGTGCTGGTCAGTCGGCGACCGGACGGGCTCCGGTGAGGAAGAGCCCAAGCGCGATTGAGCTCATGTCCTCCGATCCCATCCCGGCGGCTCTGCCGGTCCGCACGCACGCGCCGATGAGCACGAGCAGCGACTCGACGAGGGTCGCAAGCGGGAGATCGCCGCGGATCTGGCCGCCCTCGCGTCCCCGCTCGAGCAATGCAACGAGCGGGGCGGCGAAGCCAGGCTCGGGAGGGCGACGCTCGCGCAGTAGCACGATGAAGTCCTCGCCGACCGCGACCA
>DATNOU010000022.1:0-1882 GCA_035601195.1 Gaiellaceae bacterium | reverse complement strand
CGCGCCCGACCGGGGCTCGGCAGCGGATTGCTCGGGAGCACCCCACAGGTAAACCGTCATCGTTTCTTCGGGTAACGGTGACTGATCGCATCGGAGGCAAACACTGGTATTTGACCGACGGTACAGAAGCGGCTAGACTTGGGTCGCGATGCGAGACCAGGTGCAGACTATGGCCGAGGTGACGAGAGAGGCGCGCGTGCGTGCGGGCCTCTCGATGCGGGGGTTGGCGCGGCGGAGCGGCCTCTCGGCTGCGCAGGTCAGCCGGATCGAGGCGGGCGAGGTCGAGCGGCCCGTTGCCGAGACGCTCGTAAAGCTCGCCAAGGCGCTCGACCGGGACGCGCAGCTGCTTCTTGTTTTCGCCGGACATATCAGGGGAGCGAGGGCACGGCAGCTGCTGCGACAGGCGATCGAGGCGGTGCCCGAGCCGGGCAGCGCTGAGCACGCCGAGGCACTCGCGCGGCTCGAGGTCGAGGGTGAGCGCGAGCGTCGGCTCCGGGAAGAGCTGGCCGACGCCGAGGCGGCGCTGGCGCAGGCTCAGCGGGAGCTGGGCGAGGCCCGGGAACGGGTGGCGGCCGAGCCGCTGCGCGCAGCTCAGGCGCGGTTGCGCGAGGTCGGGATGCGTGCCCAACGCTGCGCGGTCGAGGTCGCTGAGAAGCGCCGGCGGTTTGAGCGGCTCGATGACGCTCCGAGCGAGGAGCTCAGCGCCCTCGCCGGCCGCCTCTTCCTGCAGACGGCGGCTGGCGGAGACCACCTCGAGGCGTGGCGGCAGTTCTCGGGTCAGATCACGCCTGATGATCCGGAGCTGCGCCAGCTGCTCGAGGCATGGCGGCAGCTTGAGCACGAGCGGCGCAAGAAGGTGCTCGACTTCTCCCGGGATCAGTTGGCTCTCTCGCTGCTCCGGGTTGAGAAGGCGATCCTCGGGTCCGTCCAGACCCCCGAAGACGCCTTCGAGCTCGTCCGCAACCCGTCCGCCGGGGCGTCCGAGAACGGACACCGCAGCCATTCGCGGTCGGCGAAGAGGCCGCCGGCGAAGTCGAAGCGCGGGAGGTGATGCCTATGGAGGCAACTCGGCACCGACTCGTTCGCAAGGAATGACAAACCCCACCGGGTTAGGGCGAGTCTGTCGAAGGCGGTTCCGCGACTAGGCGAAAGCTGTCACGCTCCGCGGACACTCCGAACCTCAATAGCGCGGAACCGCCGGCCACTCGATCGGGCCGAGGCGCCAGGAAGCGTCGGCGCTCGCGCGCGCGTGCCCCCTAGCGGCAAGCTTCGATCCCTCATCCGCTTCGAATGACTTCAATTGGTAGGAGCTGAGTTCTATGACCACTCTTGTCCGCTTTCGGGAACCGCTACGGAACGTCGCCATGAATGGCGAGTTCGAGCGACTGATCAAGACCATGCTCGAATCGCCCGCCCGCGCCGCCGCTCTCTCCAACCACGCGTGGACGCCTCCGCTTGACGTCTGGGAGACCGAGGGCGAGCTCGTGTATGCGTTCGACCTCCCCGGCATACCGGAGGAGACGATCGCCGTCGACCTCGAGGAGAGCACCCTGACAGTCAGCGGCTCGCGTGAGCGCACCGAGATGGAGGAAGGGCGCTTCTTCCGCTACGAGCGCCCCTTCGGAGAGTTCACGCGCTCGGTCGCTCTGCCTGAGGGTACCGGCGACGGCGAGGCCGGGGCGCACTACGCCAACGGCGTGCTCGAAGTCCACGTCCAGAAGCCCGAACAGTCCAAGCCCCGCCGCCTCCCGGTCATCACGACCGTCGAGCGCGGTTCCACCGACTAGCTTCCACCTACTTCCCCGCGTCCCACCGAGAGGCGGCCTCTGGCCGCCTCCCCGCGCAAAGAAACCTGCCGGCACGGGCGACGAACATCTCGGCG
>DATNOU010000021.1:0-4468 GCA_035601195.1 Gaiellaceae bacterium | reverse complement strand
CGCCGAGCGCGACAGCGCAAACGACCCGCTCGCGCTGATCGTGGCCGCGAAGGAGGAGCCATGACGGTGTGCATCGCCGGCCCATCCGGGGCGATCGGCAGGCGCCTCGTGCCGCTGCTGGTCGCCAAGAGCTAAGAGTCGTCGCCAGAACCCACTCGCCGGCGAAGACGGCGGCCTCCCTTCAAAGCCGAGGGTTCGTTGGGCGCCGAGCTGCTCGCGCCTACCGCATGGGCGCGCGCCGGCCGGCTTCGTCCCCCGAGGCCCAGAGATACATCGGCGCTCCAAGTCCGGCCAAATCGCCGGTGCGATCGCGAATCAGCGTCGGCATGGTCGGAACCTAGACGTATCCGCACGACCGACTAGGGAGGATCGACGTGGTCTTGCATCCAGCCATTCATCTCGAGATCGCCCGCCAGCGGCACCGGGATCTGCTGGCTGAGGCCCAACGTTTGCGGATCGCAAAGGCGTGTGCCCACGCCGCAGTCACGCCGACGGCGCGACCGCGGCAGGGGCGACCCAGTGCCTCGCGACCCGCATCCAAACCCGAAATCGCCCGTCACTTGGATGTCGAAACCGGATTGGAGGTGTGAGCAGATGTCAACCGCGGCTAATCACTTCGGACACCGCGAGAGCGACGGAATCGTCGTCGACCTGTTCTGGGACCGCGGAGAGCTCGAGGACGAGTTCCGGGTCGAGGTCGTGGACAGGCGCGATGGAGCTCGCTTCGTGCTCCACCCGACGACGGGGAGAGAAGCGGTCCAGGTCTTCCACCACCCGTTCTCGGCCCCGAGAGCCGCCCTCAACGGCAACGCGTTGGCGGCGTAATCGAGGAGCTGGCACGTTTCGTGCAGCGTGAGCTGATCGCATCCGGTGAGATCGAGGCGGCCGGATTCCGCGTTGACGGCAACGCCTGTGCGATCGGTGCTCGCTTGCATGCTCGCGCCACGTCGTGATCGCCGCCCCGGCCAGTCCGTTTCCGGCGCTATTGCCAGTCGGGTCACGTCCGCGGTCAAAGGAGACGGAGACGTCGAGCCTCACGCGGCAGTCGCAGCATCTCGATGCCCTTGCGCGGCGTTGGTGGCTGGCATTCGAGACTGCAGGCTCGGCCCTCCGCGCCGCCGGCCCTTACCTGGGCGGGCAGGAGCTGGGCGAGCGCAGCCGCCGCCTCGTCGAGGAACGCAGCGACGTCGCCCGCCTGTTGCAGAGCCTCGCACGCGACCTGCAAGCAGACAGCGGCTTTGTCCGCTGGCTCTCCGCTCCGACAAATCGCTAGGTGACCATAGGCAGGCGCGGCCCTCCGCATCCGATCTTGTGGATCAAGGCGCCACACCCTCGCGCGCAGGACGTTGTGGGCCGAGCCCGGCCGAATCGCCGGCGCGATTGTCGATCCGTCTCGGCATGGTGGCAACGTCGTATCGCAAAGCATTCAGCCGCTAGATCGCCAATCCACGTCGCCAAGGAGAACACCATGCGTGTCGGTTTTCTCGGCACCGGAAGGGTCGCCACCGCCGTCGTTACCGCCCTCGCCGCGGGCCACGACGTGGTCCTCGGCTCGCGTACCCCGCAAGGCAGGGAGCTGGAACCGCCGGTGGTCGGCTTGCGGGAGGCGGCCGCACACGGAGAGGTCGTCGTGAACGCCACTCCCAGGACCGCTCAGTGATGCGCGCGCTGTTAACTCGAGCCCGTCAGAGTCGATGCCCGAGTCCTGCGGGCCCTCCTGGCCGGCACCGTGTTCGCAGGAGCGGCGGCACTGCGCTCCCTCCGCACCGCCAACAACCACCAAAGACCGGATGGAAGCCGGACACGCTGCAGAGGCCTCCGATGCCGCAGCGAAGCGGGAGCCCAGCGCGGAAGCGCTCACGGCCTCGCTCGGAATCTGACCCCACCCCGACGCAAGAGAGGAGCTGACATGGCAACCGACAACCCCCAGCGCGTTCCCGATCTCCCGATCTCCGACCTCCGCGCCAGCCTGAACGGCAAGGTGATCGGCTCGGACGACGCCGCATACGACGAGGCGCGTAGCGTTTTCTTCACCGGCTTCGACCGCCGGCCTGCAGCCATCGTCCGCGTCGCCGACGCATCCGATGTCTCCCGCGTCGTTACCCTGGCACGGGAGACGGGCGCCGAGCTCGCGGTGCGCAGCGGCGGCCACAGCCGCGCGGGGCACGGCACGTCCGAGGGCGGGATCGTCCTCGACCTCTCCGCGATGAACGCGGTCGAGATCGACGCCGACGGCCGCACCGCCTGGGCGCAGACCGGCGTCACGGCCGGCGACTACACCAAGGCGACTGGCGAACACGGCCTCGCCACCGGGCTCGGCGACACGCCAAGCGTCGGCCTCGGCGGGATCACCCTGAGCGGCGGCATCGGCTTCTTCGTCCGCAAGAACGGGCTCACGATCGATGACCTGCTCGCGGCCGAGCTGGTGACCGCCGACGGCGAGCTGCTCGAGGTGGACGATGAGAGCCACGCCGATCTCTTCTGGGCGCTCCGCGGCGGCGGCGGCAACTTCGGGGTCGCGACCAGGCTCCGGTTCCGGCTCCATGAGATCGACGAGGTCGTCGGCGGGATGCTGCTGCTGCCGGCGAGCACCGAGGTGATCACCGGGCTGGTCGCCGCGGCAGAGGCGGCCCCCGAGGAGCTCTCCGTGATTGCGAACGCCATTAAGGCCCCGCCGCTGCCGTTCATCCCGACTGAGTCGCACGGCAAGCCGGTCGTGATCGCCCTCATGGTCTACGCGGGAGATGCCGACGCCGGTGAGCGGGCGATCGCGCCGATTCGCGCGCTCGCGACCCCGCTCGCCGACATGGTCCGGCCGATCCGCTACCCGGAGATGTATGCGGGACCAGAGGGCCCGCGCGCCGTCTTCGCCGCCGGGACGAACGTGCTCATCGATGCCTTCGCGACCGGCGCGGCAGAGGCGATCCTCGAGCACCTCGAGACCTCCGCCGCCCCGATGGCCGGCATCCAGCTGCGCGTGCTCGGCGGCGCGATGGCACGCGTCCCCGACGACGCGACCGCCTTCGGGCACCGCGGCGCGACGATGATGGTGAACATCGCCGCGATGTACGAAAGCCCCGAGGACGCGCCAGAGCATGAGGCGTGGGCGAGCAACCTGGCGACGGCGCTCTCCGATGGAACCGCGGCCGCGGCCTACGTCGGCTTCCTCGGCGACGAGGGGGAGGAAGGGGTCCGCCGCGCCTACCCGACCGCGACCCTCGAGCGCCTCGCCGAGGTGAAGCGTCGGTACGACCCGGACAACCTCTTCCGCCTCAACCTGAACGTGCCACGAGACGCAACCTGACCGAACGACGATCCTTGGGCGAGCAGCAGCGCCTGTTCGGCTATCTCGCCAGATCAGACAGCCAACGGTGGAGCCTTCGTGGGGCCAGCAGCTCAAGAACTGGCCCCCATTGCCGGCCACGCCGCACGCCGAACCGTCAGAGGTTCATCGTCGCGATCAGTGAAATGCACGCCTCGATCAAGTTGCCGTCAGCTACAGGCATTTCGCGATAGCGCTTCGCGAGCACAGGTTTCACGGACTCGACCGTGACGTCGGCGACGCCGCAAACCATGAGCAGCCAGATGTCTCGGGCAGGACCTCGCTCGACGTCCTCGGTCAGATCGGCGCGCCACCGCTCGCCGGCAAGATCCTCGTCGACATCGCGCTCGCGGTCACCCCCGAGAGGGAGCTCGCCTACCCCAACTCGAGCCTCGCGGAGAAGATCCAGGCGACCTTCCCGGGACGCCAAGGTCGTCAAGACCCTCAGCAGCGTCCCCGCCACTCTGATGACCAACCCCAAAGCGCTCAGCGGCCCGAGCACGGTGTTCCTCTCCGGCGACGACCCCCCGCCAAGCAGACCGTCGCCGGACTGCTCACCGACCTCGGCTGGCGGCCCAGGGAGTACCAATTGGATCTCGGCGGCATCACGACCGCCCGCGGCCCCGAGCACCTCGTTCCCCTTCTCCTAGGCGTATACGACGCCCTGGGCACCACCGCCGTCAGCATCAACGTCGTCCGCTGACCCGGATCCTGGGGTCAGCGCGCCCGCTGGGAACGACGGGGCGCGAAAAGGATTGACCTCCGCTGGCGCTGCCCCGTCGGCGGAGCGGGGCGGCGCGTGGGAGCTGCGTGCGGGCGGTCAGACGGCGCGGAAACGCGAGCCGAGCACGAGGACGAGCTCACCGCGCAGGAGTCCAGATTGCGCAGTCGTCGCGCAGGTCCTCCCAAACCGCGAGGTGGCGGCCCAGCCGTTCGCACACCATCGACTTTCGTCTGCGCGGCGTCTTCCGGAAGGTCGGCATCAGCTCGCGCACGCAGCTCGGCCGCCTCAACCTTCACTGCGCGAGCGCAAGCGCCGCTGAAGGGGCAAACCCGGCGATTCGGCCGGCGCGATCCGAGGCGCTCCTGCGTACGTTCGTCGCGAGTCTTCCGGCTCCTCGTCAGCACCAGGCGAGCACGAGAACT
>DATNOU010000020.1:0-2228 GCA_035601195.1 Gaiellaceae bacterium | reverse complement strand
GTTCATCGACTCGATCGCCGCCCGAATCGGAGTGCGATGACGCTCGAGACGCTGACTCAGGCGGTGCAGGCCATCAGCATCCGGCGGCGCTGCCCCGACCTCGACCGTCGCACCGTCGACGTCGAGGAGATGAAAGTCGAGACGCTTGCGACTGAGATCCAAACCGGCGTACAACATCGAAGCGGGCCTCCTCTCGATAGCTCCCAGCTGACAAGCCGGAGCCTGTCACCCGGGGAGGCCCTTCTTCATGGCATTCCTGATCGGAAAATGAGTGGTGTTAGGCGGCGATGGCTGTGTCGAGGGTGACGGTGTGGCCGAGCGCTTCGAGTTGACGGATCAGCTGACGGGTTTTGCGTTGTCGGTCGATGTGGTTGGTGTAGAAGTCGGCGCCGAGGTCTCGGTAGCGGCTGCTGGGGTCGGCGAGGAGGTGCCAGACGATGACGAGGATCGAGCGGGCGACGGCGACGAGCGCTTTGAGTTTGCCGCGGCGGCGGACGAGCCGGCGGTAGCGCTCGCCGAGGAAGGTGTCGGTTTTTGAGGCGGCGATGGCGGCTTCGCCGAGGACGCGCCTGAGGTAGGGGTTGCCCTTGCCGGCTTTGCCGGAGCGGCTCTTGGGGCCCGACTGGATCGTGCGCGGGCAGAGCTTTGTCCAGGAGACAAGGTGGCCGGGGGTGGGGAACTGGGTCATGTCGAGTCCGACCTCGGCGACGATGACGTGCGCGGCGTTGGGGCCGATCCCGGTGATCTCGTCGAGACGGGCGACGACCGGCAACGGTCGGGTGCCCGGATCGCGCGGGTGGCCGCCGGGATCGGCGGTGGGCGCGGGCGGGTGGGCGGCGGGGATCTCGGCGATCAGCTGGTCGATCCGGACCGTGAGCGTCTCGGCCTTCAGGGTCAGCGCGTCGATCTCGTCGAGCAGCATCTGCGCGAGCTCGGCGTGGTGGTCGTCGAAGCGACCGGTGAGCGCCTCGACGAGCGCGGCCCGTTTGCCGCGCATCCGGCCGCGCGCGAGCTCGGCGAGCGCCTCGGGGTCGCGCTCACCGGCGATCAACGCGTCGAGCATCGCTCGAGCCGAGACGCCCAGGATGTCGCTCGCGACGGTGGAGAGCTTGATCAGCGCGTCCTCGAGCAGCTTCTCGAGCCGCTGCACCTGCCGCGTGCGGTCCGCGATCAGGTCGACCCGCAGCCGCGTGTAGTCGCGCAGCCGCCGGATCTCCGCGGGTGGAACGAACGAGGGTCGCAGCATCCCACGCTCGTTCAGCTTCGCCAGCCAGACGGCGTCCAGCTTGTCGGTCTTGGGACGCCCCGGCACCTGCTTGACCTGGCTCGCGTTGACCAGCCATACCGTCAGCCCGCGAGCTTCGAGCAGGTACACGAACGGGCGCCAGTAGTCCGAGGTCGACTCGACCACGACCCGCTCGATCCGCTCTCCCGCCAACTGCTCGGCCAGCGCGATGATCGCGTTGGTCGTCGAGCGCACCTCCCACACTCTCGTGACCCGCCTGCCCGCGATCGACGCGTGCCCGACACGCACGCACACGACCGCCGAAGCCTTCGCGACGTCGATCGCGGCGACCCGCTCCACCAACTGCTCCTCGCCGGCCTCCGCGTCGATCTCCAGCATCCCGCCGTTCACCACGGCACCTCCCACGCTCGCAGGGACAATCGATGCGGGCTGCCCGGGGGCCTCGGTCAGGGAACCGAAATTCTGATCGGCGTGCTCGTAGCAACAGTGCGCGACCCTCAAGGTCGGGCCCCGGCGCCAGACTTACCAGCGGGCTCAACTCCCAAGGAAGGGACGGCGTCGCAGGCAACCCGCCGCCATTTTCACGCCGTACGCGGCGTCCCGCCAGGGCCACAGAGACTTACCATCGGGTCCCCGGCAAGTGGATACAACTAATGGCGGCTGTTGGCACGTAACTGTGCGGCTGCCACGGCTTCCGTCTTTGCCGTCATTTGCACGCGTTTGCGTCCGCTCTGCTCCACAAATGCTCCATACCTGGCGGCGCTCGTCTTTCGCGGGAGAGACCACTTTCCTCGTAGAGAGGTGGTCGGCTACTGGCTTCACAAAGAAGGTCGAGTCCCGCGAACCCGAGGGCCCGCAGGACTCGGTGGGGACCGGTAACAGATCGAGGCGCAGGGCGCCGCTACTCGGAAGTGAACAACGGCTGATCGACCGGTGAGCGACGGCCTCCTCACCGGGACCAAGGCTCACTGCCCCGGATCCC
>DATNOU010000019.1:0-1529 GCA_035601195.1 Gaiellaceae bacterium | reverse complement strand
CTTGGCGCGCGTGATCGCGAGCCAGATCAGCCGCAGCGCGGCGTCGTCGTTGGGGAAGTGTCCTCTGGTCTTGATCGTCTTGCGGATCTGCATGTGCAGGCTCTCGACGGTGTTGGTGGTGTAGACGATGCGGCGGATCTCTTCGGGGAAGGCGAGGAAGGGGATCAGCCGCTCCCAGGACCTCTCCCAAACCTGCAGTGCGGCGGTGCGGGTCTTGCTGTCGGCCCAGGCGGCGGTGAGCTCGTCGAGCACCTGGCGAGCGGCGTCGGCGTCGGCCGCCGTGTAGATGCGTCTGAGCTCGGAGGCGCAGCTCCTGCGTTCCTTCCAGGAGAGGTAGCGCAGGCTCTGGCGGACGAGATGGACAACGCACGTCTGGTTGACCGCCTGCGGGAAGACAGCGTCGATCGCCTCCGGGAAGCCGGTGAGGCCGTCGGTGCAGACGAACAGCACGTCCTTGACGCCGCGGTTGCGGAGCTCGGTCATGACGCTCGTCCAGAAGCGGGCGCCCTCGGTCTTCTCGATCCAAAGACCGAGGCAGTCGCGTTCGCCCTCGAGCGTCACCCCGATCGCGACGTAGATGGCCTTCTTGCGGACGACCTGCTGGTCGCGGATCGCGACCTGCATCGCGTCCAGGTACACGACCGCGTAGAGCTCCTCGAGCGGCCGGCTCTGCCAGGCGCGGACGTCGTCTTGGATCGAACCGGTCACCTCACTGATCAGCCCGTCCGAGACGTCGACGCCGTACAGCTCGCGCAGGTGCCGCTGGATCTCGCGGGTCGTCATCCCGCCGGCGTACAACGCGAGGATCTGCTCGTCGAAGCCGTCGAAGGAGCGGGCGTGCTTGGGCACGATCCGCGGCTCGAACGAGGCGTCACGGTCACGCGGCAGCTCGACCGAGAGCGGCCCGTCGACCGTCCGCAGCGTCTTCGACGTCGTCCCGTTGCGCCGGTTCGGCTGAGCCTCCGGCGCCTCCACGCCCGGCGGATAGCCGAGATGCTGCTCCAACTCGGCGCCGGCGGCGCGTTCGATCAGCCGCTTGCGCAGCCGGTTGATCAATCCGTCCGGACCGGTCAACTGCTCCGGCCCCTGGTACTGCCCGAGCAGCTGATCGATCAGCTCGTCCGGGATCTCGATGTCGCCCATCATCGGTGCTCCTTCCGGGCCGCCCGACGGAATCGCTCCGACCGCGGCTACGCCGCGATCGTCCCGACCCCGTCGGACGAACCAGTCAGATACACAGAAATCCGCGCACTACCACCCTGCCCGGGGTGAACTTCGTCACCGCGGCCGCGCTGATCGCCGCGATCGGTGAGATCGATCGCTTCCCGAGCTCGCGGCACCTGGTCAGCTATCTCGGCCTCGACCCGCGGGTGCGCCAGTCGGGCTCGGAGCCGGCGCGGCACGGGCGGATCTCGAAGCAGGGGCCCGGCGAGGCCCGGCACGTGCTGGTCGAGGCCGCCTGGCACGCGGCGCGCACACCTGGCCCGTTGCGGGCCTTCCACGAGCGGGTCGCCTCCCGGCGCGGCGCC
>DATNOU010000018.1:0-1521 GCA_035601195.1 Gaiellaceae bacterium | reverse complement strand
TGCGGCTGTCCGAGGAAGAGCGGCGGACGATCGGGACGATCCTCCAGCTTTCCGACGAGGAGCGGGGCGAGCTTGCGACCGTCCTCGGCCTGTCGAACCTCGAGTGTCAAGCGCTTGCAGCGTTCATCGGCGATCGGCAGGCGGGGTTGCCGCAGGAATCCGTCTCGCCGAAGTGGCGGAAGTCAGCAGGAAGCGGATGATCATGACGTGCTCCCCGCCGGCGTTGACAGGCTAGGCCGCTTGTTTTTGTAGTTGCTGGTGATCCTCCCAGGTCCGGCGGACCTCGTCGGGTGTCCGGTAGTTGAGCCCGCTGTGCGGGCGGTGGTGGTAGCGGTCGACGTAGCCGCCGATGCCGCGTCGGGCGTCGTCGAGCGTCTCGTACTCGTTCGGCCACACCTCCCTCTCTTTCAGTTTCCCGAACCAGCTCTCGATGAAGGCCTGCGATTCGGGGTCGCGGTAGCCGCCGCGGCGATGCTTGATCCCGAGCTCGCCGAGCCTTGCGCGGAAGCGGCGGGCGGTGAAGGCGGAGCCGTTGTCCGAGCCGAGCGTCAGCTCGCCCGAGTCGATCCCGTGGGCCGCGGCGGCGCGTTCGACGACCGCGATCGCTTCGTCGGCGCGACAGCGCAGCTCGAGCTGCCAGGCGACGATCTCGCGAGTGCAGCAGTCGATGATCGCCATCAGGTACGTCCAGCCGTGCTCGGCGACCCAGACCGAGGTCATGTCGAGCTGCCACAGTTGCCGCGGCCGCTCGACCCGGAAGAAGCCGGGCCGCTTCCTGCGCTCGAGCGGGCGGCGGCGCTGGATCAGCTTCTGCTGGCGCATCACCCGCAGCACCCGCTTGCGGTTCACCGGCCGCCCCAGCTTGCGCCGGACGAACGCGGTCACCATCCGGTAGCCGTCGGTCTGGTTGTCGCCGGCGACCTCGACGATCGCGGCCTCGACCGGATCGGAGACGGGGCGCCGCTGCGGCGCCCGCCTCGGCGTCGGCAGTCGATAGAGCGCCTGCCGGCTGATCTGCATCACGCGCGCCACGGCCGCCGCGGCGAAGCCGCACGCGACCAGCTCGCGAGACCGGGCGACGCGCTCGCTCACTCCCAGCCCCGCAATGCTTCCCCCGCGATCTCGAGCTCGTAGGTCTTGCGACCCAGCGCCCGCTCCAGCTCGCGGATCTTCCGGCGCAGCTCGCGCTCGCCGTTGCGCTCCTCCTTGCCCGCCAGCGCTTCACGGCCGCCCTCGAGCAGCTTGTCGCGCCACGAGTAGAAGAGTGTGTCCGAGATCTCGTGCCCGCGGCAGACGTCCTTCACCGTCCGGTCGCCGCGCAGGCCGGCCAGCACGATCTCGATCTTCTGCTGCGCCGTCCATGTCCGGTACTTGCGTTGCTCGCTCAACCTCATCTCCTTGTCGGTCGAGCGGCCCATGCTGAGCCGGCCGCCGGACAGTCCCTCCGGCGCTACGCGCCTCCGGGACTACCCGGCGCTCCAACCCACCTACCTGTCAACGCCGGACCGGGGAGCGGGGCAA
>DATNOU010000017.1:0-1580 GCA_035601195.1 Gaiellaceae bacterium | reverse complement strand
GTACACGCGGACGAGCTCGTCGCCGGACTCGTCGTGCGCCGGATGGGTCGGGTCGAGACGGTGCCAGGTCAGATGGCCCGCGATGTCGGAGCTCATGAAGTCGACACAGAGAAGGCCGAGGTCCGGTTCGAGCTCCATCGCGAGGAGGCAAACGTCCGCAATCTCGCCGACGTGGTCGATGAGCCTTTGGGTGAAGGCGTCCAGATCCTTCCACCAGCCGGTCGGGCTCTGCGCCGTGACGAGGTCGGGATGCGCGGCGAAGATGCGGTCCCGCGCGGTGACCGGGAAGATCTCCGGCCGCTGCGGCCCACCCCAACCTGTCACGAGCAGACCCGCGAGCGGTTCGGGCGGATACGTGAACGGGACCGTGATGAAGGCTGAGCGGATGCCCGCGGCGCCGAGAAAGCGCCAGAGCGGGGCACCCGCCCGATTGGCGGCGCTCTCGAGGCGCGAGACCGCGCGCTGCGGGTTCGCCGAGAAGCCGAAGATGCCGTGGCTCCCGGGATTGAGCCCTGTAAGGAACGACGACCAGGCAACCGGAGTGAGCGGTGGGATCGTCGAGCGGAGCGGGCCAAACGCTCCTTCGCGCGAGAGACGCGAGAGCGTTGGCAGCCTCCCCTGCGCCATGAGCTCGCGAACGAGGTCGTAGTCGGCCCCGTCGAGCCCGAAGCAGAGGACTCTCATGGTCTCATGCTGGAAGGCACCGTGGGCTCGAGCTTGGGCTGACCATCCGCACACCCCCCGAGGTAGGACAGCTAGATGTGGGCGGAGGCGAGCATGCTTATGCCCTCCATGTCGGACGGGATAGGCTCGCCGAGCAGCTCGAGGATCGTTGGGTCACGTCGCGCAGGTCGCGCTCCGGGCCGGTACCGGCCCGAACGCCGTCCGCGACGAGCACGTAGAGGCCCTCGTGGGCGTGGTTCGCGTCGTCGGGCCCGGTGTCGTTCTCGAACGCATGCACCGTGTTCGTCCCCACGAGCCCGATACTGCGCCAGTGGAGGTCGCCAAAATAGACGAGGAGATCGGGCGGGACGCCCCTCTGCTCGTCGCAGAGGTCCTCGGGGCGATGAGCGACCGTCCCGATCGGCCGACCCTCGTCGTCGCCGAGCGCCTCCAGCTTCTCCTTCAGCTCGTCGCGCAGGCGCTCGTAGTCATCCGGAGCCACGGTGCCCCGGGACTCGCGGCCCTCGAGGTTGAGGAAGAGCCGGCAGTAGTAACCACCCTCGCCCCAGGCGGTCGTCCGCTCCCAGTCGACGAGGTCGGGCGCGAGCCGGGACGGCTTGGTCGGCTCATCTTTGAGCGCGAGATAGCCCTCGCGGCGCAGCCACTCGTTCACGCAGATCCCGCCGTCCATCCGCTTCGCGCCGTGGTCTGAAACGACGAGCACTGCGGTGTCTTCGTCGGCAGGCTCTACCGTGAAGACGTGGTCGTACTTGTTTTTGAAGTAGCGGGCCTCGTGCGCGCGCAGGCCGGCGAGCGCGGCCGCGACCGGCGACGACTCCAGACCGACGGTCGAGACAGTGTTGAAATCCACGGCGTAGGGCATATCGCTAGCGCAGCTCCTGGATGCGGATCAGGTT
>DATNOU010000016.1:0-5900 GCA_035601195.1 Gaiellaceae bacterium | reverse complement strand
CCGAGCTCAAGCTCGCCCGCGTCGAGATCCAGGTTGAGCGTGCGCGCGACCTCGAGGAAGAAGTGCGAAAGCGCCTGCGGCCCCTTGCCTTGCAGGCAACGGCGGCCCAGCGTGCGGAAAAGCTGGTTGGAGAGATCGAGGTGCGCCGCGGCCGCATCGCGGCGGCGGAGCTCGAGCGGATCGAGCGCCGCCTGGCCGAAGTGGCCGAGCGCCGCACGGAAGCCGAGCTCGAGCGCAAGACCCGTGACGACAAGCTTGGCGGTGTGCTGGACGAGCGGCGACGCGCCGAAGAGGAGCTGGCCGAGGCCGCCGGGCGCCACGAGCAGGCCACGGCCGCGCTCTACAGGCTCCGCAGCGCCGTGGAGCGGGTCGAGCTTCGGAGGGAGCAGGCCGAAGAGGTGGGCGGTGCGTTGCGGGCCGACGCCGCGACGCCGCGCCTCCCTGTCGTGGGCGAGCCGACGTACGAGGGCGCGCTCGCCGCGGCGCGCGGGTGGGTGGTGGCGCCGAGCGATTTCTCGCGCGCGCTCACGCGGCTTCGAGAGGCCTACAACGAAGGCGTGGACGCCGTCCTCGTTCACGCGGCCAGCCAGGTCTGGTTCGCCACTGGATCGATGGCCCGGGCGGAAGAGCCGCCGCGCTCGACTCTCCTAGATGGACTGGCCGAGGCATCCGAACGCGCTGCCGGCCTCCTGGCAGGCGCGGCCGAGACGGCAGCTCGCTTCGAAGCGCCCCTGAAGGCTCGGGTCGACGCAGGCGGAAGCCGATCCGGAGAGCTGGGCGAGGAGTTGCGCGCCCTTGGCGCACGGGAGGCAGAGCTGCGGCGCGCGGCGGGCGAGTCGGCCGAGCGCCTGGCCGCGGTTGGAATCGAAGCCGCGAGGCTCGAACGGGAGCGCGAGGAAATAGCTGCGCGTGTTGGCACCGACGTGCTGACTGAACGCGAATGCGTGCTCACCGACGAGCAGGTGGAGGAGCTCCGCGCCGAGATCGCGCGTCTCGAGCGGCGCCGCGAAGCTCTCGGCCAGGTCAACCCGCTGGCCGCGGAAGAACATGCTCGCGAGAAGGCTCGGCTGGAGGAGCTAGTCCTCCAGCGCGAAGATCTCGAGCGGTCGCTGGCCGAACTGGCCAAGCTCCGCGACGAGCTCGCGGAAACCGTCGAAAAGCGCTTCGAGGAGACCTATGTGGCGGTTGAGCGCCACTTTGCCGAGGTCGCCGGGACGCTCTTCCCGGGTGGAAAAGGCCGGCTCATCCGCGAAGAGGACGGCGAGGAGCCCGGCATCGAGATCGAGCTCCAGCCGGGGGGCAAGCGGGTCACGCGCCTGTCGCTCCTCTCCGGGGGCGAGAAGGCTCTCGGGGCCATCTCATTCCTCTTCGCCCTCTTCCTCGCTCGGCCGTGTCCGTTCTACCTGCTGGACGAGGTCGAGGCTGCGCTCGACGACACGAACATCGGCCGCTTCGTCGACCTGTTGCGCCGCTTCTCCGATCGCGCCCAGTTCATCGTCGTCACCCACCAGAAGAGGACGATGGAGGCCGCGGATATCCTCTACGGCGTCACCATGGGCGCCCAGGGGGTCACCGAGATCGTCTCCAAGCGGCTCGCCTCCGAGCCGTTGCACGCCCTCTCGGCGTGAGCCGCAGTTGGGCCGAGCTCTTCGGCGAGGACGAACAGCCCTCCGAAGAGGAGCAGGAGGACCGGAAGGGCTGGCTAGGTCGTCTTCGTGAATCCCTTGCGGGCAGCCGGCAGGCGCTCACCCAGGACCTCTTCTTCAACCCGGCTGACGAAGAATCGTGGGAACGGGTTGAGGAAGCGCTCATCCAGGCGGACGTGGGCGTGCCGGCGACGGTAGAGATCGTCCGGCGGCTCGAGCAGCGTGAGCCCGGAAGCGAGGGGGAGCTCCTCCAGGGCCTCGAGGAGGTGCTCACTGAAATTCTCCTCGGGGAGCGTGGCGGGCGGCTCGCCGTCTCCGAAGTGCCCAGCGTCGTCCTCGTCGTCGGGGTCAACGGCACGGGGAAGACGACGACGATCGGGAAGCTCGCCGACCGACTCCGCGAGCACGGGCGGTCGGTGATCGTCGCGGCTGCGGACACCTTCCGCGCGGCCGCCGACGAGCAGCTCGAGATCTGGGCCCAGCGCGCGGGAGCCGACTTCGTTGGGGCCACGCGGGGAGCGGACCCCGCGGCAGTCGCCTACGACGCCATCCAGGCCGCCGAAGCGCGAGGGCACGACGTCGTCCTCGTGGACACCGCCGGCCGGCTGCACACCCAGACGAACCTGATGGCAGAGCTGGCCAAGATCCGGCGCGTGATCGCGTCGCGGCTCGAGGGCGCGCCGCACGAGACTCTCCTGGTCGTCGACGCGACGACCGGCCAGAACGGCCTGCAGCAGGCGCGGCTCTTCAACGAGGCCGTCCAGGTCACAGGTGTGGGGCTCACCAAGCTGGACGGGAGCGCGAAGGGCGGTATCGCCGTCGCCATCGCGCACGAGCTGGGGCTGCCGGTCAAGCTTGTTGGCGTGGGAGAGACGCTGGATGATCTCCAGCCGTTCGACGCGCCTGAGTTCGCGCGGGCGCTCGTCTCCTCGGAGTAGCCATGCGCGATGAGCTCGAGACGCCGAGGCTCCGCCTGCGCCGCTGGCGTCCAGAGGACCTCGACACCCTCGTCCGTTGGCACGCCGATCCGGTCCTCATGCAGCACATGGGTAAGGCCTCTTTTACGCGTGAGGAGACCGAGGTGATGCTTGCGCACATCGAGCGGCACTGGCAGGCCCATGGCTTCGGCCTGTGGGCGGCCGAAGAGAAAGAGACCGAAGCGCTCATCGGGCGAGTTGGCCTGTCGTATCACCGCGAATGGCCGGACGATCCCGAGGTGGGCTGGCTGATCGATGTGCCCTGGCAAGGCCGGGGGCTCGCGACCGAAGCGGGCGCGGCGTGCATTGGATATGCGTTCGACGATCTCGGCTTCGAGCGAGTCGTCAGCATCGCCACCGCCGAGAACGCCGCCTCTCGGCGTGTGATGGCGAAGCTTGGCTTCACCCCGCGGCAGGATGTGCGCGACTCGGTCTTCGGGCTCAGTCTTATCGTGCATGCGCTCGATCGCTAGCCTCCCGGGGGTGGCCGACCCGGTCTTCGTAATTACAGGTGCCTCGAGCGGCATCGGCGAGGCGACCGCGCGCCGCGCCGCCGAGGCGGGGTACCGGCTCGTGCTTGCCGCCCGTCGAGAGGAGAAGCTCCGGGATCTGGCCGAGGAGCTCGGCGGCCCAGAGCGGACGCTCGCGGTTCGCTGCGACGTGACGGAGTGGGAGGACCAGCAGGCGATGGCGCAAACCGCCTTGGATCGGTTCGGCCAGATAGACGTCTCCTTCGCGAACGCCGGCTTTGGCGCCAAGCGCGGTTTCCTCGAGGAGACGCCCGAGTACTGGAAGAGCATGGTGCTCACCAACGTCTACGGAGCTGCGCTCACCATCCGCGCGACTCTTCCCGCGTTGAAGGATTCGCGCGGTCACCTGCTCCTGACGAGCTCCGTGGCCGGTCGGCGTGCCCTCGCCGGCTCGCTCTACTCAGCGACGAAGTGGGCGGTGACGGCGATGGGCGAGGCGGCGCGTTTGGAGCTGAACGGCACAGGTGTCCGCGTGACGCTGATCGAGCCCGGCATGGTGGATACGCCGTTCTTCGACAACCGGCCGAAGGACGCGCTCGAGCCTGACGACATCGCGCGCGCCGTGCTCTACGCCGTCACCCAGCCGCCGCACGTCGACGTCAACGAGATCCTCGTCCGCCCGACCTCCCAGGAGAACTGATCACCGCCTACAAGCCGGGTTCTCGCGGTCGAGCGCCCACCTGAGGAGATTGTCCGTCACCTACTGGCGTAACGCGCGCAGTTCACTGTCGCCGCGAATCACGCGGTCATAGAAGCTCCGCTGCCACAGTGGTCCGCCCTCCAGCCGTGAGACGGACGACTTGAACGACCCGATGAGGACCGGTAGGGGCGGGGCATGCCCCGCCCCTGGCAACCAGACGATTCCATGGACGTGATTCGGCATGACCGAAGGCGTCCAGACCTACGGCAGGAAAATGGTCCGGAATCGAAGCCCAACATTCCTCGATCACGCGGCGAATGCGCCTGAAGTTCCAATAGGGTCTCCGGCATGTACGCACGGGTCGTCCGCTACGAGACGGTCTCGGAGGACGAATGGGAGATCGGAGCCGGCTGGTTCCGAGACGACTATCTCCCGGAAGTGAGGGACAGAGCGGGCTTCGAGGGTGCCTACCTGTTCCGCGACCGCGAGCATGAGGTCACGATGAGCCTGACCCTCTGGGGTGATCTCGAGACGGCCACGGCGAGCGGCGAGGCGCTCAAGCAACACCTCGACAAGTGGGCTGAGATGACCGGCCGTGTGCCGAGGATCGAGACCTTCGAGGTCGTGCACTCGGAGATCCCGACCGGCTCGAGCCGGTAGCTAGTAGGAGGGCTTGACGAAACATAGTCTGTGCCGTCGGAGGCGCGCTGCCCGCCCCAACGCATCCGCGTCCAGAATGACGGGTCGCCCCCGTATCTAGATTCGATACGAGGGCTCCCTGCGTCCTTGCCTCGGAACGACCATCGCGTCCCGACGGCGAGCGACGTTCCGCCAAGCCCTCCTAGCGCTCGACGCCGAAAGCGATGTCCACTGTCGTTCGAAAGAGCGTGATCTGCTCGTTCTCGACGATCGCGCTCATCTCGACGACATGGGCGCCGTGGATGTCGCGAACGGTCTTGCTCGCCTCTTGAACGGCTACCTTCGTCGCTTCGGCGAAGCTGGTGGGCGACTGTCCGATGATCCGGATGATCTTGGCGATCTCTGCCATGCCTACCTCCTGAGAGTGGGAAAAACCCGCAGCTACACTTTCCGACCGGCCCATGTTTGACACGCTTTCCGACAAGCTGCAAGCCACCCTCGGCGATCTCCGTGGTCATGGGAAGCTGTCCGAGGAGGCTCTTTCCAAGGCCATGCGCGAGATCCGGCTCGCGCTCCTCGAGGCTGACGTCAACTTCCAGGTCGTGAAGGAGTTCGTCGCGCGTGTGCGCGAGCGCGCCGCGGGCTCGGAGGTGACGAAGAGCCTCACGCCCGGCCAGGAGGTCGTGCGGATCGTCCACGAGGAGCTGACCGCGATCATGGGCCAGGGGGGCTCTAAGCTCGCGTTCTCCGGCCGGCCGCCGACGGTGATCCTCCTGGCGGGCCTACAGGGCTCCGGGAAGACCACGGCAGCCGCCAAGCTGGCGCTGCTGCTGCGCCGCGAGGGGAAGGCTCCCGCACTCGTCGCGGCGGACCTCCAGCGTCCGGCCGCGATCGACCAGCTCGAGCAGCTGGCCAAGCAGATCCAGATCCCCGTTCACATGGACAAGGGCACGAAGGATCCGGTCGCTGTCGTCAAGGAGGGCATCGAGCAGGCCCGGGCGCAGGGCCGGGACACGGTGATCCTCGATACCGCGGGACGGCTCCACGTCGACGAGGAGATGATGGATCAGCTTGCGCGGGTGCGCGGAGCCGCGAAGCCGCACAACGTCCTCCTCGTACTCGACGCGATGACGGGCCAGGACGCCGTCAACGTCGCGGAGGCGTTCTCGAAGACGATCGATTTCGACGGCATCGTCCTGACGAAGCTCGACGGTGACGCGCGCGGAGGTGCGGCGCTCTCCGTCAAGGCCGTGACCGGCAAGCCGATCAAGCTTGTCTCCACCGGGGAGAAGCTCGACCAGCTCGAGTACTTCCATCCCGACCGGATGGCCTCGCGCATCCTCGGCATGGGCGACGTGCTGACGCTGATCGAGCGCGCCGAGGCCGCCGTCGAGGAGGACGAGCAAGAGGAGATGGAGAAGCGCATGCGCGAGGGGCGCTTCACCTTCGACGACTTCCTGAAGGCGCA
>DATNOU010000015.1:0-4681 GCA_035601195.1 Gaiellaceae bacterium | reverse complement strand
GAGGTCCGGCTCCGCAACGCGCAGACAATCCTCCCGGTCGCGGTGGGCGAGGCGGAGGCGCGCTGGGTGGAGCGGGCCCGCGTGGAGACGGTCCGCGCGCTCGAGGCGGCGGTGCGGCAGGAGCGCAGCGGCGGCGAGCCGGACGAGGAGTGGGAGCGGCTTCGCGTCCGGCTCGCGCCCGACGACCGCGCCACGGTGGACGAGGCGCTCGAGGTCGCAGGGAAGATCCTGCCCGGCTCCTCGCGGGCGCAGCGGCTCGAGGCGATGGCGCAGGAGTACGTCGCGGAGCACCCCGTGGAGGCGGGCGACGACGGCGCCCGCGGCGCGGGGAGCGCGTTCCGGCCGGCTCCCGCGCGGCGCGACGCGCTGGAGGCGCGGCTCGAGGAGGAGTCCGATCGCTGGTCGTACCTCTCGCGCCCCCTCGTGGTCCGCGCGCCGCAGCCGCCCTTCGACGAGCAGGCGTCGGCGGAGGAGATCCACGCGCACCTCCGGGCGCTCGCGGGGCAGCGCGCCGAGTGGGACGGGGTCCTCGGCTTCTGCGCGCGCATGGTCCACAAGTCCGGGCTGTGCCACACCGCAGGCTTCGGGTGCTTCGCCCACTACTGCAAGGAGCGGCTCGGGCTCGGTGCCCGCACCGTCGAGCAACGCGCCGCGCTCGAGCGGCGGATCTGCCAGGTGCCGGCGCTGCGGGAGGCGCGCGATGGAGGTCTCCCGTACGAGAGGGTGCGGCTCCTCTCGCGCCTCCCCGATCGCGAGATCGGCGCCTGGGTGCCGTGCGTCCGGGCGCTCACCTGCGTCGAGCTCCGCGCCGCGCTCGCCGACCGCGACGACGCGCAGATGCGTGCGGCGCGGGTCCTGCGCGCGCCGCTGCCCGCCGGGACCGCGCTGCTCCTCCGTGCGGCGTTCCGCGCCGCCCGGGCGGTCGAGGGGCGGCTCCTCGACGACGGGAGGTGCCTCGTCCGGGTGGCGCGGCACTTCCTCGAGACCTGGCGGCCGCACGTGAAGCGGGCTCGGACGGTGTCGCAGCGCATCCGCGAGCGCGACCTCGGCCGGTGCCAGGTGCCCGGGTGCAGCCGGAGGGCGGTGCACGCCCACCACGTCGTCCCGCGCTCGCGCGGCGGAGGCGACGAGTTCTGGAACCTCGTCGCGCTCTGCGCCTTATGCCGCTCGCGGCATAAGATGCATTATGCCGACTCGGAACTTATGCCGCGTGCGAGCGTACAACCCGCGCAGGCGTTGTCGATCGGCAGTCGCGACGCGGCATAATCAGAGCCCCTCGAGGAAGGCGAGCAGCGAGTCCTTGGGCCGGAAGCGGCCGGGGCGGACGCCCGGCGGCGTTGTGCGAGCGAGGGCGCGCTCCTTCATGGCGAGATCTGCGTCGAGGTAGATCTGCGTCGTCTCGACCTGCTCGTGGCCGAGCCAGAGCGCGATGACGGCGCGATCGACGCCGGCCTCGAGGAGCTGCACGGCGGTGGTGTGGCGAAGGACGTGAGGCGTCACGCGTTTGCGGGCGAGAGTCGGGCACGCTCGTGAGGCCGCGAGCGCGTACTTCGCGACGAGCAGCTCGACCGCGTCATGGCTGAGCCGGGTCCGCCGGACGCTGCGGAACAGGAGGTCGGGACCGACTGCGCCACACTCGGCGATCCACGCGCGAAGCACGCGCGCCGTCGTGCGGGACAGCGGCGTGCAGCGCTCCTTACGACCCTTGCCGTGGCAGCGAACGTGGGCGCCGGCGCTGAGGGCGAGGTCGTCGATCCCCAACCCGGTAAGTTCCGCCAGGCGCAGGCCGGTCTGGACGGCGAGGAGGAGCAGCGCGTGGTCGCGGCGACCGAGTCGGGTGGTCGTGTCTGGCGCTGCGAGGAGCGCGTCGACTTCGGCGGTGGTGAGGAAGGCGACGAGGTCACGGTCGAAGCGCTTCTGCGGGATGGCGAGGACGCGCTGGATCAGTCCCGCGTGCGCTGGCTCGCGGCCGGCCGCGAAGCGGAAGAACGAGTGGATCGCCGCGAGCCGCGCGTTGCGTGTCCGGATGCTGTTGCCGCGCTCCTTCTCGAGGTGATCGAGGAAGGCGCCGACGAGCGGCGCGTCGATGTCCGCGAGGAGCAGGGTGGAAGGCGCCTTGCCGATGTGCTTCTCGGCGAAACCGAGGAGTAGCCGGAACGCGTCGCGGTAGGCGGCGATGGTATGCGGGCTCGCCCTCCGCTGGCGCTGGAGCCGCTCGGAAAAGAACGCTTCGAGCAAGGGAGCGAGGAGGATCACGGCCGCACCTCCCAGCCGCGCTCCAGGCGCTTGCCGGCGAGCGCGAGCAGATCGGGAGTGGCGGTGAGATACCAGTACGTGCTGGACGGACTCACGTGGCCGAGATAGGTCGAGAGCGACGGCAAGCGGCGCTCGGCATCGAGGCCGGAGCGGTACCAGTCGCGCACGGCCTTCACCGCGAAGGTGTGGCGGAGGTCGTGGATGCGAGGGCGGCTCCGTCCGTCGCCGGCACCGGTGAGTTCGACCAACCGGATGAAGACGCGATTGAAGTTTTGGTGGTGGACGCGTGCACCGACACCTGAGACGAAGAGGCTCGGGCTGTGGCGGCGGCGGAGCAGCTGGTCCCGTCGAGCGACGTACGCTCGAAGCGCCGCCAGGGTCGATGCGTGGACCGGGACCAGTCGAGACTTCTGGAATTTCGTAAAGCGGACCGTCAGCAGCGAACGAGCCCAGTCGACATCGACGTCGTCGAGGGCGATCGCCTCTCCGACGCGCATGCCCGTGGCGGCGAGGAGCCCGATGAGCATCGCGTATGTCGCCGATCGCATCCGGCCGGAGAGGGTCTGCGCCTGCCGCATCAGCGCGGCGATCTCATCGTCCGTGTAGATGTGCGGTGTGCGGCGGTGCTCGCGGTACGGGATGAGATCCGGCGGCGGGACCTCGGTGCGTGGGTCGAACGCGCGGTGATGCTTCGCGAAGCAGCGGATCGCGCTGAGCCTTCTCGCCCACCACCGCAGTGATGTGCCGGAGGGCTGCTGCGCCCAGCGCAAGGCCAGCTCCGTCGTGATGACCGAGGTGCCGTGCGCTCCGAGGAAGGCCACGAACTCGGGCAGGAACCAGGTCTCGTGGCGCAGCTTGAACCCGAGGGCGCGGCGGAGCGCGAGGTACTCCTCGACCGAACGTGAGAGACCCCCGGGGCTCATGCGGCACCTCCCGGCCACGGCTGCGCCAGCGCGCCCAGCGAGGCGAGGTCCACCTTGGCGTAGATGGCGGTCGTGTCGATGTGCCGGTGGCGAAGCACGTGTGCGATCTCGGGCAGCGAAGCGCCGCGGCGAAGGAGCTGCGTGGCGGCGGTGTGACGGAGCAGGTGCGCGCTGCCCGCGAGGACGCCCGCACGTCGCAGCGCACTCCGAGCGACGGCGATGATCGCGCCCGGCCGCATCCCGGCACACGGCGCCCTGCTGCGGAGGAAGAGGCTCCGCATGCTGCCCGGAGGTCGGCCGTGGCGGACGTACGCGGCGAGCACGCGGCCCACGTCTGCCGGCAGCGGAAGGCGGCTCTGATGCCGGCCCTTGCCCTGCACCGAGATCTCGCCCGACCGCCAATCCACGTCTTCGAGCGTGATCGCGGCAACCTCCCCGGCGCGCAGCCCGAGCCGAAGCAGGAGCCGAACGATGGCCGAGTCGCGGAGGCCGACGGGGGAGCGATCGAAGGATGCCAGGAGCCGGTCGATCTCGCGCACCTCGAGCGCTTTGGGGACCGCGGCTAGGCGCCAGCCCGCCACCGCCGGGACGCAGGACGCCAGGCCCTGAGCCGTCGCTCCACGAACGTGCAGGAACCGAAGCAACGAGCGAAGGTGCGTCACCATCAGCTTGCGGCCCGCGAGGCTCGACCGGCGAGAGCGATCGAGGACGAAGTCGGTGATCTCCGCGGCCGTCAGCCGATCCCAGTCCAGGCGAGGCCGCTCATCGAGAACGAACCGCCTCGCGAAGTCGGTGTACGCACGGATGCTGGAAGCGCCGAGACCTCGCTCTCGCGAGAGGTACCCCGCGTACTCGCGCACGAGGAGACCCACGGGCGTCTCGTCGAGGACGGGGCTCGGCGTCGGAACGACGCCGATGGCGCGGAGGTGGCCCAACAGCGGCTCGAGGGCGCGACGAGTCCGGAACTGGGTGTACCCCTGCCGGCACCGATGGCGCAGGAACGCGGCGGCGTGATCCTCGGTGAGATCGCAGAGGGCGAGCCCCTCGGCCTCCAGCCAGCGACCTAGGTGAGCGGTCACGAGCAGCAGATTCCTGGCCGACAGCGGCGCGTACCCCTGCCGCAGCAACTCCGCCCAGAACCCCTCCACGTATGCTTGAAGGGGACCCCGAACCCTCACCGAAGCCGGATCGAACATGCCTGCCTCCTCGACGGCGACGTGCCGTGAAGAGGCCAGGATGCCTGGATCTATGGTCCCGGATTATGCCGCGTCCCGCGCGCTCATCCCCTTGCGCACCAGCGGATCCGTCGGGCGACGCGGGATAATCCGCCAGTCGGCATAATGCGCCTGCCATCACCTGCGTGGCATCCACGGGGGGTACATCCGCGTGCGGGGCCGCGCACCCGACGGGCTCGTGTGGGAGGTGGGCCCGCGCCACGCGCCGGTGGATCTTCGGAGACGCTGCGGCGCGGCTTCGGGCTGGGCGGGCGCGGACACCGCCGC
>DATNOU010000014.1:0-4292 GCA_035601195.1 Gaiellaceae bacterium | reverse complement strand
CGCCGCCCGGATCGGGCGACCGCGCGCGGCCCGTGCGGTCGGCGGAGCGCTCAACCGCAACCCCGTGCCAATCGTCGTCCCCTGCCACCGGGTGGTCGGCTCGAGCGGAAGCCTCGTCGGCTATGGGGGAGGCCTCGAGCGCAAGGAGAGGCTGCTCGCGCTCGAAGGTGCGCTACTCGGCTAGCTCACGGTGCGACCGCTTGCGCTCTGGCTGCTCCTCGCGCTCGTTTCCGCCTGCGGCGCCGAGCACGGGCCGCGTGCCGTCATCGAGACGAAGGGCGACGAGGTCACCGTGCACGTGGAGGTGGCCGATACCCAGACGGAGCAGACGCGCGGCTTGATGGGACGCCGCGAGCTTCCGGACGACGCCGGCATGGTCTTCGTCTTCCCCACGGACACGACCTCGGCGTTCTGGATGAAAGATACGCTGATCCCTCTCTCGATCGCGTTCTACGACGAGAGCGGCACGATCGTGCGGATCCTCGACATGGAGCCGTGCACCCGCGACCCGTGCGCTCTGTACGACCCCGAGGCGTCCTACCGCGGAGCGCTCGAGGTCAATCGCGGTGCCTTCGAGCGCTGGGGCGTCCGTGAAGGGGACGTCCTGCGCCTGGAGCGATAACTATGTTCCCGCTGACGAGTCTGGAGGAGACGTGATGCGCGAGGTTCCGTTCGAGGCGATTCACATCGATGAAATGCCCGAGCCGAAATACGAGAAGAAACCGGGCGACACCGACTGGAGGCCAATTCGCATTCACTTCGGCATCTCGTCGTTCGGCGCCAACGGCTTCACGGCCCAAAAAGGTCAAACGCTGGTGGGCGAGCACCGGGAGACGGAGGAGAGCGGAACACGCCACGAGGAGCTCTATTTCGTCTCCAACGGAAACGCCACCTTTACCATCGAGGGAGAGGACATCGCTGCCCCCGCGGGCACGTTCGTTTACGTCCCGGATCCAGATGCTCTGCGCAGTGCAGTCGCCCTCGAAGACGACACCACCGTGCTCTGCTTCGGTGGCACGCCGGGCGAGGCGTTCGGCGTCTCCGAGTGGGAGCGCAAGTACGACCCCGCCGAGTCTTGACCTGGACGGCCGAGCTTCCGCTCGTCGGGGCGGGCGGGGAGCCAGTCGACCTCTGGAGGACGATCTCCTCCCACGGGGTCGCGGACCTTCCTCCGAACAGGATCGACGAAGACGCGCGCACTCTCGAAGTGACGCTCCGCGTGCCGCATGGTCGTCCGCGGACCGTGGGAGTCGCCCAGGGCCGCACGGGCAAGGCCACGGTGACCGTCCTCGGCCCGCCTCCTTCGAAGAAGCTCGCTGACGCCTTGCTCGATCGCGTGGGCCACGTCTTGCGCCTCGACGAGGATCTTTCGGACTTCTACGAGCGGGTTCGCAAGGACCCAGACCTCTCCTGGGCGGCAGCCGGCGCCGGACGCTTGCTGCGAAGCGGGACCGTCTTCGAGGACGTGGTGAAGACAATCGCCACAACGAATTGCGCGTGGTCCGCGACCGTCCGCATGGTCGGCGCGTTCGTCGAGCATCTTGGCGAGCCCGCCCTCGGAGCCGCGGACGAGGGCCCCTACGGGCGAGCCTTCCCCACTCCGGCCGCGATGGCCGAGGCGAGCGACGATTTCTACAAGGACGTCGTCCGGGCCGGCTACCGCAGCGCGTACTTCCGTGCCCTGGCGGACTCCGTGGCCTCTGGCGGGCTCGACCTCGAGGAGCTCGGCGAAACGCCGCCCAAGGAGCTTTCCGACGAGGAAGTCGCGGAGCGGCTGCTGGCCCTTCCCGGCGTCGGCCCTTACGCGGCCGCGCACATCATGATGCTGCTCGGTCGCTACTCACCTCTCATTCTCGACTCGTGGACGAGACCGAAGTACGCGCGCGTCAACGGCCGCAAGACCTCGGATGCAGGAATTGAGCGGCGCTTCCGTCGTTACGGGCCGTATGCGGGGCTGGCGTTCTGGCTCTACCTCACGCGTGACTGGGTCGACGACTAGGACGACCTACCGGAAAGGGGCGCGCCGCGTAGCGCCGATCGGCGCGGCCGCTGCCGTCTTCGCCGCCTCCTTCGCCGTCCTCTCGCACACGGCAGGGTTCGACGGGCTCGCGGCAATCGTCATGTCGGCGACGACCTTCGCCGGCTCGGCGCAGTTCGCAGCGGCTTCCGTACTCGAGACGGGCGGCGGCGTAGCTGCGGCGGTCGCCGCGGCCGTCCTGCTCAACGCGAGGTACGCACCGATCAGCGTGACGGTCGGCGACCAGTTTCGGGGCTCAGTTGTGCGCCGCCTGCTCGAGGCGCAACTGATCGTCGACGAGTCCTGGGCGCTCTCGCGCCACTCCGACGAAAGGTACGACCGCCGGCTCCTGGTCGGCGGCGGGCTCGTTCTCTACGTCTGCTGGGTGGGCGGAACGGCGCTCGGGGCGCTCGTCGGCGACAGGCTCGGCGACCCCGAGCGGTACGGCCTCGACGCAGCCTTCCCGGCGCTGTTCCTCGCGCTGCTGGTGCCCCAGGTGACCTCACGGCGAGCGCTGGCCGCCGCCCTCGCGGGAGGTGCGATCGCGTTGGTTCTCATCCCGTTCGTCCCGGCCGGCGTGCCGATCGTCGCAGCGACCGCGGCTTGCTTCATCGGCTGGGTGCGCACGTGAGCTCCGTCTGGATCGTGATCATCCTGGTCGGCGCGGCGACCGTGTGCCTCAAGGCGGTCGGACCCGTCGTCCTCGGTGGACGGGAGCTGCCACTCGCGCTGAGCGCCGTCCTCTTCCTTCTCGCACCCGCGCTTCTCGCCGCCCTCGTGGTGACCCAGGCCGTCGGCGGGGATCGCCAGATCGTCCTCGACGAGCGACTCCTGGGGATTGGCGCTGCGGCCGTGGCGATAGTCCTACGCCTGCCGCTGCTGGCCGTCGTCATCGTGGCGGCTGCGGTTACGGCTGGGATTCGCGCGCTCTCCTAGCGGGTATTCGGCGGGGCGCCCCATGTGTCTCACTCGATGAGCGACATTCAAGCCGAGATCAGAACCTCCGCCGACGGCCTTGCCCACCGGGGCAGCGGACAGAACTGGCTCGCGCGGTTGGCGCGAGCCGGCATGGTCGCGCAGGGTGCGATGTACGTGCTCGTCGGCGGGCTCGCGATCGAGCTCGCGCTCGGCCTAGGCGGGAAGACGACCGACCAGCGGGGTGCCTTGCACACGCTCGCCGATGAGTGGTACGGCCTCGCCGCCTTGCTGGCTCTCGCCATCGGCTTCGCTGGATACGCCATCTGGCGCTTCGCGGTCGCCGTCCTCGGGGAGAAGATCGAGAGTGAAGAGGATGTCGGCGTCGGGAAGCGGCTCGTCTATGCCGCCCGCGCGCTCCTCTACGCGAGCCTCTGCTACAGCGCCCTTGCTCTGGCGCTCTCACGCGGCGGTGGAAAGTCGAACACGGAGGACAAGGCGACAGCAACCGTCTTCGACTGGCCGGCCGGCCGTTGGCTCGTGGGGGCAGCTGGCCTCGCGATCGTGGGTTACGGCCTCTGGAACGGCTACCGCGCCCTCAGCCGGAACTTCGAGAAGGATCTCAAGGTCGAGCAGATGAGCGGCGGCGAGCGGCGGCTCGTCTGCGCCGTGGGCCGCGCCGGATTTGCGGCTCGCGGCGTCGTCTTCACCCTCATCGGCATCTTCGTGGTGAAGGCTGCCCTGGAGTACGACCCGAAGGAGCCGGTGGGACTCGACGGTGCCCTTCACCGCCTGTCCGAGCAACCTTATGGCCCGGCTTTGCTCGGGACCGTGGCGGCGGGTTTGATCGCCTTCGGGGTGTTCAGCCTGGCCCGCGCCCGTTACCGCGAGGTCTAGCGCGCGCGGATCACGGGTATCGGCCTCGAACCAAAAGGAGGTCGAGAATGGATACCTGGGTCTGGATCGTCATCGCAGTTGCAGCCGTTCTCGTCGTCGTCCTGCTCCTCCTGTCCGCACGGAGAGCCCGCGAACGGCGCCTGGAGAGCAAGCGGAGCGAGGCGCTCGAGCTCCGCAAGCAAGCCGAATCGAAATCTCAGCGCGCGGAGCATCGCGCGTCCGTCGCGAACGAGCTCGCCGAGCGCGCGCAAGCCGAGCAGAAGGAAGCCGAGGTGGCCGCGCGGCGGGCCGACGAAGTCGATCCCGACGTCGACGACTAGCCGAGCGCCGCCAGCGAGCGGCGCTCCAGCCATTGGAAGCTGTTAGAGAACGGTCTTCGACGAAGGGAGGCAGAGCGTCCTCGTCTTCTTCAAGAGCAAGGTGTGCGTCCCGAACTGGTCGCCCACCTCAACGCGCCGCCGCT
>DATNOU010000013.1:0-7092 GCA_035601195.1 Gaiellaceae bacterium | reverse complement strand
GAGACTGACAATGTCGCGCCCAACTCGGGCGACGCGGTCAAGACGTTCGTGGATGCGAACATCCAGATCTCGCCGAACGGTGTGAACCGGATCGGTGACTCGCACACCTTCACGGCTCACGTGAATGTGAACGCCGGCCTGGGGGCTGGGTTCGTGGCTGCGCCGGACGGGACGCAGATCAGCTTCACGATCGATTCCGGCCCGGGAGCGTTTACGTCCGCGAATCCGTGCACGACCGCGGGCGGCACCGGGAGCTGCACGATCACGCTCTCCTCGAGCACAACGGGTGTGACGACGGTCTCGGCCTCGACTTCGGTCCAGGTCGGCGGCGTCTCGCTGACGCGGAGCACGAACGGCGTCGGTGCGAACTCGGGGCCGGCGGCGAAGACGTGGGTGAACGCGAAGATCTCGATCGCGCCGAACGCGACGAACGAGGTTGGACAGCCCCACATCTTCACCGTGACGCTGCAGAAGGACGTGGGCGACGGCGCCGGGTTCGTGGCGTTCGCCGGTGCGCATGTCGACTACACGTTGACGGACACGAACGGAGCGAACTCGGTGCTGGACGCGGCCGCGAGCACCTGCGATGACGCGGGGGCGAACACCGACGCCGCAGGGCAGTGCACGATCGTGTTCACCTCGAACTCGGCCGGCAAGGTGACCGGGCACGCGAGCTGGACCGGCACCTTGGGGACACCGTCAGCGTTCACGGTCGAGACTGACAATGTCGCGCCCAACTCGGGCGACGCGGTCAAGACGTTCGTGGATGCGAACATCCAGATCTCGCCGAACGGTGTGAACCGGGTCGGTGACTCGCACACCTTCACGGCGCACGTGAATGTGAACGCCGGCCTGGGGGCCGGGTTCGTGGCTGCGCCCGACGGGACGCAGATCAGCTTCACGATCAACTCCGGCCCGGGAGCGTTCACGACCGCCAATCCGTGCGTTACCGCGGGCGGTACCGGTTCGTGCCAGATCACCCTCAGCTCGGCGGTCACCGGCGTCAGCGTCGTGAGCGCGCATACGACGCTCACGGTCGGGGCTGTCCAGTTGACCAGGCATACGAACGGCGCCGGCGCGAACTCGACGCCGGCGACGAAGCGGTTCGTCGACGCGAAGATCTCGATCGCGCAGTCTGCGACCAACGCGGTCGGTCAGCCGCATACGTTCACGGTGACGCTGATGAAGGACACCGGTGACGGGAATGGCTTCGTAGCGGCTGCGGGCGAGCACGTCGACTTTACGCTGACGGACGCGAACGGGGCGGCCCACTCCGCGCCGAGCGGTTCCTGCACGACGGCGGGTGCGAATACCGATGCGGCTGGCCAGTGCACCATCACCTTCACTTCGAACTCGACCGGAACCGTAACGGCGCATGCGACGTCGACCCTCGATGTCGCCGGCCTGCCGGTGACGGTCGCGACAGACGGAACCGGGCAGAACAGCGGTGATGCGGTGAAGACGTTCGTCAACGCGAAGATCGAGATCGCTCCGTCGGCTACGAACGAGGTGGGCCAGGCCCACACCTTCACGGTGACGCTGTCGAAGGATGCGGGCGCGGGTGCATTCGCGGCCGCCGCCGGTGAGCACGTGGACGTGACGCTGACCGACGCAGGCGGAGCGGTGCACACGGCACCGACCGGTACCTGCACGGCTGCGGGCGCGAACACGAATGTGGACGGAAAGTGCACGATTACCTTCACCTCCAACTCGGCCGGCACCGTGACGGGGCATGCCTCGGCGACGCTGTCGATCAACGGGGCGTCAGTGACGGTTCAGACGAGCGGGGTGGCACCGAACTCCGGAGATGCGACGAAGACGTTCGTGGATGCGAACGTGCAGATCTCGCCTGCCTCTGCGATCAATCCCGTCTCGACGAATCACACGCTGACGGCGCACGTGAACGTGAATACCGGTTCGGGTGGCTTCGTGGGCGCGCCGAACGGAACCGTGATCACCTTCACGCTGTCGGGTGCCGGGAGCTTCGTCGGCCCGAGCAGCTGCACGACCGCGGGCGGCACGGGTTCCTGCACGGTCACGATCAGCTCGGCGGCTACGGGTTCGTCGACGGTGAGGGCGAAGACGGACGTGGTCGTCGGTGGGCTGACGTTGCACCGTGAGAGCGGTGACGCGAAGTTGGGTGACAGCGCGGATGCGTCGAAGTTGTGGGCGGACGCCACTGCGCGGACAGACATCCTGAACGCGAGCGGCGCTGTGGTGACGACGGTGGTCTCGGGCACGATCGTGCACGACAAGGTGTTCGTGGATCGGGTGGCGGGGACGCCGGCGGCGGTTCCGAATCCGACCGGCAACGTGGTCTTCCACCGTTACGCGACGATCGACTGCACCGGCACGGCCGCGAATCAGACGGTCGCGCTGACGGCAGGGTCGCCGTCGACGGCGGTGTCGGATGATTTCGCTCCGACGGCGAACATGTCGTACCAGGCGGAGTACTCGGGCGATGCCAACTATCCGGCGCGCACGGGTGCGTGTGAGCCGTTGACGGTGACGCCGGTGCCGGCTCCGGCGATCGCGATCGTGAAGAACCCGAAGTCGCAGTCCGTGGCGGTCGGCGGCACGGCGACCTTCACGATCACGGTCACGAACGTGGGCAACACCGTGCTGACCGACGTGACGGTGACCGATCCGCTGTCGCCGAACTGCAACCGGACGAAGGCGCAGATCCCGGCGCTGGCCTCGATGGCGCCCGGCGCGACGGTGACGTACAGCTGCACACGGCCGAACGTGCGGGCGAACTTCGACAACGTGGCGACCGCCACGGGAACACCGCCGTCGGGCCCGAACGTGACCGCCACTGACACGGCGCCGGTGAAGGCGCGGGCGCTGACGCCGGCCAAGAAGAAGGTCGTCAAGAAGAAGAAGAAGAAGCCGAAGGTCGTCTCGCACAAGAAGCCGAAGGCGACCGGCTAGCCCGACTAGTACCGATGCGCACAAGAGGGGCGGCCGCGCGGCCGCCCCTCGTTTGGTCCGGCCCAACCTGGACCTTTTGCTGGTTCGCGAGCGGCGAACCCTCTGTATGTGCGAGTAAGGCATTTGGCGGTGGAGACGATCGCGAAGGTGATCAGCGTCCCGTTCGGGGCGTTCGCGAAGCCCGCGCCGTGGTTGACGTGAGCGGTTAGCGTGTGATCCGTGTTCAGCGCAAGACCTCGGGCAGGACGGGTTCCTGCACGGTGACGATCAGCTCCTCGACGATTGGTACGACCACGATCAGGGCGAGCACCGACGTGAACGTCGGCGGGATCACCCTGCATCGCGCGAGCGGTGACGGCAAGGCCGGTGACAGCCTCGACGCGACCAAGCTCTGGGCGAAGGCGAAGATCGCGATCGCTCCGTCGGCGACCAACGAGGTTGGACAGTCACACACCTTCACGGTGACGCTGTCGAAGGACACCGGCGCGGGCTATGTGGCTGCTGCCGGCGAGCACGTCGACTTCACGTTGACCGAGTCGAACGGGGCAACTCATAGCGCGCCGGGCGGCAGCTGCACGAACGGGGGTGCGAACACGAACGCGAGCGGCCAATGCACGATCACCTTTCGCCTCCAACACGGCGGGCAAGGTGACCGGACACGCATCGGCGACGCTGATTGGGAACCTCCACGTCGAGACCGACGGGACGGCGGACAACAGCGGCGACGCGGTCAAGACGTTCGTGGACGCGAACATCCAGATCACGCCTCAGTCAGCGACGAATCCGATCTCGACGAACCACACGCTCACCGGGCACGTCAACGTCAACACCGGGACGGGCGGATGCGTGAACGCGCCCAACGGAACGACGATCACCTTCGCGATCGTCTCAGGGCCCGGCAGCTTCGTCGGCGCGAGCAGTTGCACTACGTTCGGTGGAACCGGCTCGTGCTCGGCCGTGATCAGCTCGTCGGCGACGGGTACGACCACGATCAAGGCGAGCACGGACGCCACCGTGGGAGGCGTAACGCTGCACCGCGCGGGCGGTGACGGGAAGGCCGGCTACAGCACCAACGCGTCGAAGGCTTGGGCGGCGGCGAAGATCGCGATCGCATCGTCCGCGACGAACGAGGTCGGGCAGTCGTACACGTTCACCGTGACGCTCTCGAAGGACACGGGACCGGCACGTTTGTCCCCGCGGCCGGCGAGCACGTCAGCTTCACGCTGACGGACTCCAACGGCGCCGTCCACTCGACTGCGAGCGGATCCTGCACGAACGCGGGTGCGAACACTGACGCCAACGGCCAGTGCACGATCACGTTCTCGTCGGCGACGCCGGGCAAGGTGACGGCGCATGCTTCGGCGACGCTGTCGATCAACGGCTCGGCGCCGATCACCGCTGCCACGGACGGCACCGGGGCGAACGGCTCCGACGCCGTCAAGACGTTCGTCGACGCGAACATTCAGCTGGCGCCGCCCTCGGCGGTCAACCCGGTATCGATGAACCACGTGTTGACCGCACACGTCAACGTGAACAGCGGCTCCGGCTTTGCGAACGCGCCGGACGGTACGCAGATCAGCTTCACGATCGTGAGCGGCCCGCGATCGTTCACGACGGCAAACCCGTGCACGACCTCGGGCGGCACCGGGAGCTGCACGATCACCTTGACGTCCGGCACAGCTGGAACCACGATCGTGAGCGCGAAGCTGACGCTGTCGGTCGGCGGCGTGCTGGTGAGACGCAGCACGACCGGAACGGCCGGCAACTCCGGCAACGCGACGAAGCTCTTCGCGGACGCCACTGCCCGGACCGACATCCTCGGTGCGGCGAACAACGTCGTGACGACGGTGGTGTCCGGCACAGTCGTTCACGACAGCGTCTTCGTCGCCAAGACGGCCGCGACGCCGGCGGCTGCGCCCGCACCGACCGGCAACGTGATCTTCCATCGCTACTCGACGATCGACTGCACCGGTACGGCGACGAACCAGACGGTCCCACTGACACCTGGGTCACCCTCGACGGCGACCTCGGATGCCTTCGCGCCGACGGGCAACATCTCGTACCAGGCTGAGTACCCGGGAGACGCGAACTACCCGCCACGCGGCGCTGACACCCGCCAAGAAGAAGGTTGTAAAGAAGAAGAAAAAGCCCAAGGTGGTCTCCCACAAGAAGCCGAAGGCCGCCGGCTAACCGGACCAGACGAAGGGGTGGGGCGGCCTTACCGGCCGTCCCGCTCCACCGTCAGATTTCCGGGCTATTCTGAAGATAAGTGTCCTCGAACCGCACGGTTCCTTCTCTCTCCAAGACGTTCTCAGCCGCACTCGTGGCGGCCGTGCTGGCCGTGCTGTTGCTGGTGCCGGCCGGCCGGAGCGATACCGCCAGCGTGAGCTGGACGTCGCCGACCCCGGCCGACAAGGCGAAGTTCAGCGTCGGCGAGGGGAAGCGGGTCAGCTTCTCATTGACCGCCTCGACCGCAGAGGCCGGCGGGATCGTCCACATCGCGCCCGCCCGCACCCTCCCGAAGGGCGTCCTCTTCAACTCCTCGGACGGCACTACCGCCCGCGCGTCCTTCGCGTGGACGCCCGACACGCCCGGCGACTACACGATCAAGTTCGTGGCATCGCTCGTAGGCACGTCGACGTCCGCGCCATCGCTGACGTACGCGATCCATGTCAAGGGCACGGTCATCCATTACCCGCTGACGCAGAAGCTCGCGACCGACAAGGTCGCGCATTGGGCGCAGGTGCTCAAGCGCGCCGTGGTCCGCGCACAGCCGCGCGCGTCGGCCCGGGCGGTCACGAAGCTGGACACGATGACGACGGACGGGACGCACAACATCGTGCTCGTGCTAAGTCAGGCCCAGACGAGCGCCACGCAGCTCTGGTACCGAGTCCGGCTGCCGATCCTGCCGAACAACTCGACCGGCTGGGTGCAGGAGTCCGATATCGGCGCGCTCTTCCAGGTCAACACGCACCTGTATGTCGACCGCGCGCACTTCCGCGCGACGCTGAAGCGGAACGGCAAGACGATCTTCACGAGCATCGTCGGCGTCGGGCGCTCGATCTGGCCGACCCCGCGCGGGGAGTTCTACATCCGCGACAAGCTCACGAGTTTCAACGACATCTTCTACGGGCCGATCGCGTTCGGGACAAGCGCCCGCTCCGCGACGCTGACCGACTGGCCGGGCGGCGGCTTCGTGGGCGTCCACGGCACCAACCAGCCGGAGATCCTTCCGGGCCGCGTCTCGCACGGCTGCATCCGCATGCCGAACGCGTCGATCATGAAGCTCGCGCGGCTCATGCCGGTCGGCACGCCGTTGACGATCACCTAGCCGGCGCTACGCGTCATTTCGTTTGGCGCGCACGTACGTTGCGCGCATGTCGAGGCACAGCACGCTCGCGCATGTGAGCCTGTCGTCTGACTAGAACCAGCGGATCGTGTCGGCGACTACTGAGTTCCTTAATCCCTGACGAGTGCTCAGGCGACAGTACGGCCGCATTGACTGGGACGAGGCAGTCGACTTCGCCTTCGTGTCGATAGAACTCGATGAGCGGACGTGTGGGATCGTGCTCAGCGTTCTCGAAGAGCTCGTCGAACGCCGCCGCGATCTGGCCGTAGACACCGGGAGCGTCACCAATGAGCCTGAGCCGCAGGTAGCGTCCGCCTGGGATCGTCGTCTCGTCGAGGCCGAGCGGGTTCTCTATGTCGCGGGGCAGGCGCTCGGTGCAAAGCCGATACGTGCCAGCTCGATTGTCGATCAGGCCCATCATCCGACGCCCGTGCGCTGAGTCGAACCCCGACTCAAAGGCGGGCCACGCTTCTTGGATCGCGGCGAGGTCCAGTGGCACTTCCCTGCTAAGGGCAGCGGTGTCCTGGCGCGTGACGTTCGCGATCCTTCCCAGTCTCCCCGTTATGCCAGCCACCGCCTGAGCGTAAAGGAATCGAGCGGTGCGCTGTCCGAAGACGGACGGACGCTCGGGTGGGCAGTTCCCGCTCCGGGTCCCGGTTCCGGGGCACATTCCCCCACTGTGAGTGTGCGGGTGTCCCGTCTGGGGCTGTCGTCAGGGTGGCGCCGGTGCTCTTTGTCTGTGACTCAATTTCCGCATGACCCCGCGTGTGGGTGTCTTGCCAGTGATTTGTCCGGGCGAAGAGGCCGGTGCC
>DATNOU010000012.1:0-2730 GCA_035601195.1 Gaiellaceae bacterium | reverse complement strand
GCCGAGGCTCGACCTGTTGACGGTTGCCCAGGAAGCCGAAGCGGCCGAGCTGCTCGCGGCCCTGATCACCGCGGCAGTGACGCGGCGAGGCGCTGAAGGCGCGCTGAAGGAGGCAGCCTAGATGCCCCGTCCGTTCTGGGGTCCGTTCTGGGTGGCGTTCTGGGGTCCGTTCTGGGGTCCAATTAGGACCGGCACCCCCTCCGTCGAGGAAAAGCCGAGCAAAGGGCGGGTTCCCGACAGCTCTTTCAGCACGCGACAACCTAGTGCTTTACGTAGACGAGTAGAGAGTGCTGAGGGCAGCCGGGGAATCGCCTGTAGGCGTCGACCTTCGGCCCTCGGAGAGATTGATAGCCCGGTCGTAGCCACCTGCGCCGGCGGAACAAGCTGGGCTCAGCGCCCGGTCGCTTCTGGGGTCGTTCCTGGGCTCGTCTCTGGGGTCGCATTAAGAAACGAGCATCCTCGGTGTTCGAGGGCCGCGTCCGTCAAGGTGGTGTATGAGGCTGAGCGTGTCATCCTCGCGTGAGGGTTTCAGTGTGTTGTCGGGGTTGGCGTCACCTCCAGGGTGTTCGCGGCGTCGGATGTCGGCGATGGGTGAGTCGCGCCTTGAGCTCGGAGGCCGTGAGAGCGGCTCCTGTGGCCTCGAAGTTCGTGTCGGTCGTGACGTTCATGCCGCGATCGGGAGTGATGGGGCTTCTGACGTGTCGAGCGGCGGGTCGGTGAGCGCCTTGGCGATCGACTCGACGCTCATGTAGCGCCTTGAGGCGACGGCCCACTCGTCGTTCTGTTCCGCGAGGAGGGCGCCGACGAGGCGGACGATCGCGGCCCGGTCGGGGAAGATGCCGACGACGTCGGTGCGGCGGCGGATTTCCTTGTTCAGCCGTTCGAGCGAGTTGTTGCTCCACAGCTGCCGCCAGTGCTCCTTCGGAAAGGCGGTGAAGGCGAGCAGATCGGGTGCGGCCTCCTCGAGCAGCGCCGCCGCTTCCGGGAAGCGTGTGGCGAGCTGGTCGACGATCCGCAGGTGCTGCTCATGCACGGTGGCGCTGTCGGGTTGCGCGAAGATCGTGCGGACCATCGTGGCGACGAACGACTGCGCGCTCTTCGGCACTCGGGTGAGCAGGTTGCGCATCGCGTGCGTGCGGCAGCGTTGCCAGGCGGAGCCGGGGAGGGTCGCGGCGATCGCGTCGACCAGGCCCGGATGCGCATCGCTGGTCGCGAGCCGGACGCCGTTGAGGCCGCGCGCGACGAGCGAGCGGAGGAAGGCGAGCCAGGCGGCGCCGTCCTCGGCGGTGACGACGTCGAGGCCGAGCGACTCGCGGAAGCCGTCTCGGTTGACGCCGACCGCGTGCACGACGCAGACGTTGACAGTGCGGCCGCCTTCGCGGCACTTCACGACCAATGCGTCGAAGGTGGCGTACGCATACGGTGCGCCGTCCAGCGGCCGGGTGCGGAAGTCCTCCACGATCCGGTCGAGCGACTTCGCCAGCCTGGAGACCTGGCTCTTCGACATCCGTTCGACCCCGAGCTGCTGCACCAGCTTCTCCACCCGCCGGGTCGAGACGCCGGCGAGGTAGGCGTCGGCGATCACCGACACGAACGCCTGCTCGGCCCGGCGGCGCGGCTGCAGCAGCCAGTCGGGAAAGTACGAGCCTTCCCTGAGCTTCGGCAGCGCGAGTTCGATCGAGCCGACCCTGGTGTCCCAGTCGCGCTCCCGGTAACCGTTGCGCCGGTTGACCCGCTCCGGCGAGCGCTCACCGTAGCCGGCCCCGCAGACTGCGTCAGCGTCTGCGCTCATCACCGCCTCGGCGAAGTCCTTCACCATCGCCCGCAGCAGATCCGGGGGCGCCTCCTCGAGCTGCTTGCGCAACCAGCCCGACACGTCCATCGTGTGCTCGACCACCGTGTTCCTCCTCGCGCTTGTCTTTGACGGGACTTGGCGAGGATGACGCGGTGGTCAGCTATCACCCGGACCCGCGGCCGTCGCTCCGCGCTCGCCTACGGCTCGCGCTCCGCGACAGCCGCGGAAGACAACCTCAACCGGCTCGTACACCACCAGCGGGGACGCTACTCGACGTGTTCTGCGGCTCTTCCCTCAGGGAACATTCGTGAGCACTGGCCCAGCCGAGGCTGCACGCGCCTCTATCCGAGACTTCCGCGCCGGGTAAGAGTGTGAGGTGGCATGGCGCGAGGATCGGAGCGGCCGGCTGCGGTTCAGTCGGACTCGATTTTGACGACCTTGCCGACGATCTTCGACTCGGCGACGGTGCCCCAGAGCCGGGAGTCGCAGGACCAGATTCTTGCGTCGCCCATCACGAAGTAGTTGCCGGACGCGATCTTCCGCGCCGGAATCGTCTGGAAGTCGCGGTGGTCGGGCTTGACGTACGGCTCATGGAGCTGGTTGCCGTCGATGTAGATGTAGCCCTGCAGCTCGGACCACGTCTCGCCCGGTAGCCCGATCACGCGCTTGATGAAGGTGCCGCCCGTGCCGCACTTCTGCTCGGCGAGCGGCGGGACGTTGACTAGGACGATGTCGCCGCGCTTGATAGATCCTGGCGGTTCCTTCGCGACGAGGCGATCGTTGTGGTTCGCTTCGCAACCGGGATTTGGCCGCGCGCAGTGAATCGTCGGTTCCATGGACGCCGCCGTCATCTTGTAGGTGCTCATCTGTCCGCCGCCTCCGCCGCAGCCCGCCAGCACGAGCGCGACGGCGGCGATGACCGTGATCAGCGTGAG
>DATNOU010000011.1:0-2236 GCA_035601195.1 Gaiellaceae bacterium | reverse complement strand
GTATCCCGTATGAAAGGCGGCGGATGCCTGCCGTGACCCTTGACCGCCTCGACGCCGATGGTGTTCGGGTTGGTGAGTACGGTGCGACCGTCCGGGACGGGGGCATTCGGGAGCAGACGCAGGTCGGGCAGGCCGTTCTTGTTCGATGGGCTTCGAGCCCGTGTTAGTTACTTGGCCGCCCCTGCGACTTGCCCGGATGCGCTGCGAGCGCGAATCCGTAGGTGTCGTTTGCCCGCCTGTTGCTCCCACGTCAAACCGCTTCGTTGGAAGGAGGGAGCATGCGACGCTGTATCGGGCTCGACGTTCATCGTGAGTTCGCGGAGGTCGCGATCTGGGAGGACGGGGTCGTCCGCTCGGCCGGGCAGATCGCGACGACGCCGGAGGCGCTTCGCCTCTTCGCAGGGAGTTTGTGCGAGCTGGACGAGGTCGCGCTCGAGGCGACCTGCAACACGCACGCGATCGCCAGGCTGCTCGAGCGGCACGTCGGCCGTGTGGTCGTCTCGAACCCGGCGAAGACGCGCGCGATCGCCGAGGCGAAGGTGAAGACCGACAAGGTCGACGCGCAGGTGCTGGCCGAGCTGTTGGCGGCGAACTACCTGCCGGGGGTGTGGCTGGCCGACGACGAGACGCAGTCGCTGCGCCGCCAGGTCGCCCGGCGGGCGCACATCGTCCGGCAACGGACGAGGTTGAAGAACCGGGTGCAGTCGATCCTGCACCGCAACCTGATCCCGCGCTGCCCGGCCGCCGACCTGTTTGGGCGCAAGGGCAGGATCTGGCTGGCCGAGCAGGAGCTGCCGGTCGACGAGCGGCAGGCGCTCGAGGCGCTGCTGCGTCAGCTCGACTTCCACGGCGAGGAGCTCGGGCTGATCGACGCCGACCTCGCCAAGGTCGCGCTCGCCCGCAACGAGGTGAAACGGCTGATGACGATCCCCGGCATCGACGCCACCGTCGCGCTCTCGCTCGTCGCGGCGGTCGGCGACTTCGGTCGCTTCCGGACGCCGCAGCAGCTGGTCAGCTACCTCGGGCTCAACCCGCGCGTGCGCCAATCCGGCGGCCAGCCGGCCTCGCACGGACGGATCACCAAGCACGGCCGCGCGCACGCACGCGGGATGCTGGTTGAGGCCGCCTGGGTCGCCGCGAAGATCCCCGGGCCGCTGCATGCCTTCTACGAGCGCGTCCGCGCCCGTCGCGGCATGCAGATCGCGGTCGTCGCGACCGCGCGGAAGCTGGCCGTGCTCTGCTGGCACCTGATCGCCCGCGGCGAGGACTACGCCTTCCAACGGCCCTCGCTGACCGCGAAGAAGCTGCGCGCGCTCGAGCTCCGCGCCGGCATGCCATCGCGCCGCGGCCAAAAAGGCAAGGCCGCCGCCTACTCGCTCCGCGAGGTGCGCCGGCGGGAAAACGCACTCGCCGAGCAGGGCGAGCACGCCTACCGGCAGCTCGTCGCCGACTGGCAGGCGAAGGCGCGAACGAAAGTGGGCGCGGGCGCCGCCACTGGGGAGCGACTCTGAGGCCGTCAAGCGGCAATCCTGCGCGGCGGAGCTTCCATCCCCAACGCCCCGCGCTTCGGTCCGGGGTCACCCGCGCCCACAACCCAGCCTAACGCCCGCCGAGCGACTTCGAGACAACGATCGCCGCTCCGATCTCGGCAACGAGAGGGCCTCGGCTGCCCCGAAACCGCCGATCGCCGAAAAATCGAAGCCGCAGGAGCCGCTCTCAGCCCCTGCGAGCACTCGCCGCGACTGGTCCATCGCCCGAAATCGGCGTCCCTAGCGCCTACCGCCCCGACCGCGCCCTTGACACTTTCATCCGTGGTGTAGACGATGCGGCGGATCTCCGCCGGGAAGGCGAGGAAGGGGATCACCCGTTCCCAGGCGCGGTCCCAGACCTGCAGGGCGGCGGTCCGCGTCTTGCTGGCGGACCAGGCGGCCCGTCAGCTCGTCGAGCACCTGTCGGGCTTGCTCGGCGTCGGCTGCGGTGTAGATCCGTCTGAGCTCGCCGGCGCAGCGCTTGCGTTCCCTCCAGGAGAGGTAGCGCAACGATTGCCGGACCAAGTGGACGATGCAGGTCTGGTTGACCGCCTGCGGGAAGACGCCGTCGATCGCCTCCGGGAAACCGGAGAGGCCGTCCGTGCAGACGAAGAGCACGTCGGTGACGCCGCGGTTGCGGAGCTCGGTCAGGACGCTCGTCCAGAAGCGGGCCCCCTCCGTCTTCTCGATCCAGAGGCCGAGGCAGT
>DATNOU010000010.1:0-1819 GCA_035601195.1 Gaiellaceae bacterium | reverse complement strand
CGTGGTCGTCCTACTCTCGACGCTCCTGCTGCTCGTCGTCTTCCGCTCGCTGCTGATCCCGCTGCAGGCGGCGCTGATGAACCTGCTCTCGATCGCCGCCGCGCTCGGCGTCGTCCAGGCGATCTTCCAGCGCGGCTGGCTGGGCGGCCTGCTCGGGATCCAGCCCGGGCCGATCGAGGCCTTCATCCCCGTGATGGTCTTCGCGATCGTCTTCGGGCTCTCGATGGACTACGAGGTCTTCCTCGTCTCCCGCATCCACGAGGAGTGGCAACACCGCGGCGACGCGAGCGCGGCCGTGCGCGAGGGACTCGCCCGCACCGGCCGCGTCATCACCGCCGCCGCCGCGGTCATGGTCGCCGTCTTCGCCTCCTTCGCCATGGGCGACGACCGCGTGCTCAAGCTCTTCGGGATCGCGATGGCAAGCGCCGTCTTCCTCGACGCGATCGTCATCCGCAGCATCCTCCTCCCCGCTGTGCTCGAGCTGTTCGGCCGCCGCACCTGGTCCTTCCCCGGCCGGCTCGACCGCCGACTCCCCCGGCTCGCGATCGAACCGGCAACCCAGCCGGTGCCCGCACTGGAAGAGGCCGCCTGATGACCTCGGCTCCCGAGCGGCGCCAGGCCGAGCGCCTGCCCGAGCCGATCCGCACGCGGGTCGCCCAGCTCCGCCGCCTCCAGCAAACCCGCGCGCGGACGGCCGCGAACTCCAACAGCGACGACGCGAGATCACCGACTGCAATGAACTTCATCAGCGACCCCGAGCAGCTCGAACAGCTCGACCTCACCATCCTCGACGAGTGAAGGACGCAGACATGACAACGACACCCGAATTCCCGATCTCCGACCTCAGGGCCAGCCTGAACGGCAAGGTGATCGGCGCGGACGACGCCGGATACGACGACGTGCGGCGCGTCTTTTTCACCGGCTTCGACCGTCGGCCCACGGCGATCGTCCGCGTCGCCGATGCATCCGACGTCGCCCGCGTAATCACCCTGGCCCGCGAGACAGGCGCCGAACTGGCAGTGCGGAGCGGCGGCCACAGCCGCGCGGGGCACGGCACCTCCGAGGGCGGGATCGTCCTCAACCTCTCCGCGATGAACGCCGTCGAGATCGACGCCGACGGCCGGACCGCCTGGGCGCAGACCGGGGTCACCGCCGGCGACTACACCAAGGCGACCGGCGAACACGGCCTCGCCACCGGGCTGGGCGACACGCCTACCGTCGGCCTCGGCGGGCTCACCCTAGGCGGCGGCATCGGCTTCCTCGTCCGCAAGAACGGGCTCGCGATCGATGACTTGCTCGCGGCTGAGGTGGTGACCGCCGACGGCGAGTTTCTCGAGGTGGACGAGGAGACTCACCCCGAGCTCTTCTGGGCGCTCCGCGGCGGCGGCGGTAACTTCGGTGTCGCGACCAGACTCCGGCTCCGGCTCCACGAGATCGACGAGGTCGTCGGCGGGATGCTGCTGCTCCCTGCGAGCACCGACGTGATCACCGGGCTGATCACCGCGGCAGACGCGGCCCCCGAGGAACTCTCCATGATCGCGAACATCCTGAAGGCCCCGCCGATGCCCTTCATCCCCGCGGAGCAGCACCGCAAGCCCGTGGTGATCGCGCTGATGGTCTACGCGGGCGATGCCGAGGCCGGGAAGAGGGCGATCGCGCCGATTCGCGCCCTTGCGACCCCACTCGCCGACATGGTCCGGCCGATCCGCTACCCGGAGATGTACGCGGGGCCGGAAGGACCGCGCGCGGCCTTCGCCACGGGGACGAACCTGCTCATCGATGCCGTCGCGCCCCGTGGGGCGGAGGCGATCCTCGAGCA
>DATNOU010000009.1:0-2210 GCA_035601195.1 Gaiellaceae bacterium | reverse complement strand
CGCGTCGCATTCGTGCGCACGGCTGCCGGCGGCGGCGAGGCGCTCTTCGTCGTGAACCTCGACGGGACGCGCCTACGGCAGGTCACCCGCTGGTCGCGGAGCCTGCCGGGGAAGGTCGTATGGTCGGCGGCCGGCCCGCGTGTCGAGCCCTAGCCCGAAGTTACCCGGCGTAGGGCGCGGGAGTTTGGCTTGGCGTCGTTGTTTGCGGCGCGTGGTGGCTGTCTCGTTCGTGGCTACGCGAGCTTCGCGGTCTGTTCGATGAGTTGGTGGGCGCGTGCCTGGGTGCGGTTGGATTCGGTGATGGTGTCGAAGGTGGCTTCGCTGCCGTTGACGCGGTTGGTGTTGCGGACGATCAGCGCGAGCTCGGCGAGCAGGCTGGGGAAGGAGTGGCAGACCTCGCCGTCGGCGGTGCGCTGTGTCGACGCTTTGCGTTTCGCCTCCGGTGAGCGTTCGGCTTTGGCGACTGGGTCGGCGGCGAGTGGTGGCTGTTCGTCGGTGAAGAGCAGCGGCGCCCAGGCGTGGCGGAGGTGCCATTCGAGGTAGTAGGCGAGCAGGCAGAGGAAGGCGTGCGCGCGGACGCGGTCTTCGCGGCGGTGGCGGATCGGCCGGATCTCGAGCTCGGGACCCTTGAGGGTACGGAAGGCGCGTTCGGCGTGGGCGAGTTGCTTGTAGGAGCGCACGACCTCGTTGCTGGCGAGCGTCTGCTGGTTGAGGTTGGTGCGCAGCACGTAGAAGCCGTCGAGGGCTGCCTCTTCGTCGATCTGGGCCTGCTTGCGGCTGTAGGCGAAACGGTCATCCTCGATCACGAGCTCGAGGTGCTTCTTGACCTTGCGTTTGTTGATCAGCTGCCCGACCGCGAGCGCGATCGCCGCCGCCCCCGTGAGGGTGCCGGCGTCGACCCGTGCTTTGAGCGGGGCGAGCGCGGCCTCGGTCGCGGCGAGCAGATCCTCGCGTTTGCGCGCCCGCTCGGCGGCGACGAGTGGGTTACGGCAGACAACAAGCCGCTCGCCCGGGTAGTCGTCGCTCGTGATCTCGCCGAGGTTTTGCTCGTCGAACAGCGACAGCTGCAGCGACCCTTCTTTGACCAGCTTCTTCACCTGCGGCGCCTTCAGCGCCGTGATCCAGCCGATCCCATCGGCGGCGGCGAGCGTGGCCAGGTTGGCCTTGGTCGTCATGCCGCGGTCGACGATCAGCACCAGCGTGCCGATGCCGAAACGCTTCCTGAGCTTGGCGATTTGGGCGGGCAGCGTCTTGTCGTCGTGGACACCGCCCGGGAAGAGCTCGATCGCGACCGGCCGACCGGCGCGGTCGCAGAGCAGCCCGTAGACGATCTGCAGCGTGCCGCGGCGGCCGTCGCGCGAGTAGCCGAGCGCAAGCAGCGGGCAGGTGCGGCCCTCGAAGTAGGAGGAGGAGACGTCGTAGAGCACGTGCGAGCCCTCGGCGAGGTGGCGGCGGGCGAGCCGCGCCTCGATCCGCTCCTGCCGCTCGAGCAGCCAGTCGAGCGCCGCGTACAACTCGTCGGCGTCGGCGCGCTCGAGCGCGAGCTCCTCGGCCAGGGTCGACTGCCCGAGCGCGCGCGTGCAGGCCAGCTTCGAGCCCGGCGCGAGCACCTGCTGGCAGACCATCGCCACAACCAGCGAACGCTCCCGCGACGGCCGTCGGTCGAGCAGCCGCGCAAGGCCGAGCCGACCTGCCATCGCCAGCACCGCCCGCACGTGCCCGTGCGGCAGCGAGCGCTCGGTCGCAAACACCTCGCCGGCGGCAACAAGCGCCTCGCCAGCGAGCGCGCGCCGCAGCGCCTCGACCGCCGCCGCCGGCAGCTTCGACACGTTCGCGACCGTCTCGTGGCGCACCCGCTTGCCCTCGCGCACGCTGCGGCGCACCAGCCAGTAGCTGTAGACACGATCGCCGTGCCGCCGCTCAATTTTGGCCACGTGCATCGCCGGATAGCTCCGCTCCACACGAAGCAGTATGACAGCCCAACCGGACACCACTCTTGGCTACACAATCCAGCCCGAAAAGACGCCCAATCCCGCACCACAAGCGAGATCAGGCCGCCAGCCGCCCGGGTAACTTCGGTCTAGGGCTTCGGGAACGGCGGCGCCGTGAGAGTCGCCGGCTCCTCGAGTACGTTCGGCAGGCGCGCGCGCCCGCGGCGTCGCGCGTCGCCGAAAACGCGGATCGGCTCTACGCCGTCGCCGCGTCGTCGA
>DATNOU010000008.1:0-1613 GCA_035601195.1 Gaiellaceae bacterium | reverse complement strand
TACCCGGATCCTGCAGTAGCGCAGAAGTAGCGGCCAAGAAACGTCCTCCCTGCCGCTCACGATGGGCGTTGACGAAGACGTCCTGCGAGCGACAGGGAGGCACTCTTGAAGGTGAAGCTAGCACGGCTGTCGGCGCTGGTCCAGATCGCGCCCTCCACTCAACAGATCACGGCTTACGCCGGGCTCGTGCTCGTGCGCGAGCTGTTCGATCGCCTCGGCGTCGCCGAACTGATCGACGCGATCACGGTCAAGAAGCGCAAGCGCGGCTACCGGCCCTCGCAGTCGGTGCTCGCCCTCTGCGAGACGCTGATCGCCGGCGGCGAGTGCCTTGACGACGCGGCGCTCCTGCGCGCGGATGAAGCGCAGATGATGCTGCGCGGGCACGGCCTCCCCGACCCGACCACGCTGGGGCGTTTCCTGCGCAGCTTTACGCTTGGCCACCTCGGCCAGCTCAACCGCTCCCTCGACGAGCTCTTCGCCCGCGTCCACCCGCTCGTCGACCGCGAGCAGGTGACGCTCGACCTTGACTCGACGCTGGTCGAGCACCACGGCCCGGCCGGCTCGCGGCAGGGCACACGCGGCACCTACGCGGGCAAGGTCGCCTGGCATCCGCTCCTCTGCTTCATCGCCGAGACGGGCGAGTGGTTGCACGCAAAACTGCGCAACGGCCACGCGGCGCCCTCGACCGGCGCCAAACGGTTCCTCGGCGAGTGCCTGCGCCGTCTCCCCGGCGGCGTCCGCGTCCTTCTGCGCGCCGACGAGGGCTTCTACGGCAAGGACTTGCTCGCCGAGTTGGAGGGCAAGGACGTCACCTATACGGTCGGCGCGCCCCTGATCGCTTCGGTGCGGGCGCGGATCGGCGAAATCCCCGACGGCGACTGGCAGCGCTCGAGCTACCGGGAGGGGAGCGAGGTCGCGAGCTTCGTCTGGCAGCCGAAGACGTGACCGGTCGAGCGGCGCTTCGTCGCGCGGCGCGACCCGGTCGCCCAGGGCGAGCAGCTCTCGCTCGAGGGCAGGGAGTGGCACTACTGGGTGCTGGTCACGAACGATGGCCAGCGCTCCGCGGACGACCTCGAGTGCTGGCACCGCGCCAAGGCCAACGTCGAGAACCGGATCAAGGAGGCGAAGCTCGGGCTCGGCCTCGACAACCTCCCCTGCCCCGGCTTCCACGCCAACGGGGCCTACCTGCTGATCACCCTGCTCGCCTACAACCTCCTGGCCTGGCTGAAGCTGCTCGCTCTCTCCAACGACGAGCGGCGAAGCTACGCCAAGCGGCTCCGCTTCCGCTTCATCGCCGTCGCCGCGACCGTCGGCCGCAGCGGCCGCCGCCTGGTACTGCGCCTACAGGCCGGCTACCCGCTCCTCGCCGACTTCGCGCGAGCGCTCCAGCGCCTGCGCTCTCTCGCCCGGGCGCCTGCCTGACCGGCCCGCTCGTCCCGGAACCGACCTCGATCGCTCACTCCCCGGGCGGAGCGACCCCGCGATCAAGTCGCTGGAGGGCGCCTGCCCGCTCGCCTCAACCACCTCGCCTCCTGACGACGCTCGCCGCGAGTCCCGCGCTCGAGCATCGACCTCGATCGGCAGCCTCAACCGCTTATCGCAGGATCCGGGTA
>DATNOU010000007.1:0-20280 GCA_035601195.1 Gaiellaceae bacterium | reverse complement strand
CGGCCACGAAGGACGAATGAGCCAGAGGGAACTCGAGCGCGCTGTAGGGGAGATCCTCATCGACGAGGAGACGCTGAGCGCGCGGATCGCCGAGCTCGGCGCCGAGGTCTCAGCCGACTACCAGGGCCGCGACCTCCTCCTCGTCGGCGTACTCAAGGGCGCGGTCTTCTTCATGGCCGACCTGATGCGCCACCTGACCATCCCGTGCGAGATCGACTTCATGGCCATCTCGAGCTACGGGGACTCGACCGACTCATCGGGAGTTGTGCGGATTTTGAAGGACCTCGATATCAACATCGACGGCCGCGACGTGCTCGTCGTCGAGGACATCATCGATTCGGGCCTCACCCTTTCCTACCTGATGCGGAACCTGGAGGCGCGCGAGCCTGCGACCCTGGAGATTTGCGCCCTTTTGACCAAGCCGGAACGCAGGGAGATCGAGGTTCCGGTGCGCTACGTCGGCTTCGAGATCCCGAACCGGTTCGTCATCGGCTACGGCCTCGATTTCGGGGAGCGGTACCGCAATCTGCCGTATGTGGGGATTCTCGACCCGAGCTTGATTCCCCCAGAAGGGGCGTAACCGCGGCTCGCGAAACAGGGTTAACTCAGCAGACGTCAGGTACCCTCATAGTGAGGCCTTGTGAACAGATTCTTCCGTAGCGCGCTCTTCCCGCTGATCATTATCGCCGCGCTCGTGTGGCTGGCGTTGCAGACGCTCGGCAGCAACGGGCCGAAGCAGGAGAAGGCGACGCTCTCCGCGGTGATCCATACGGTTCAGACGGATCCGACCTCGATCAAGGAAGCCGTCTTCGTCCCGAACAAGCAGGAGCTCGACGTCTTCTCGCAGGACGGGAAGAAGATCGTCGTCCACTACCCGGGCGATCAGTCGCAGGCGCAGATCCAGGCGCTGCTCCTCAAGAACAACGTCACCTTCGACTCGAAGGGCGTCGGTTCGTCGCCCTGGTGGTCGATCCTCACATCGCTGCTCCCGTTCGTCCTGCTGTTCGGGTTCTGGATCTTCCTGATGAATCAGGTCCAGGGCGGCGGCTCGAAGGTGATGAGCTTCGGCAAGTCGCGTGCGAAGCGGATGACGCCGGACTCGCCGAAGATCGGCTTCAAGGACGTCGCCGGCGTCGACGAGGCGGTCGAGGAGCTCGGCGAGATCAAGGAGTTCCTCGAGAACCCGAAGAAGTTCCAGGCGCTCGGCGCGCGCATCCCAAAGGGTGTGCTGCTGTACGGGCCGCCGGGCACCGGCAAGACGCTGCTCGCGCGTGCGGTCGCGGGCGAGGCCGGTGTGCCGTTCTTCTCCATCTCGGGCTCGGACTTCGTCGAAATGTTCGTCGGCGTGGGCGCGTCGCGCGTGCGCGACCTGTTCGAGCAGGCGAAGCAGGCTGCGCCGTGCATCGTCTTCATGGACGAGATCGACGCGGTCGGCCGTCACCGCGGCGCGGGTCTCGGCGGCGGCCACGACGAGCGCGAGCAGACGCTGAACCAGCTCCTCGTCGAGATGGACGGCTTCGAGATGAAGGACAACATCATCCTGATCGCCGCCACGAACCGGCCCGACATCCTCGATCCCGCGCTCCTGCGCCCGGGGCGTTTCGACCGCCAGATCGTCGTCGACCGGCCCGACCGAAACGGCCGCCGGAAGATTCTCGAGGTGCACACGAAGGGGAAGCCGATCGACGTGGCCATCGAACTGGACACCCTCGCAGCCGGCACCCCCGGGTTCACCGGGGCCGACCTGGCGAACCTCGTCAACGAGGCTGCCCTCCTCGCCGCCCGCCGGGGCAAGAAGACGATCGGCGACCAAGAGCTCGAGGAAGGGATCATGCGCGTGATCGCGGGCCCCGAGAAGAAGACCCGCCTCCTCTCCGAGCACGAGCGCAAGGTGACCGCCTACCACGAGATGGGCCACGCGCTCGTCGGGCATTACCTGCCCAATTGCGACCCCGTGCACAAGATCTCGATCATCAGCCGCGGCGCCGCGCTCGGCTACACGATCGCGCTTCCGGCCGAGGACAAGTTCCTGACCACGAAGTCCGCGCTGATGGATCAGATGGCCATGACGCTCGGCGGCCGGGCCGCCGAGGAGCTCGTCTTCAACGAGGTGACGACAGGCGCCGCGAACGACCTGGAGAAGGTCACGTCGACGTCGAAGCACATGATCATGCGCTACGGGATGAGCGAGAAGCTCGGCCCGCGCGTTCTCGGCCGTAACCACGACATGCCCTTCCTCGGTCGCGACATGGGCGCCGAGCCCGACTACTCGGAGGAGATCGCGCGGGAGATCGACGACGAGATCCGCCGCGTAATCGAGGAGGCGCATGAGCGAGCCCGCAAGGTCCTCCAGGAGCACATGGAGGAGCTACACCAGATCTCCGGGCTCCTGATCGAGCGCGAGACGATCGACAAGGATCAGTTCGAGCGGCTGCTCGCCGGCGAGTCGCCCGAGCGCGTCTTCCCCGAGGAGAAGGCGGCCGAGGAGGGCGAGCCCGAGCGCAAGCCTCGTGCGGAGCCCAAGCCGCGCCCCTTCCCCCTCCCGGGCGCGACGATGCAGCCTCCGCCCGAGCCCGCAGAGGGCTAGAGCCCGGACCTACGGCTGTCCGAAGGCGGATAGGGGAGGTTGCTCCCTATCGGCCTCGCGGCGCGGGCCCCTTGAAGGAGCTCGCGTAATCGCGCCATAGGATACGAAGCACGTGCGCGCCCCTCTGGACGAATTCCTCCCGCGCCCGAGCGTGATGGGCGTCGTCAACGTGACGCCCGACTCGTTTTCCGACGAAGGGGCCTTTCTGCATCCTGCGGCTGCAATCGCCGAGGCCCGGGGCATGGTTGAAGAGGGAGCCGCGATCATTGACATCGGCGGCGAATCGACGCGGCCCGGCTCCGAGGGCGTCTCCCTTGAAGAGGAGCTTCAGCGCGTGGAGCCCGTTCTGCACGCACTTCTCGACGTTCCCCGTTCGATCGACACCTCGAAAGCGGAGGTCGCCCGCCGGGCCGTCGAGGCCGGCGCCGTGATGGTCAACGACGTCACGGCCCTGCGGGGCGACCCCGATCTCGCAGGCGTCGTCGCCGACGCCGATGCGTACCTCTGTCTCATGCACATGCTCGGCGAGCCCCGGACGATGCAGGAGGATCCTCGCTACGACGATGTCGTCGCCGAAGTGATCTCCTTCCTCGAGGAGCGGCTTGCCTTCGCCACGGACGCTGGGATCGCGGAAGACCACATCTGCCTCGATCCCGGGATCGGCTTCGGAAAGACGGTGGAGCACAACCTCGAGCTCCTGGGGCGACTCGACGAGATCGTCGCCCTCGGCCGTCCCGTCCTCGTCGGGGCCTCGCGCAAGCGCTTTCTGGGGAGGGTTCTCGGCGATCCCGACGCCGTCACCGGACCGGTCGCGGCGGGAATAGCCGTCGCGGTCCTCGCCTACGAGCGCGGGGCGTCGATCGTGCGGGCCCATGACGTGCGCGAGCACGTCGCAGCGCTCAAGGCCGCCCAGGCCGTGGTGGAGAGCCCCGCATGAGCGAGGTCTTCATCGAGATCGAAGGCCTCGAGCTCCAGGGGTTCCACGGAGCCACCCCTGAGGAGAGGAAAGGCGGGCAGCCCTTCGTCTTCGACGTCACCCTCGTCGCTCACGACGCGGGCATCCGCACGGATCAGCTGGGCGACACCATCGACTACACGAAAGTGGTCGCCTGCGTCCGCGAGATCTCCGACGGGCACCGCTTCAACCTGATCGAGGCGCTGGCCGCAGCCGTCGCGGACGCAATCATCGAGCGCTTCGACGTCTCTCGTGTGCGCGTCCGGGTGCGCAAGCCGAAAGTTGTGCTGGAGGCGCCCGCCGCGCACACCGCGGCGACCGTCGAGCGCACTCGCCGCTAAACCTTCCTTGTGTTCCACGAGCACAAAGTCCTTCCGCAGTTGAACCACGCCAAAGTTGCCCCGAAAGGGGCGTGGCCCTAAAGCTTGTGCCTGTGAAACACAAAGTCACGGCGACGCGCGCCTTCGTGGGTCTCGGGTCGAACCTCGGCGACCGGGAGCTGAACCTCCGCCGAGCGCTCGAGCGCCTCGAAGAGCTCGGACCCGTGCGTGCTTCCTCGATTCGGGAAACCGATCCCGTCGGTGTCACGGACCAGCCGAAGTTCCTGAACGCAGCAGCGGAGCTCGCGACCGACCTGCCGCCGAGAGAGCTGCTCGAACGGCTGCTCGAGATCGAGCGGGAACTGGGCCGCGACCGCGCGACGGAGCGACGCTGGGGCCCGCGGGTCATCGACCTCGACCTCCTGTTATTCGGGGAGGAGGCGATCGACGAGCCGGGCCTCACAGTGCCCCATCCGCGTCTGGGGGACCGTCGCTTCGTCCTCGAGCCGCTCTGCGAGCTGAACGAGGATCTCACTCTTCCGGACGGGACCCGAGTACGGGATCTATTGGCCGCGAGCGCGGGCTAGAATGACGTCATGTCGAACCTTGACGAGCTCGACGAATACGAGGCCGAGCTCGAGCTCCGGCTGAAGAAGGAATACGCAGCGGTCTTCGGGCTGTTCCGCTACTGCATCGTCACCCAGGACTCGACCTATCTCTGCAACAAGCACGAGCTGCGCGTGCTGCCGCAGACGAGCTATCCCTTCTTCCATCTGACCATGGACGACGTCTGGGTTTGGGACAAGAATCGCCCGAGCCGGATGATCCCGCGCGCCGAGGTCTACACGTCGAGCGACGTGACGATCGAGGAGCTGCGTGGGGAAGGCGAAGGCCCGGCGCTCACTCCGGAGGCTCTGGCCGAGAAGCTCGGCGAGACCCTTACCGGCGAAGACGACATCTCGTAGGAGGGGTTGGCGGAATGTCGCTCGTCCATCGGGGTGCGATGCTCGTTCCCGAGGCAAGGACGCAGGGAGCCCTCATGTCGAACGAGATAAGAGGGCGACCCGTCTTTCTGAACGCGGATGCGTTGGGGCGAGAAGCGCAGCCCGAGGGCACAGCCCGACATTTCGTCAGACCCTCCTAAGTCTGGCGCTGATGTTGCTGGCCGTAGACGTCGGCAACACCCAGACCGTGCTCGGCCTCTTCGACGGCGAGCGTCTGGCGGAGCACTGGCGAGTCGCGACCGAAGCCGAGCGCACCGGGGACGAGCTCGCCGCGCTCCTCTCCGACCTCCTCTCTCTGCGCGGCCTCGGCTTCGACGACGTCTCGGCAATCTGCCTCTCGTCGGCGGTCCCCCTGCTCGTTCGCTCCTACCAAGAGCTGGCGGAGCGCCACATCGGGGCGCCGCTGCTCGTGCTCGGGCCGGGAACGCGCACCGGAATCCCCGTCCTCTACGACGACCCCCGCGAGGTCGGCCCGGACCGGATCGCCAACGCGGTAGCTGCCCGAGAACGCTACGGCGCGCCCTGCATCGTCGTCGACTTCGGGACCTCGACGAACTTCGATGCCGTCTCGGCGCAGGGGGAGTACGTCGGGGGCGTTCTCGCGCCGGGCATCGAGGTCTCCATGGACGCGCTGTTCGCGCGCGCAGCCCGGCTGACCAAGGTCGACTTCGTCGAGCCCGAGACCGTGATCGGGAAGACGACGGTTTCCGCCCTCCAGTCAGGGCTCGTCTACGGCTTCGCGGGCCAGGTGGACGGGATCGTCGAGCGCATTCGCGCCGAGCTCGGGGACAACGCCCCCGTGATCGCCACTGGTGGGCTGGCTGAGCTGATCGCCCCCCATTCGCGGACGATCGAGAAGGTCGACCCGCTATTGACTCTCGACGGGCTCCGGCTCGTCTGGGACCGCAATCGCTGACCGCTCGCGCTCCTTGACCACTACCTGGTCGAGGCTCGCCTTCGAGAGCGGGTTCGCCCAGAACCCTTCGATCCACGGCCTGTGCACCGCCACGCTCCTCCCGTAGGCGATCGGGAGGATGGCAGCGTGCTCGTTCACCCACAGGCGGTCGATCTCGTGGTAGAGGCGCATCCGCTCGGGCTGGTTGCCCAGTGAGCGCGCGTGAATGACCAGCTCCTCGATCTCGTCGTCCCGGTAGAACGGGAACGGCTCCCGGAAGAGGCCGCGGAAGAATCCGTCCGGGTCGGGGTAGTCGGCGCCGAAGCCCGTCACCCACAGGTGCTCGTCGGTCAGATCCTTTGCCCAGAACTTGGCGGTCGCCGACTCGAAGGTCAGGCGGATGCCGATCTCCGCCACTTGCTCGGTCAGCAGTTCACCGGTGAAAGCGAGCCACGGCGGGACGAGCATCTTGAGCTCCGGGAGGCCGCGGCCTTCCGGGTAACCGGCGTCCGCGAGCAGCTTTCGCGCGAGCTCGAGGTCGTAGTCCGGCCCCACCCGATGGGAGTGACCCGGCATGGCCGGCGGAATCGCGCCCCCGCGGGTGGCGGCGCGCTCGCTGTCCTCGCGGCGCAGGAGCCGGTCCCGGTCGACGGCGTGTGAGACCGCCTTGCGCACGAGCTCGTTGGAGAAGGGCGGCCGGTCGGCGCTGAAGCCGATGTAGCGCGTGTGCAGGTCCGGGATGAAGTCGAGTTCGGTTTCGGGTGCGTCCGCGATCCTGAGGTTCCAGACCGTGAGGACGTCGAAGTCTCCGCCGACCCAGCGGTCGATCATGTCGCTGCTGTGAGGCAAGAAGCTCAGGTCGATTTCGCGCACGTTCCCTCTTGGCCCCGTCCAATGCGGGTTGGCGGTCAGGAGCGCGTGCTCCTCGTCGAACTCGGAGAGCATGAAGGGGCCGTTGGAGACGAGGTTCTCGGGCTTCTGCCAGTCGTCGCCGAGCTCCTCGCACTTGTGCCGCGGCCAGGGGAACGCCCACGGGGAGGCGAGGACGTAAGGGAAATAGCTTCGCGGTGCGTGCATCTTGATCTCGAGCGTCCTGTCGTCGAGGGCCTCGGCCGTCTCGACGTCCTCCATCAGAAACGCGGTGCGCGTCTGCTGCTCCCGCATGCGCCACCAGGCAAAGGCGAAGTCGTCCGCCGTCAGCGGCTCCCCGTCGCTCCAGCGCACGTCCTCCCTGAGGCGGAAGAGGTAGTTGAGGCCGTCGTTCGAGACGCGGAGGTTGTCCGCCATCGAGGGGAGAACGTTGAGCTCTCCGTCGATCATGAGCAGACCACGGAAGAGGTGCTCCGTGATCTTCAGGCCTTCGCTCGAGTAGACGTGGCCCGGCACCACGGTCTCGGGCCGGTACACCGCCGTCTCGAGGCGCTCGGTGGGCTCGTGCCTCGCCTCGGCGTCGACCCGACAGCAGAACGCCTCGTCGTACATCTCTTCCGCATTCTCGAAGTCGAATGCGAGGTGATAGGTGAGGGCCATCTTGAAGAGGGTGTCGCGGGCGCGGCGCTCGTCTCCGGTCCGTGCGAGGAAGGCGCGCGCCTTGCGGTAGTGCTCGAGCGCCTCCCGGTCGGCGTAGATCGCCCGGGCGGCGTCGCCGGCCTTGAGGAGGTACTCGACCGCCTTCTCTGGCTCGTCGGCCTCGCTGAAGTGGCGCGCGAGGAGAGCGTAGGACTCCTCGGGCGATTCCTTGTAGATCTCCTCCAAGGCCTCTCCAACCCTCTTGTGCAGCTTGCGCCGCTTCGAGTCGACGAGGCTCGAGTACGCGACCTCCTGGACCAGCCCGTGGCGGAAGCGATATTCCGGATTGGGCCGTCTGCTCTTCTCGTAGATGAGGTCGAGACGCTGGAGCTCGGTGAGCGCCGGCATGAGCTGCTCACGCGGAACGAGCTTCTCGAGCAGCGGGACGCCGAAGGTCCGGCCGATGACGGCCGCCAGCGAGAGAACTTCGCGCGTCGCAGGGTCGAGCCGGTCGAGCCGCGCCTGGAGGGCTCCCTGGACGAGCGCCGGAACCGCGAGCTCGTCCTCTGCGACGGCGAGGGTCCAGTTCCCGTTTTCTCGCCGGAGCGCGCCGCGCTCGACCAGGTCCCGGATCGCTTCCTCGAGGAAGAACGGGTTGCCGCCCGAGCGCTCGGTGAGCAGCTCCGCGACCGTGTCCGGAATCTCTCCTCCTGCCGCTCCGACGGCGAGCACCCTGCTCGCATCCGGCGGCAGCGGTCGCACCTCAATCTCCTTGTAGCGGTGCGGATAGCGCTGGCGCGCCCGCTCGCCGAGCCGCCACGAGCCGAGCTCGCGCTCGCTCCGGTAGAGGAAGAAGAGGCCCACTGCGGACTCTTCTGTCACAGGGAGGAGCGACTCGAGCAGCTCGAGCGTCGACTCGTCGGCCCAGTGCAAATCCTCAAGGACTAGGCACAGCGGCCGCTCTTCGGCGAGCTTGGAGACGAGCTCGTAGAAGACTTCGAAGGTGCGGGTCTGGATGGACTCGCGATTGAGCTCGCGGATCCGCTGGGCGGCGTCCGGCTCGAGGGTCAGCCCCAGCAGGCTGGCGAAGAACGGGTAGGCCTCCTCGGCGTCGTCGCCGAAGACGTGGGCGAGCTCGGCTTTCAGCTCGAGGCGGACGCGCGCCTCTGGGGTGGAAGCCCCGACTCCCAGCCATTCCCTCAGGAGGTCGCGGATCGGCCAGTACGGGAAGGTCTGCGCGTAGGAGACGCCCCGACCCTCGATGAAGCGGATCCGCTCGCGGTAGCGGGCGCGCACCTCCCACAGGAGGCGGCTCTTGCCGATGCCCGGCTCTCCCATGATGGACACGATCGCGCCTCGTCCCTCGACGAGCGCGTCCATCGTTCGCTCGAGCACCGTCACCTCGTAGTCGCGCCCGACGAGCGGCGTGCTCGGCTCCATCGGCTCGTAGTCGCGGGCTCCGATGACCCTGTAGGCGGTGATGCGCTCGCCGACGCCCTTGAGCTCCTGGGGGCCGAGCTCCTCCACGTCGAAGCTGCTCTCGACCTGGCGCATGGTCGTCGGCCCGATCACGACGCCGCCGTCGCCCGCGATCTGCTGCAGCCGAGAGGCGACGTTCACGGTCTCGCCGAGCGCATTCCAGGGGTCATAGCCGGCCTCGCCGTCGCTCTGCGATCCGACGATCACGGGCCCCGTGTTGATGCCGATGCGGACGGCGAGATCGACGCCGTACGCGTCCTTCACCTCTTCGGCGTACTGAGCGAGCGCGCGCTGGATGGCGATTGCGGCGCGTACGGCGCGCTCGGAGTCGTCTTCGTAGGAGACGGGCGCGCCGAAGAACGCGAGCAGCTCGTCTCCGACGAGCTGGGCCACGGTGCCGTCGTAGCGGCGGACCTGCTCGCTCATGATCCTCATCACCTCGTCGATGAGGAACTTCGCGCGTTCCGGGCCGAGCTTCTCCGCGATCGCGGTCGAGCCGACCACGTCCGCGAGGAGCACGGTCACGATCCGCCGTTCTTCTCCGACAGTCACCGCCATACGAGAGTTATAACGACGCGGCGGCCGCCCTCTATCCGCCCGCGTAGATGGAGACCGGCAGGTCGAGGACGACGTTGTCCGGCTGGGGCAGAGCAGCTTTCAGGCGCTCGACCACCACTCGGGCGCCCGGAGCAGTCTCGAGAAGGCGCTCCTCGACGTCGGAGACAGCCTCGAGCTGCACGAGCTCCTGCTTGAAAGGCTTGGGGAAGCGCCCGTGGCCCAAGTACCAGCCGTAGAACTTCTTCAAGAAACCCGTCGCCCGGCTCTCGCCCATCTCCTCCACCGTGTCGTGCATGAAGAGGAGGAGCTCGGCGACGATCTCTTCGCGCGTGGGCTCGCCGTCGAGGCGTCCGGCGATCTCGCCGAGGGCCCAGGGATTTCCCTGCGCGGCTCGACCGACCATGACCGCGGCACAGCCGGTCGTCTCGAGCACTTCCTCCGCGCGGTCGCGCGTGTCCACGTCCCCGGAGGCGATCACAGGGACGTCGACAACGTCCACCAGCTCGGCCGTGAGCTCGTGGTCGGCGGTGCCCGTGTACATCTGCCGGGCGGAGCGGGGGTGGAGCGTGAGGGACGCGGCCCCCGCGTCGACGAGCTTCGGGCCGACGGCCAAAGCGGCACGCGAACCGTTGTCGAGGCCGCGGCGCATCTTTACGGAGACCGGAACGGCGACGGCGTTCGCCACCGACTCGACGATCCTGCAGGCCCGGTCGGGCTCCTCGAGGAGGGTGGCGCCCGCCCCCGTCTTGGTCACCTTCCGCACCGGGCAGCCGAAATTGATGTCCACGAGATCGGCCCCGGCGTCCTCGACCATGCGCGCGGCCTCCGCCATGACCTCGGGCTCCGAGCCGAAGATCTGGACAGCGAGCGGATGCTCGTCACGGCCGATTCTGAGATAGCCCAGCGTGCGCTCGTTCCCATGCGAGAGGCCGGCGCAGCTCACCATCTCCGAGCAGACCAATCCGGCGCCGTAACGGCGCCCCTGGCGGCGGAAAGCCTGAACGCTCACCCCGGCCATCGGAGCGAGCACGAGGCGCCCCGGAATCTCGACCGAGCCAATGGTCCAACGGGCGTGGAGATCAGGGCTCATGAGAACGGAATGCTACCGACGGCACGAACGTTTTCGGCTTGACGGCGTAGCTACAATGTCGGCCGCGACGGTGCCCGTGGGCGCCGCGTTTCTGTATCCGGGGTCTTGGAGGCGGACGGTGAAGGAAATCATTCTCACCCCAGAGGGGCACGAGAAGCTGAAGGAGGAAATCGAGCATCTCTCGACGATCAAGCGCCGAGAGGTGGCCGAGAGGATCAAGCAGGCACGCGAGTTCGGCGACATCGCGGAGAACTCCGAGTACGACGACGCGAAAAACGAGCAGGCGATGCTCGAGCACCGTATCGCGACGCTCGAGGATCGTTTGAAGAGCTCGCGTGTCGTCAACAGGAAGGAGATCCCCACCGGGGTCGTCGCCGTGGGCACGAAGGTCAAGCTCAGGGACGTGGACGCCAAGGAGACGATCGAGTACCACATTGTCGGCTCGGCCGAGGCGAATCCCGCCGAGCACAAGCTCTCGAACGAGTCGCCCGTAGGCAAGGCCATCATCGGCAAGAAGAAGGGTGAGACGGTCGACGTGTCTGCGCCGCGCGGGTCCCTCAAATTCAAAATCATGGACATCAAAGCGGCGTAGGCTTCGGCCTGCGTGTTCGAGCGCTTCACCGAGAGAGCCAAACAGGTCGTCGTCCTCGCGCAGGACGAGGCTCGCGCCCTCAAGCACAACTACATCGGGACCGAGCACATCCTGCTCGGACTGCTCCGTGAGGAGGAAGGGCTCGCGGCGCGGGTGCTGGAAAGGCTCGACGTCACCGTCGAGGAGGTCCGGGCTCAGGTAGCGCGGATCATCGGGCCAGGTGACGAGCCGATCGTCTCGGGGCAGATCCCGTTCACTCCTCGAGCGAAGAAGGTGCTGGAGCTGTCTCTGCGGGAAGCGCTCTCGCTCAAGCACAACTACATCGGCACCGAGCACATCCTGCTCGGGCTCGTGCGTGAAAACGAAGGCGTCGCCGCCCGCATCCTGCTCGACTTCGGGGCGGACGCGGAGAAGATCCGCAACGAGATCATGCGCGTCCTGTCGGGCCCCGGGGGGCCGGGACTGGTGCACACCGAAACCGTGGAGCATCGGGCGGTTCGGGGCGGCTGGACGTCTTACGGCCCGTTGGCCGAGCGAACTCCCTCGCTGCTCCTCGGCTGGGCGCTCGGGACCTTCACGCTGGGCATCGGGATCCTTGTCGGCTGGGTCATCTGGGGTCAGTGAGGGAAGTCTTCCGGCGTGCCTGGCGGCGCCGGGGACCAGAGGCGAGGCGGTGGGACGCTTTGGCGCTCGCGGCAATCATGGTCGGGGCGGTTTTCCGCCTCGTCTGGGTACTCGTTCTGCACCCCCCGTTCGACTACCTCTATTCGGACATGGGGGGCTACGTGGGGCGCGCGATGCACCTCGTCGAGACGGGATCCCTGGAGCGCTACGACGCCTTCTATCCGCCCGGGGTGCATCTGCTCCTCGCAGGGATCTTCAAGGCGTTTGGGCCGGACCTGGGCGGGCGCGGTCCTCTGGGGGCTGCTGTCGGCGGCCGCGCCGTTCTTCATGTGGCGGCTGGCGCCTCCTTCTGACCCCGGCCGCCGCTTCCCTGACCGCCTTGTTCACGGCCGCGTGGCCGTTACACGCCACATCGGCGGGCTACTTCCTCTCAGAGACCCCCTCGCTCGCCTTCCTCCTTGCCTCTTTGTGGGCGGGATACGCCGCCGCGCGTTCGGAGGGACGTCGAGCGGTCGCTCTCGCGGCGGCGGCGGGTGTACTGGGAGGCGCGGCCGTGACGATGCGTCCCCAGTTCCTTCTCAACCTGGCTCTTCTTGCAGCCGCGTGGGTGATCGGTCGGCGGCGGTTTCGGTTACTGGCGGCGTTCTCGGCCGGCTGCGCGATCTTGATCGGCGGGGCCGTAGCTCACAACTCCCTGGCCGCCGGAAAACCGACCGGCATCAGTGAGAACTCGGGGATCACGTTTTTCATCGGCCAGTGCGAGGTGCATACCGTCCGCGCCAACCAAGGGCAGTTCGGCCCGCCGCCAGCCAACCAACAGGGCAGAGGGAATATCTACATCTTCCCCGACCACGAGGTCTGGGACCAGGGCTTCTTCTTCCGCAAGGGGCTCGATTGCATCCGCGAGGACGGTTGGTCACACGCGCGGCTCTGGGGTCGCGGCGTGGTCGATCTTCTCTGGACGAGCGTGATCTGGCCGCAGGCGAACGAGCAGGACCTCCGGGGACCGATGAAGGTCACGAACGCCCTCTACGCGATCTTGCTCCCCCTCATCCTGCTCGGGACGGCGCTGGTCGTCCGCGACCGCCGCCGCGCCGGGCTACCTTCCGGTGAGCTCGTCCTCTTCCTCCATCTGGCCACCGTTCTCGTAACCGCGTTCGTCTTCTTCGGCGACCCCCGCTTCCGAATGCCTTACGACTTCTTCGGCCTTGCGCTCCTCGCAGCGGTCCTCTCCGACACGTTCGTCCATGCCCGACCCAGCTCGGCCGTAGACTCGGCCCGAGCATGAGCGCCGCGACCCGTTTTCCCGACCGGGACGAGATCTCGGCCGTCCTCGCCGAGGCCGAGAAGCTCGAGCCGGGCGCCGAGGGGGGACAGCGACGGCGCGTGGCGGGACGGGTCCTTGGGCGTCGAGGCCATGGAAAGCTGGTCTTCGTCGACGTCGTCGACCGGTCCGGCCGGATCCAGCTCCTCTGCTCGGCCGACCGCGTGGGGCCGGTCGACCTCGATCTCGGGGACATCGTCGGGGTCACCGGGATCCCTACTCGCACGAAGCGCGGGGAGCCCTCGCTGGCCGTGGACGGGCTCCTGCTCCTCGCCAAGACGAAGCGGCCGCTGCCGGACACGTTCCACGGCCTCGTGGACGCTGAGACCCGCTACCGCAAGCGCTACCTCGACCTGCTCGTCAACGAGGACACCCGCCGCGACTTCCTCGTTCGCACACGCCTGGTCACGGCGATCCGCCGGCACCTGGACGAGCGCGGCTTCGTCGAGGTGGAGACGCCGATTCTCCAGCCACGCTACGGAGGGGCGCTCGCGGAGCCCTTCGTCACGCACTCGAAGGAGCTCGACACGGACCTCTACCTGCGCATTGCCGACGAGCTCTATCTCAAGCGGCTCATCGTCGGTGGCCTCGAGAAGGTCTACGAGATCGGCAAGGACTTCCGCAACGAAAGCGTCTCGTACAAGCATCAGCCCGAGTTCACGATGCTGGAGTGGTACGAGGCCTACGCGGACTACGAGGACACCATGGCGCGGGTCGAGGAGCTCGTGGCGGAGGTCGCGCGTGAGGCGATCGGAACGACCAAGGTCTCATTCCGCGGCCACGAAGTCGACCTCGAACCGCCCTGGCGTCGCGTGAAGCTGATCGACGCGCTCGAGGCGGAGGGCGTCTGGACTCGGGATGCGGACGATCTTCGCCGCAGGCTCTCGGAGCGGGACGTCGACACCGGACGTGACGAGACCTGGGGCCAGCTCGTCGACCACGCGCTCAGCCATCTGGTCGAGCCGAAGCTGATCGAGCCGACGATCCTTTACGACTATCCGGTCGAGCTCTCCCCGCTCGCACGTCGGAAAGAGGGGGAGGAGGGAGTTGTCGAGCGCTTCGAGTACTTCGTCTGCGGGATGGAGCTCGGGAACGCGTACTCGGAGCTGAACGACGCCGACGAGCAGGCCGCCCGCTTCGCCGAGACCGGTGGGGCCGATCCTGATTACGTCGAGGCGCTCTCCTACGGGATGCCGCCGACAGGCGGCCTCGGGCTTGGGATCGATCGTCTGGCGATGGTGCTGACCGGACGCGAGACGATTCGCGACGTCATTCTCTTCCCCGCGCTGCGCCCGGCCGAATAGATACGAACCTATTGCAAACTCTCTTTTCCTCCCTACTGTGAGAGCCAGGGGAAAGAGGGGAGAGGGGAGAGAGTTATGCGGCGCTGCGGCAGGGCGTACTGCCTCTTGCTGGTTTGTCTGCTCGTAACGGGGGTTACCGCCGGCGGGGCTTTTGCGGCACCCGGCGGAAACGGCAACGGCAAGGGACACGCGGGAAGGGGGCTCGCGCTGGCCAAGGGCCACGCGAAGCACGCCCCTGCAGCGCCGCAATCTCTCCAGGCGCCGGTGAAGCCCACGGCGCCTTCCGGGAAGAACCAAGCCCGGCCGGCGTCCGCCGCCAAGCCGGTGGCTCCGAAAGCGTCGCCGGCAGTCGATCGGCGCGCGAGTCATCTGACCATCTGCCACCGGACCGGATCCGGTCGCTACATCGTCATCTCGCCGAGAGTGACCGGCGCCACGAAGGGACACTTGAAGCACTACGACGACTTCGTCTACACGGGGAGCTGCACGCAGTCCGCGCAGACGCCGCCGGACGATCCGCCGACCGAGCCGCCGGCGACCGGCGAGCATCCTCCGCGCGACCCGGCGGGCGCGATCGGGGCGCCGCCGCTTGCGAGCCCCTCGGGAGATCTACCGTTTACGGGTGGCCGGGCGCTCTACCTGTTCCTGGCCGGCAGCGTGCTGATCGCGTCGGGACTCGCACTACTGCGGCGGAAGCCGACTCCCTAGGCCTACCGGAGGACGACGAACGCGTCGACCGGGACGGGCCCCGAGCCCGGCACGGGGTTGACCGCGATGCGGTGCCAGCGCAGGCTCAGCCGGCGCGAGAAGACGACCTGCCGTTCGGTCGGCGTCGCCGAGGTGAGGTCGATAGTGCCCGCGTAGCGGCCGTCGATGAAGATCCGGGCCCGGCCGCCGTCGAGAGATGTCGGGGATACCAGCGCGATTGCCTTCCCACGAAAGACGAGCCTCGAGCGCGCTTCGACGCTCCGCGGCGAGGCGACATGCCTGGCAGACGCTCGCCAGCGATAGACGCGGCGCCAGCGGCCCGTGTAGGAGACGGCAGGGTTCCGCTCCTGGAACACCCGCATCCTGAAACTGCTGCCGATCGCAGCGGGGCTCGCATTGCCCGCCGCATCGAAGGCGTGGACGAGGAAGCGATACGAGTGGCCGCGGCGTAGACGGAGGAGGGCCTCGTTCCGCCAGAGGTCGGGCCGCTCGACGTACCTCCACGAACGCCCGTCGACGCTTCTCCAAAGCCAGAAGCCGACGGCGTCCGCGTCCTTCGAGGTCCACCGCAGGCGGACGGGCACCCTCCCTGTGAGGCGGCCCTCGACGCTGATCTTCGGAGCAGTCGCCCTCGGGGCGGTGCTGTCGGTAACGCTGGGTGGCCCCTTGCTCGTCAGGAAGCTCGAGTTGGCGACGTTCCAGTGCTGGGCGAGCCAGCCGCTCGGATCGGGATTCGTCGAGAAGTAGTCGTCGCCTCCGCAGTCGAGTAGCCGCTCGTGCGACCTCGGGCAGACGTAGACGAGCGGAACGAGCTGCCCGTGAGAGCCGACGTAGCCGTCGGCCGTGGAATCGTCGTCGTAGCACATGAGCTCCGACTCGTCGCTGCAGTGGTAGTTCCACGTGCCGCGCGGGGCGGTCGGTTGCACTCCTCCGAGGATGTGGGTGAGCTCGTGCGCCTCAGCCGAATCAGAAGGCATGCCCCAGCATCCGCGGTCGACCCGGGCGACCATTCCGGGGCTGCCGCTGCCATTGTTCGCATTGTTCTGGCCAGGCCGGTCGTCCGGCTCGACCGTGGCGACGCCGCAGTACGCGTAGGCGTCGACCCAGACGAGGTACTTACGATCGGGCCGGTCGAACCCCTGCGCGGCGAGTTCGGCTGCCGTGCCGGCGAGGCTCGCGAGGCCATTGCGGCTGAGCGCGACCTTGGCCACGTCGACCTGGCAACTCGCGTCGGTGACATAGCGAACGTGGCGCACCCCTCCGGTCTCGGCGGCGCTGTCGTTCAGAACCTGGTCAGCCTGCGCGGCCCACTGGCGGACATACGGCGCGACCGCGGCGTAGTCGTCCCGCCCGTCCGCCGGATACGCATAGACCGCCTGAACCCGGTTGCCGTCGACACCGTCGCCGGTACAGACGATCTGGCCGTAGGCCGTTGCGGTCCGCGACGGATCTCCGCTCGTCATGGCGGCGATGTCACCGAGCGACCGCGGCTCACGGACGTCGCGGCCGGGCGGCGCCGGGTCGGGCCCGTGTGTGCAGCCGAGTCGACCGTTGGGAAGGCGCAGCTCGAATCCAGTCTTGCAAGGGCCGTCCGGCCGGGCGCGCGAGAGACCCGTGAGGACGACGCCGCGAGCCGCGTTCCCCTGCGGGCTCCCCTCGTGACCGTAGGCTGCGCCCGCACCTGCCGCCAGCAGGCAGAGAAGGGCGATTGCGACGGCGAGTTTCATAACCTCCGAGCGAAGGGCGTTGAACGCCTCTTCCGGATTCGGCCCGCCGGTAATGCCGCGGCATCCCTCGATCCAGGGATGGCGCGGTGCCCCGCCTATCCAAGGGCCAGGTTCGACCTAGACCTTGGGGAGAGGCGCGAAACAAATCTCGGCCGCACCATTGAATAACAGCCGGTGAACATCTTTGCGCGTAACCGGCTGTCGGGGACGCGGTAGAGAGTCAGTCAACGTCAGGGGAGAGGTGAGGGGATGAAAAAGGTTCTCGTTGTACTTGCGGCTGCGTTTGCCACAGTCGCCTTTTATGCGACACCTGCATTCGCGGATCAGAAGTTCGATCTGACAGAGCTATCTCCCGTTGCTGGGACAGCTTCGTGCCCATCGGCGGGCGAGTCATTCAAGGTCGAACCGATTCCTGAGGGGACGCACGAGATCACGGTCGATGCCAGCGATTTCGGCGGCACCGCTTTTTACAGCGCCACCGTCAAGTCGGGTAGCCAGTCCGAACTCGGCATCGAGTTCAGCGCTGATGGATCGACCGTGACGTTCACGTCTACACAGTCGATTTCCCACTACGAGGTCGTGCTCTGCGCAGCCGGAAGCACGACCGGCGGAACGACCGGGGAAACAACCGGTGAGACGACCGGCGAGACCACGGGCGAGACCACTGGCGAAACGACCGGCGAAACGACGGGCGAGACCACCGGCGCGACCAACGGCGGCACGACCGGGGCCACCACCGCGGGCGGCGTCTCCGGCTCGACCACCGGCGGCACGACCGGCGGCACGGCGGCTACGCCGACCGGCGGGAACCTTCCGTTCACCGGCCTTCCGGTGTGGATCCCGCTCCTCGCGGCCGCGGCCATGTTTGCGAGCGGCATCTTCCTCGTACGGCGCAGAAAGGGCGAGCTCTCCTAGCAGCCCGCCTCTGACCTGGCAAAACGGGGCGGCCGCAAGGTCGCCCCGTCTGTTTTGCAGGCCTTTCGGGCCGAACGTATAAGGAAGCCGCGTGCAGCAGCGTCTCGAGTCCTCAACCGCCGGTCGAATCGCGATCAGCGTCTTCCTTGTCTTCACCGTCTTCAGCCTCGTGGTCTGGAACCTGCCCACGTCGGAGATCAAGCGGAAGTCGCTCAAGGTCGTCCGCCCGTACATCACGCTTACCTCGCTCGACCAGAACTGGGGCGTCTTCTCGCCCGACCCGCGGCGGATCTCGATCGACATCGTCGCGCGTGTTCGCTACGCCGACGGCGGCGGCGAGGCGCTGCACATACCGCGAGGGAACGACGTCTACGGCGCCTACTGGGACTACCGCTGGTGGAAGTGGGCCGAGTGGATCCGCCAGGACGCGCAGGACCAGCTCTGGAAGCCGGCGGCGCTCTGGTTCGCGCGCAAGGCAGCCGCGAGCGGTCGACAACCGATCGAGGTCGTCCTCGTGCGCCGCTGGTACGACCTTCTTCCGCCGGGGCCGGGACCGAGCCGAGGCCCCTGGCAGGAGCACGCGTTCTACACCCTCAAAGTCACCCCGCCGTCCGGGGAAGCAACCGGATGACCTCGCGCCTCGTCGTCGCGTGGAACCGCTTCTGGTTCCAACCCGTCGAGACCTCGACCGTGGCGCTCTTCCGCGTGGCCTTCGGGCTCTTGGCGCTCGGCTACACGCTGTCTCTCGCGCCGGTGCTCTTCGCCTTCTATTCGGACGACGGGATTCTCCCGGCCCAGCCAACCTACAGCGGGACGCTCGCATGGGGGATGCTCGGCTTCTTTCCGAGCGATGCGTCCGTCGTCCTCTTCTACTTCCTGCTCCTCGTCGGGACGATCGCGCTGCTCGTGGGCTTCCGCGCCCGCCTCGCGGCGCTGGTGGTGTTTGTCTGCCTCATCTCGTTCGGACGCCGCGATCCGTGGGTCCTGAACTCGGGCGACCTGCTCGTGCAGGTGCTCGCGTTCTACATGCTCTTGATGCCGTCCGGAACCGCTCTGTCGGTCGACCGGTGGTTCGGGGAGCCCAGGCGCTTCTGGGAGTTTCCGGCGCGGGCGATCTGGCCCCTCCGTCTCGTGCAGGTGCAGGTCAGCATCCTCTATCTTGCCGCGGTCTGGGCGAAGGTCCGCGGCGTCACCTGGAACGATGGGACGGCGGTCTCCTACGCATTCCGCATCGACGACGTCGCTCGTTTTCCCGTGCCCGGCTTCGTCACCGACTCCCTGGTCCTCGCCAACCTGCTGACGTACGGGACGCTTGCCGTCGAGCTCTCGATCGGGATCCTCGTCTGGAATCGCGTGCTCCGGCCATGGGTTCTCCTCCTCGGCATCGGCCTGCACCTTGGGATCGACTACGCCGTCCGGGTTGGCTTCTTCAGCTACGCGGTGCTCGTCGCCTACATAGCGTTCATCCCGCCCGAGTCGGCTCGCGCGTTCATCCTCGCCAGGCGCGACTGGTTCGCCCGGCTCACGTTGCCCCGCTGGGCGCCGTTGGCTCGGCGGTCCGAATGAAGCCGGCCGTCCTCCTCTACGACTCGGACTGCGGCTTCTGCCGTTGGTCGGTCGACAAGATCCTTGCGTGGGACCGTCGCAGGCGCCTGAGGCCCCTCGCCTTGCAGGATCCCGAAGCCGACCGTTTGCTCGGCCCCATGGACGCTGACGCGAAGATGGGCTCGTGGCACCTCGTCACCGACGACGGCCGAGTGTACTCCGGCGGAGCGGCCGCCGCTCCCCTGTCCCGCCTGCTCCCCAGGGGCCGGCCGCTCGCGGCCGTGTTCGCCGCCTTCCCGCGGCTCACCGACCGGAGCTACCGACTGGTCGCCCGGAACCGCGACCTATTCGGACGCCTGGTCGGACAGACCGCCTGTGAGGTCGATCCGACCCGGCGTAACCGGAAATAGCTCTCCTCGTTTCAATCCTTCCGGCGACAAGGCACACTTAGGAAGGTGCCTCACCTCGCGCGCACTCCGATGACGTTGACTGCCCTCTTGCTGATCGGGCTGACCGCGTTGCTCCGGACGAAGTCGAAACGGCCTGCACCCTCCGTGCCCGACGCTATTGCCCCGAACGGGCTCACGCACCCGGCACCGCGCCCCGTCGAGGAGCCGGAGCCGACAAAGCCGAAGCGTCCGCGCGGCAGTCGACTCGGCAAGATCCTCATCGCCCTGGGCGTCGTCCTCATCGCTTACAGCGGGGCGGTCATCTTCTGGGGGGACCCGGCCACGGGCCTCTACGCGCGGTGGAAGCAGCATCAGCTCGCTTCGGCGCTCGACAAGGAATACGTGGCGTACGCGGCGGTGCTCGACCTCACTCCTGGCGCCGAGGAGCGGCCACCCGCTGCGAACCAACGGGAGATCGCCGCATACGAGCGCGACCGCGTCGAGGCAGCCGCCAACCGCCTGCACGGGAAGCTAAAACTGGGGCATGCTCTGGGCCGTATCAAGATCCCGAGGATCGGCGTCAACGCCGTTTTCGTGCAGGGAACGCGCTGGGGCCCTGATCTCTCCCAAGGCCCTGGCCATTACGCGCAGACGTCGCTCCCGGGGGTGGGCAGGACGATGGCGATCGCCGCCCACCGGACGACGTTCGGCGCCTGGTTTCGGCATATCGACTCGCTGAAAACCGGCGATCGCGT
>DATNOU010000006.1:0-2132 GCA_035601195.1 Gaiellaceae bacterium | reverse complement strand
GAGCGCGTCGACGACGAGCTCGGCCTGCATGTCTGAGCGCATCGACCAGCCGACCACCTTGCGGCTGAAGCAGTCGATCACCGAGGCGAGATAGAGCGTGCCCTCCCAGGTCGAGACGTACTTGATGTCGGAGGCCCACAGCCGGTTCGGCGCCGGCGGGTTGAAGTCCCGCTCGACCAGGTCGTCGGCGACCCTGACGCCCGGCACACCGAACGTCGTGCGGAACTTCCGCCGCTTCACGTAGCCCGACAGGCCCGCGGCGCGCATCAGCCGCTCGACCCGCTTGCGCCCGACCCGGACGTCCTCGTCGCGAAGATCGAGGTAGATCCGCCTGGCGCCGTAACTGTCACGGCTGCGCGCGTACATCTCACGGATCCGTTCGCTCAGCCGAGCGTCCGCGAGCGCCCGCTCCGACGGCGCCCGCCGCTCCCAGGCATGGAAGCCCGACCGGGACACCCCGAGCACCCGGCACATCAGCGAGATCGGGTGGTTGGTCTTCTCCGCCGCGATGAACCGGAACACGGTCACCGCGTCTCGCTCTCCCGCGCGAAGAAGACCGCGGCTTTTTTCAAGATCTCGCGTTCCTGCTCGAGCGTCCGCACCTTCCGGCGCAGCTCGCGCAGCTCCGTCCGCTCCTCGCTCGTCAGCCCCTCCCGCCGGCCGCCGTCGACGTCGGCCTGCTGCACCCACATCCGCAGCGTCTCGGTCGAGATCCCGAGATCGACCGCGATCTCCCTCAGCGGCCGACCCGACCTGCGGAGCAGCTCAACAGCTTCACGCCGGAACTCCGGCGGGTACGGCTTATGAAAGTTCGATCCCCTTGGCATGGCGGCGCATCCTTCCCGCCCAGCCGGACAATGCCGACCAAGCGCTCAGGTGTCCACCAAAACGGGGGCACTCCAGTGAGCGAGCTAAGCGCGCGCTGGGGTTGTCGTCGCGGCGGCCGGCCGGCGCGCTACGCCCGTCCCGATTACCGCCGGTATCGCTCTGGCTAGCCGCCTCCGACAGGAGACCGATCAAGTGGCCCGCTAGGGCACGATCCGAAGCGTGCGGCGATCGGGCTGTACCCGGCTCGCCTTTCCGTAAAGCTCCGGAAGGGCCGCGACGGTCCCCGCCAAGACGAGCCGACAGGCCTTCAGTCGGGTCGACCAGTCGGGCTCTTCCTTGAGGCCGGTGCTCGTCCGGACGCGCTTGGTCGCGCTGCCCATGATCAGCTGTAGTTGCTCGAGCGCCGCGAGCGCCGCCGAGAGCGAGTCGAACTTGAGGCGCAGCTCCGTGCTGTCGAGCGGCGACTCCGCCAGCGCCCGCCACCGCTCGACCTCAACCTGCCACTGCGGGTGGCGTTTCCAGACCGAGACCGTTTCCGGTCGGACCCCGACGATCGCGGCGGTTTCTTTCCGTGAGTGGCCATGCGCCTGCAAGAACGCCGCCCGCCGCGCCCGAGCAGAAAACGTGCGCAGCCGCGACGCTTGACCACCGCCGTCGTGAGCGGCTGCCCCGCCCATCGCGACCTACGCCTGACCCATTCGAAGCATCGATCCCTCATCGGCACCGCCCGACCAACGCAAGAGGCCTTCGACAGCGCCAGTCGTCCCTCCACCCTCCGGCCGGCACTCACTCGTTACAGAATGTGAGCACGACATCGCCCCCAACCCGCACCCGAACCGCCTCACAGAGCCAAAAACCCCCCGACCCGCCCCGAAAACGCATCGGCCGAAAGTGGCGGCCGCTCGAAGTCGTGATTCCGGTCGGGAGCTGGCCTCGGCGCGAACGAGCGCGAAACCGAGGCAAACCCGACAAACCGCTCTCATCGAACCGCGCAGGAAGCGCTTGTTCAAGCCGCTTCTTCGCCATTGTCGTTGCCTATATGAGCAACAAGAGAGGCCCGGCGGACCTTGGCGGATATTGGCGCTTTTCAGGATTGAAAAGGGCCACCGGAGAAGCGTGTAGTCCTCGAAGCCGCTCACCCAGGTCACCCACGGGACCGACACGTTCGCCTTGTGGGTCCCAGAAACTCGACCGCGTCGAATCAAGGGCCAGCGCCGTCTGATCGAGTTGTCGGCGGTGGAATCGGTGACTCGCGTTTTGATCGTCTATTAGTTCGCGGTGCTGCGTGATTCGTTCGCGCGGTG
>DATNOU010000005.1:0-2604 GCA_035601195.1 Gaiellaceae bacterium | reverse complement strand
GGCGAGGTAGCGCTTGAGCAGGCGCGTGGCCTCGCGGCGGCTCTTGCCCTCGGCGATCCGGCGGGCGATGTAGTCCTTGGTCACCGGGTCGTGCTGGCGGCGGTGGAGGACGACCGTGTGCAGCGCCCGGTTCAGCTGCCGGTCGCCGCCGCGGCTGAGCCGCTGCCGGCTCGTCTGGCCGCTGGAGGCGGGGACCGGGGCGACGCCGGCGAGGCGGGCGAAGGCGGCTTCGGAGCGGACTCGGCCACGGTGCGACCAGGCGACGAGCAGCTGGGCGGCGACGATCGGGCCGACGCCTGGCTCGTCGAGCAGCTGCGGTGCGAGTGCCTGCACGTGGGCCAAGATCTTCTGCTCGAGCTCGTCGGCCTCGGCGCTCGCCGCTTCGATTCGTCGTGCGAGCGTGCGCAGCACGAGCCGTGCCGCCTGTTCGTCCGGCGCCGCGGCGGCCGAAAGGCGAAAGCGGCAACAGCGCTCGAGCAGCCGCTGGACGGGCAGCCCGCGCAGCTCCTCGCGGAGGCGATCGGGCGCGGTCACGATCACACTGCGCAGCTGCACGAGCGCCTCGCGGCGGACGTCGACGGCACTCCGGCGCGCGACCAGCAGCAGCCGCAGCGCCTCTCGGCGCTCCCCGGATCGCGGCAGCGCCAGCGGCTCGCTCGCGAACGCGGTAAGCGCGGCGCGGACGGCGTCGAGTTCGTCGTCCTTGCCGCGCAAGCGCCGCTCGTTCCGCGAGGAGCGGCCAACCTCGAGCACCGCCTCGCCGCGCCCGTTCAGATAGCGGGCCAGGCCGACGCCGTAGTGACCGGCGCCTTCAACCGCCCAGACGCGAGCACCGGCCGCATAGCGCTGCGCGAATCGCAGCGCCTGCGCGTAGCCACGACCGCTGGCCGACACCGTTTGCCGCGCGACAACCGCGCCCGCCGGCGCGACAACGACCGCCAGCACATGCTCGTCCCGATGGGTGTCGACGCCGACCACGTAATCCACCTCATTTGCAACCATCCCGATCGATCCTCCGGCTTCTGTTCGTAGGGTCCGGTGGTGCCGGTCTGACAAGGGAAACCGCGGCGGCAGGACGGTAATGAGTCACGCCAAGACGGCGGACAGGCTCCTGATCAAGCCAGCAGCGGGCGCCAGACCGGCGCCGCCGCGCACGCGCAGACAGTTCATTCCGAAGGCACGCACACGGCGGCCAGTCACCTGACGAGTCACACGCGGCACGGCGACAACCAGGCTGGCAACTGCCCCAGACAGACCAACTCCGCGAGTCTTACCGTCCCCCTGACGGATCAGTTGTCTGAGCGTGCATGCTTCACCGGATACCGTGGGTGGCAATTCGTTGTCGGGGCTCATCCACAGACGCGAACCGAACGTGGAGGAGAACTCGATCGGTGCAGATCCGTCCGTCGGCTGGGTTTTGAGCATGACGAATTCGCCGTGACCGGGAACGCCGCCATTCCATTCGCGGAGTCGGCCGGTGGGAGCGGGTGTGGGGGATGGAGCAGCGAGAACCTTCATGGCGTCGATGCTGCTTCGCGCTCGCGCCGGGCCGCGGCAGTCGGGGCAGTGCTGGCGCAGTGTGGCCACTAGAATCGCCTCCTTGTCCGCTTCTCACGCCTCGCTGACCGACATCCCAGCCGCCGACGTCGCTCACACCGATGCGAAGTGGACGCCGGTCCGCAATCACTTCGGGATCACCGCGTTCGGTGTCAACGCCTACACCGCTCGGAATACCGGCGATCGCCTCATCGGCGAGCACGACCACACGGATCCCACCGACGAGCAGCACCAGGAGTTGTACTTCGTCCACACAGGACACGCGCGTTTTCAGGTGGACGGTCAGGACGTTGACGCACCAGCAGGCACCTTTGTGAGCGCCCTCGACGTGAAAACGATCCGGTCTGCCGTGGCGCTGTCGGACAACACCGTCGTGCTCGTGATCGGCGCCGAGCCTGGCGCTCCGTACGAGGTCTCACCTGCCGAGCGTGCCGAGTTGGCTGCGGCAGGCTTGCCAGCGACTCCGGCCTGAGATCAGACGAAGGTTCCTGGATGCTTCTGTACAGAAGTACTCATCGTGCTCGCACTCGGGGGAGGCATCGTCTTCACCCCGATCGCAACGGCGCTGACGGTTGTTGCACTCCGACGTACCCGCCCCGAGACGCTTGTCGACTTCGGCGCTCTGCTCGTTGGGGCGGCGGCGGTCGCCTTCTACACGCTTATGTTCGTGTGGGCTGTTGGGCTAGTCCTGTCCGAGGTGCTGCTCTCAGCCTGATGCCGGAGGTTGCGAGCGAATCTCGCCTGCCCGAGTGTGCGGGAATGTCTCCCAAGGTGAGCCAGCGCACCCGAGAGTCGGACGCGACTCTAGACCTGGCTTGACCGATGACTTCTGACGCGCTGGGCGGTCCTACGAGCATGTCGACAGAGGGAGGATCGATGAGCAAGTTGAAGCTGAACATCACGATCTCGATCGACGGCTTCGTCGCCGGCCCGGACCAGTCGCCAGAGCATCCGCTCGGGGTTGGCGGTGAGGAGCTCCACGACTGGCTGGTCCCGCTCAAGGCGTTCCGCGAGAGCCACGGCGAGGAAGGCGGCGAGGTCAACGCG
>DATNOU010000004.1:0-36734 GCA_035601195.1 Gaiellaceae bacterium | reverse complement strand
CTCCTCCCCCTGGGGACGATCCGCCACCGCCTCCTCCCCCCGGAGACGAGCAGCCCCCGCCACTTGGAGACGAGGAGCCGCCTGTGAGCGAACCGCCCGCCGATGAGCCCCCGGCGGATCCGCCCAACACGGCGCCCGACTGCTCCGGCGTCCAGCCGAGCCTCAACCGGCTCTGGGCTCCCAACCACAAGTTCCGGCCGGTCAGTCTCGCGGGCGCGGCCGATCCCGACGGTGATGCGCTCTCCTACGAGATTCGCTCCGTCACTCAGGACGAGCCCGTACTCCGTGGCCCCGACGCCAAGCGCGGCGAGCGTTCCGATCAGGTGTGGCTACGCGCCGAGCGGCGTGGCAAGGGCGACGGCCGCGTCTACCGGATCCAATACCTGGCCTGGGACGACCACGGCAACGCCTGCGACGGCACCGCGACGGTCGTCGTCCCCCATGACAGAGCCCATCCGGCCGCGCTGGACTCGGGCGGCTCGTTCGACTCGTTCGGCTTCTAGCGCCGAGCCGCGAACGGCGCCGACCCGCTCTAGGGGCGGTGCGACTGGCCGTCGACTGCGTTATCCGAGCCTGCGACGCTGTGGTCGTCGCTGGCCCCGTTTGCAATCGCGGTTCCTTGCGAGCTCTCCTCGCCGCTAGCCGTGTCGGCCGTCCCGGTGCCGCCGCTGTTCGGCGTCTCCACGGATGCACCATGCGCGCCGGAGGCCTGGCCGTGCTGGCCAGCCTGGCTCTGGCCGCCGCTTGCGAGCGTCGAGATTGCGGCGCCCTTCTCGACACCGGTGAGATCTGTGCTCGTCGCGAGGTCGGAGATCTCACTTCCCTTGCCGGAGTTGGACGACGTCTCGGGTGCGTCGGAAGACTTGCCGCGAACGTTGGGGTGGTCGCCGGCGTTGCTGTTCGGGCCAGGGACCGAGACACCCACCTTGGCGAACATGGTCGAAGCGACGTCCTGCGCCGCTCCTGGCAGGATGCCGGCGAAGGCAAGGCCGGTCGTTCCGGCCAGAGCCACGGTCGCGAACGCCGTGGCGAGTCTGAGTCGAGGCACGATTGACCTCCTGCGTGGTTTTGTCATCTTGGGCTGAGACGAACGCACCACGGCTGCGAGGAGCGCGACGGTCTCCGACTCTCTGGAAAGGTCATCGGCTGTTGGAGAATCGGCTACGGCAGCGAGAAGGGTTGCCACACCGGCGTAACCGGGCGGCGCATCCTCCGGCGCTACCGAACCGGCGAGAAGCCGGTCAGCCGTGTCGGTGTCCAGTGGTAAACGCTGCATCTCGCTTTCCAAATCGTGCCAAGGACTCATCGTGTTACAGGACTCCTTGCCTCGAGGGAACGAGTTCGGCCAGGCGCTCGAGGGCACGCTTCTGCATCACCCGCACCGTCCCTGGCTTTCTACCGGTGACGGCGGCTACCTCATACGAGTCGAGCCCGGCGACGACGCGCAGCAGGACGATCTCCGCCTGGGCCGGTGGCAAAGCGGCAAGACAGGCGAGGACCTCTCCGGTTTCAACCCTGGCAAACGTTTCACTGGGATCGGGCCGATCGATCAGATGCTCGAGCGGGACTGGCCCGGTTCGCCGACGCGTGCGAGTGCGGCGCATGTCGATGAGCCGCCGACGCGCGATTGTGAACAGCCAGCAGCGGAAGGCGCTCTCGTCTCCTTCGAAACGACTCAAACCACTGGCCACGTCGAGCCAGACCTCCGAGGCGAGGTCCTCGCCCTCGACGGGTTCCTGTGCGCTCAAAAACCGCACGAGAGGAGGATGCAGGCCTTGGTAAAGCACGGTCAGCGCCCAGTCGGCGCCGTCTTGTGCTGCCGAGAGCACGGATTCGAAGAGAGGGCCTTGCGTCATCCCGTTGGAGTGTTTCTAACAGGCACCCGTTTGGACTTTGCAAAGAATAGGCGGCGGGGGTGGGATTCGAACCCACGAGACGCCTCACGGCGTCTAGCGGTTTTTCAAGACGGGCTCGATTCTGAGGCCCGGTGCGCCTTCGGGCTCTCTGTGGGCCAGAGCGCGGGCCAGGCGGCTCGGCTTGGGGGAATCAAGCCGGTCCTTTCGTCGTTCAAGACGACTAGCTCACTTCGAGCCCTACCGATGCGAGAGCGCCCTTCGGGGCGCTTCTCGTTTGGAGCGGGAGGGCCTTGGAGGAAGTAGACCTGTCAGGGCTCGCAACCGGGCTCTCCCCGGAAGACAGGCTAAGGGGCCTACCCGCGTGCTACGCGCCTCTCGTACTCGCCGTGGGGCATGCTGCGTCCATCGGGCCTATTCGTCGGCTGAATCCCCGCCGTTGAAGGGTTCGAGACGATGAGGCGCGGCGCATTCGAGTGCGGGTCATGCGGATAGGGCTTGGGCTTCTTTTGTTCCTCTGGCATAGCCTGAGGCGTCGACACGCCGCCCGACGATGTTCCTAGGCTTCGAGGATGCTCAAGTCGCTCCGGTCTTGGCACCTGTTGCTCCTTGCCACTGTTGCCGTTGGTTTCGGCTTTCTCGCGTGGTGGCCGTTCGATGTTGTCCACGTCACGACGACTGGGGTCAAGTGGACAGACCTTGTTTCGGCTATCGGAACGCCCGTCGTAATCATCGTGTCGGCCCTTTTTGCTCTCAACCAACTCCGCGAGGCGGAAAAGAGCCGCGTTTCCTCGTCGCTATTTGCCGTCAACCAACTCCGCGAGGCGGAAAAGAGTCGATATGCAGCTCTTGCGGCCGATCTGACTCGGCGATGGGACGAACCGCTACTAGCATCATCAAGGCAGGCCATGTCGCTTCACGGCCACGAAGAGATCCGAGACATCATCAAAGCGAACTACACCAAGAAAGCCACCGAGGATGAGATCGAGGCGTACTACACACTTCAAGCGCTGCCCAACTTCATTGAGGGCATCGCCGTAATCGAGGATGAGTTTGAAGGCCTCTCGCTGGACCTCGTTGACCGGCTCTGGGGGGTGTGATTATCCGGGCGTGGGAGCGATGGTCAATGGCAGTCGAGTGGGTTCGCGAAGAGTCGCGGGCGACGGCTGCAGACCGGGCATTCGAGAATTTCGAAAGGTTGGCGAAGAGCCTTGCGGCGAGGCGCGAAGTTACCGCGGGGGCCGAGGCCGCCCGATAGATTCAGGCGGATCCGGCAGGATGTCAAAACGCTCGTCCATCACTCCTCCAACTGTAGCAGGGCCCATGGTTCGAACCCGGGACGGTAGTCGACTACTCGGCTACCAGACTTGAGGCAACGGACGGACGTTGAGCGAAGCCGCGGACGCGTGAACGTTCGTTCCGAACTAGCTGCTAATCGAAGACTTTTGGCTTCGTAAGGCGGCGGGGGTGGGATTCGAACCCACGAGACGCCTCTCGGCGTCTAGCGGTTTTCAAGACCGCCTAGCTTTGGCTCAACGGTGCGGCTTGCGGCCCTTTCGCGCCAGTAAATGCGCCAGTCGTGCGCTCGAGGTAGGCGTCGACGAGGGCGACCGCCTCGTCCCCGCTGCCGGGCATCAGGTGGCCGTAGCGGTCGAGCGTCCCGCAGGTTCGATCTCTGCCCATCCGCCGACTCCTTGGGGAGGGCTTTTGTCGGGCCGACAAGGCCCGAACGCGTTACGTCAGCCCCGCCTTCGTCTCAAACGATCGAGTTCTGCCCCTCTCGGCTAAGCCGGGGGTCAGGTCATACGGCCAGTGGACATGCGCCCTCGACCGCCCGGGTCAGGCGTGGGTCAGGCGCCGGATCGAACGCTCACGCCCAACCTGTGCCGCGAGGTCGTTAGGCCTTCAGCCAACCTCAGGTTCCGGCGCCTCGTCCAGTTGCGCCAGCCTCACGATCTCCCGGTCGATGACGGCTCGTGCCGCCGCACGCTGCGCGGGGGTCATCTCTTCCCACGCGACGCCCTCCACCTCTTCAGCCTCGTCCTCGTTGACGGCGCTGGCCAGTTCGAAAACCAGCTTGGCCGCCCCGTTGGCGACATGGCCGGAACGTGCAGCGCCCTATCGATGAGCTGCCGGAATATCTCCGTGAGTGTTGGCACGGTTAAGCTCGCGCGCGGTGACCGCGGTGAGGCGGGCTCGGACGGTCAGCTTGTCCAGTTCGGCGTCTCGTTCTTGCTGAGCCTTTTTCTCGCGACGCGATTGACGGCGGCGAAGGCGATCGGCCGTTAAGTTCGTCGCGGCGGTGGTTGGGTAATAACTTCAGAGATGGAGATCGAGCGCAAGTTCCTGGTCGCTGAGCTGCCAGATCTAAAAGACAGCAAGGCGGTGGAGATCGAGCAGGGATATCTGGCGCTCGCCGACGGCGAGGGCGGCGCGGAGGTGCGCCTGCGACGCAAGCAGGCCGACTTATTGCTGACCGTAAAGGCGGGTTCGGGACGGACGCGCGCCGAGGAGGAGATCGAGCTCGATCGCGAGCGCTTCGAGTCGCTGTGGCCGCTGACCGCGGGCCGCCGGCTGGCAAAGACGCGACACCTGATCTCCCACGGAGAGCTCGAGATCGAGCTCGATCGCTATCGGGAAGACCTCGACGGCCTGCTGGTCGCCGAGGTCGAGTTTCCCGACGAGGAGGCGGCCGACGCGTTCGAGCCGCCCGAGTGGTTCGACGAAGAGGTGACCGGGAACAAGACGTACCTCAACGAGACGCTGGCCACGAAAGGGCTTCCGCGATGAGCGGTTTCAGGCTCAAGAAGGAGGAGTCCGAGGACGAGGGCATCCGGCGCGTGGCCCATGGCCGCGTCGAGGATGCCGTGAGGCTATTGCGCGACGAGGACGCCGACCCAGTCGAGGCCGTGCACGAGGCGCGCAAGGACCTAAAGAAGCTGCGCGCGACGCTCAAGCTTGTCCGTCCGGTGATCGGCGACGATCTGTACCGTCGCGAAAACGAGCGCTTTCGGGGCGCGGGGCAGACGCTCTCGGACGTCCGCGACGCTCAGGTCCGGGCCGAGACGGTGGGCGGGCTCGCCGAGCGGTTCGCCGACGATCCGCCGCCCGGCGGCTGGTCGGCGGTTCGCACTCCGCTCGCCGGCGACGACGCGTCCGGCAACGGGGAGCTCGAATCGCTGCGGGACCGAACCGCGACCGAGATCGAGCTGGGCGACGAGGCGATCGAGGACTGGCCGCTCCACGCCGACGGGTTCGAGCTCCTTCGACCCGGCCTCAGGCGCGCCTACTCCCGCGGGCGCAGGCGCTATCGCGAGGCGCTCGACGACCCCAGCGACGAGGCGCTGCACGAGTGGCGAAAACGCTCCAAGGACCTCTGGTATCACCTGCGCCTCGTGCACCGCGGCTGGCCCGAGGTGATCGAGGCGACCGCCGACGAGGCACATGAGCTCTCGGACCGCATCGGCGATGATCACGACCTGGCAGTCCTGGTCGGTTACCTCGACGAGGCAGACCCGCCGCTCACGAGCGAGCAGCTCGGGCACGTGCGCACGCTGGTCGCCAGGCGACGCCAGGAGCTCCAAGGGGAGGCATTCGCATACGGCGAGCGCCTCTTCGCCGAGAAGCCGAAGCGCTTCATCGAGCGCATGGAGGGCTACTGGGAGGCAAGGAGACTCTGAGGCCGCGTCCACATCCTGCGCTGAGGATCGGTTATGCGTGGTCGGGTGCAAGGGCCGCTTGAAGCCGATCGAGGAAGGGCACCTGCGCTGCCTTCAGCCTTCGGCGTCCCTCGTCGAGATCGAACCATTCGACGCGGTCGATCTCGGGGAATGTCTGGACGGTGCCTGAATGCGGCGGCCACTCCATGTCGTAGGTGTTGCTCACGGCGGTCGATGGGTCGAGGTCTCCCTGAACTGCCCACCCCAGCACGAGCTTGCCCGACTTCTGTGTGATCTGTCCAAGATCGATGAGCGGGTGGTTGGGGGCTTCGTGTCCGGTTTCTTCCCCGAACTCTCGCCGAGCCACCGCTACGAACTCCTCACCGGGCTCAACCTCGCCCTTGGGAATCGTCCAGTGGCCCATGTCCTTCTTGACCCAGAAAGGTCCGCCCTGATGGGCCAGGAGCACCTCCAAGCGGCCCTTCCGGCTGCGCCAGAGCAGGATGCCGGCACTCGTGCGCCCCGATTTGTCGGTCGTCACACGTACCTCCTCGCCCGTGTGTCGTTGGAGCTCAGTCCAGCTGCCTGGGTACAACGTAATCGACGAGCTCTGCCTCGCCAGGGCTTAGAGCGGTCCAGCTGTCGCTGTGGACGGCGAGCGTGGCAAGCGCACCGGTCGGGAACTTCTCCTCGAGCTGGGGCAGGTCAGCCCCCCGCGAAGCGAGGACAAGCGCGAGGTTGTGTAGGCCCGGGTTGTGACCGATGAGCATTGCCGAACTGACGGACTCGGGAAGAGCCTGCAGTCGTTCGAGCAGTTCCTGTTCCGAGGCGGCGTAGAGCTGCGGCACGACCTCGACCGCGCAGCGCTTGCCGAGCGAAGGCTCGATCGCGTCGAGCGTTTGGCGGGTGCGAAGTGAGGGCGAGCAGAGGACGAGCGCGGGGCGGATCCTCTTACGACGAATGTACTTGGCGATGCTCCTCGAGGCGCGTTCGCCTCGCGGCGCGAGCGGGCGGTCGATGTCGGCAAGCGTCGAATCCGACCAGCTCGACTTCCCGTGCCGAAGCAGGATCACCGTTCGCATTGCGTGAACGTGCCTGCAGCGACGGCTGGCGTCAAACAGCCCGTGCACCTTCCATGACCTACGCCACGCCTACGTCTCGATGCTGGCCGCGAAGCTGCCTCAGGGTCACCTCTTGAGGAGAGGCTCATGAGCGCGGGGGAGGGCCCCCACGAGTCGCGTTCACGATCTCGTCCGTCGAGACGACGGACGCGAGGAAGGCCGCGTGGACGGCGGCCGCGGACACGACCTGCCCTCCGAACTCCAGGTCGCACGTTGCGCAGGCGTCGTGGACAACGGCCGTGTTGAAGCCGAGGTCGACCGCCGCCCGCACGGTCGCGTCCACGCACATGCTCGTCATCATCCGCAGACGACGAGCTCGTCTGCGCCGGCCGCGCGAAGCTCAGATTCGAGTGAGGTATCGCGGAAGCTGTTCGGATGCTCCTTCGAGATGACCGCTTCGCCTTCGAGCGGCGCGACACTCTCGTTTTACCAAGGCAGCGGGTGTCCGTTGATTTCATTTTTCCCACAGCATCGCCCAGAGCACACCTACGATCAGGGGTATGCAATCCAGTTCCCAAAGACGTCTCAGACCGGCTGGCCGGGCGACCGCCGACACACGGTCGCGTCTCCTCAAAAACGGCGCGGCAGCCCACGCATTCACGCGCGAGGATCGCGCAAAGGGGGGCCGCAACCGTGCCAAGAAGATCCGCAGACGAAAAGAGCTGAGGGAGCAGTTCGAGGCCGCGGACTTCGAAGATCTCGCCGTGGCCGAGCTCGACCTCTTTGGCCGGGCGTTCGTCCGGCTGAACCTCTTGCTCGCCTCGGCCGACGATCGTGTCGCGCTGCGAGCGTGCACGGAGATATTCGACCGCGTACTGGGCAAGCCGAGGCAGCAGCAGGAGTTTGGAGGCTCGCGCGAGCCTCGCCTCGACATGGAGGCGGCGCTGGCGGAGGCGCACCAGAAGCTCGGTGTGCGGCTCGAGCGCCACGCCGCTCGCAGCGGGGCCCCCGGTTAGAGCGGCCGGCGCATCCATGGAAAGCTGGCTCTACACGAGGGCTGACGCCCGTTGCCCCTGTGGCGCGCAAGCGGAGCGGTGTCGTTCAGAACGCCCGCTTCTTCGGGCCGCGCTAGGCCCCCGGCGTGCTCTTAGGCTGGTCTCGATTACGCGGAGACGGTCGAAATGCCCCGAAGCTCACGCAGTAGCTCGTCCTCAGGCTCGGGGACCTCATTGGACCGCGAGGAGCCCTAGTCACCTGCTCGCTACCGGCCTCCGGACGCCGAGGGTTGGTTGGAACGTCGGATGGACTGAATAGCGGGTGCTGTCGCGAAGGTTTGTGGGCGCGTCCGCGTAACCGGGTTTTTCGTATGAGAAGATCGCGGGACCGCCATCGCCAATGCCAAGGAAGCCGATGTCGTAGAGGAGCTTCACGAGAGGCTGATAGCTATCTGCCCACGCCTCGGGAGCTGCGCCGCCGCTCCACACCGGCTCTGCGACCTCCGTAACCCACCGAACCCCCTCAAACTCATGATCGACCATGAGCAGCGCGATGCCGTCAAGGTACGGAGTCAAGTCGTCTTGACTCATCTCAGCCGGAGCACCACGAAATAAGTTGAAGGCCAAGTCGATCCCGGGGTAGTTCGTTTTCCACTCGTCGCGAAGACCCAGCAGCCGGTTCTGCGAGTAGCGTCCTTCGGCGGCCGCTATGTCTTTCCAGTTCAGTCTTGATTTCCCAGCTGCCCCGATGAGGCACTCGTTGAGAAACGCGATCACGTCGCGAGGGCGCAGGAGGGTGCGCTCGAGGATGTAGTCCATCGGGTTTCCGCGGGCTCGGCCCGTCTGCGGCAGCACGTCCGCGACTCCGTTGATCCCCGGGATGCCCGCCTCCTCGGCCGCGACCCGTGCTCTCTCGTCGGCCATTGCAATCAGCTCCCATCGGGTCCACTGAATCCGGAAGATCAGCGAGCGGAACTTTTCTTCTTGTCCGCCTGTTCGAGAGCCGAAGTTCAGGTGCTCAAAGATGTTCGTCCGTAGCGCCACGACAATCTTCAGGTTGGCCACTCGTTGAAGATCCAGGACCGCACGGAAGAGGCACCGGATCAGGTCGTTCGAAAGTTTCTCGTCTGCCCAGTCTCGATCGAGGTCGTCGACGACGACATAGGTGAAGTTCTGCTTTGAGGACAGGACCTCGTCATCCAGGACCGCGATCATCTTGTTGAGGCGGGAGAGCTGAGTCTCATTGACGAGACGTTGGTAACGATCGGCAAGCTCGCGCCGCACGGTAAGCCCCTCGATCCCTAACTGACCCTCACCCACAAGCGGAACGTCAATGGCCACGCCAGCAAGCTTCTTCACTTGATTCTCGAAGTTCGTGGTTATCTCGCGGACGCGATCATCCGTCTCAGCCCAGAAGCTCTCGCCGAACTGCTCCAGGTACTCCAACGCGGCCTGTTTGCTCGGGTCTCGGCTGAATGAGTCTTTGAGTGACTGCAAGACCGTGCGCTTCTTCGTCGGAGAATCGACGCTGTATCGGTGTCGAATGATCTCCACCAACGGAACGTGCTTCCAGAGTGCGATGAATAGCGGATCAAGATGAACGTTGAGCGCATCGAGGCTCCGAATCACTCCGAGGTCGACGATGTACGGAAGAGACAAATCCTCAGGATTGATCCTGATCACACGGCGTGGATGGACCTCTTCCAACCGTTGCAGGACGGCCGATTTCCCGCTGCCAGTGCGGCCAATCAGGAAACATCGGGGATTCATGGGCGATTCGACCGCCTGGTATCCAGTCCACTCTACGAACACCCGGTCGAGGAGCGGGTCGGCCTCAGCCTGCTCGCCTCCGAGGTTGAAGTCACTTCCCAGCCGATGACGCCGCTGTCTTGTGCTCATCCCACTATCTAACCGCAGACCTCGGAAAGTGCGATCGCGGGCCGGTCGCGCGCCTGACGCTCGCCAGGGACGCGGCACGGCGGCAGCGCCAAGAAGCAGCGGCTACGGCGTGAAGCAGCGGAGGATCTGAACCACGAGCGGAAGTCTCGGGCGGGGCTCCTGGCAACGGTCAACACCGGGCGGAGATCACGGAGTTGCGGTCGGCCGTCGGCGGCGCGTTCGGCGCCAACCTGACACGGCGCGAGCGTGGCCGGTCCCGGTGTCGGAAACCGGGGGCGTTCCACTTGGAACGTGTACCGGTGCGAAAATTTGCGCGGGCCTTTTGGCCGAGGCACAAGCTGCGCTTCATCACGGGTGCTGTGAGATGCTCGGCTGTGTGCCAGTCCCGGGGCTTGCCGTCTGACCAGGCCGAGCTGCTGGCTGTGGTCAAAAGCGACCTCGCGTTTCTTGAAGACGAGTGGGACGAGTCGATCGACGAGCACTCGCTACGGCGGAGCAGCACCGTGCTCCGGCGCCTTCTCGTGCTCGGGGACTACGCGAAAGTGTGGCGGATTGCAGGCGAGCCGAAGGAGCCACAGCTCGAGGCGGTCGATCTCAGCAACAGCCTCGCTGGATTGGAACTTGCGCGGGTCTTCTTCGCCACCGCTGGCGGCGGCCGCTCCGGTGGTGGGGAAATCAGCGGCGCGCTGCAATACAGCGGAGTGATGTCCGCGGAACTGATTCAGGAGCGCTATGAACGAGGAGGCCCGCCGCGGCGCGTGTATCGCCTTTCTGAGTTTCTCGCCTCGCCCGGGGTCGTCTTCCAGGGTGAGCACGTAAGCCGGCGCCACGTGATCAAGTACGTCGCGAACAAGCTCGGCGGTGATCATTTCGATCCCGCGAGAAGGAAAGATGAGCAGGCGTACAAGATCCTCGATGACGCCATGAACGCCGCCCAGGTCCTCGACCAGCGGCTCGTTTACTTCGAACTGCTCTCGATCGGTCAGGCGGTCGCGCAGTCCGCGGACGCGAAGAAACTCCGCGGGCTGATCACGTAGGACCTCGTCGCGGGTGCTCACGACGTAGCCGACGAGGTCAGTACATTGCGCGCCAGTTTTGCGCCAGTCGGCGCCAGTTCTGAGCGGTCGTTAGCGGTTTCAAGCGGTACAACGCACCCAGGGCAATCCAGGGAACGCGCGTTCCAGACGCGCTGCAAACCGGCCGTTTTTCGCTTGACTAGGCGGCGGGGGTGGGATTCGAACCCACGAGACGCCTCTCGGCGTCTAGCGGTTTTCAAGACCGCCCCTTTCAACCACTCGGGCACCCCGCCGAAGGCGAGGGTCAGTCTAGCCCGGGCCCGCAGCGCCTTTCCGGAGTGCGCCGAACTCCTCGAGAACCGACGGGATTGAATACGTGCCGCCTTCGTCCTGGAAGTTCTCCATGATCGCGAGTAGTACGCGGGCCGTGACGGCCGTTCCGTTCAGCGTGTGCACGGGCTCCAGCCCGCCGTCTTCCCGGCGGAAGCGAACGTCGAGCCGGCGGGCCTGGTAGTCGGTCGTGTTCGACGTGGACGTGATCTCGCGGTAGCGCTGCTGCGTCGGAAACCACGCCTCGAGGTCGTATTTCTTCACCGCAGAGGCTCCGAGGTCCCCGGCCGCGATGTTCACGACGCGGTAAGGAATCCCGAGCTCGCCCACGAGCTCCTCCTCGATGGCGAGCAGGCGGTCGTGCTCCTCCCGGGAGTGCTCCGGGAGGCAGAAGACGAACATCTCGACCTTGTCGAACTGGTGGACGCGGAACATGCCGCGGGTGTCCTTCCCGGCGGCCCCCGCCTCCCGGCGAAAGCAGGTCGAATAGCCCGCGTAGCGGAGCGGCAGCTCGTCCGCGGCAAGCTTCTCCTCCATGTGCATGGCGGCGAGCGCCACCTCCGAGGTTCCGGTCAGGTAGAGCTCGTCGCGCTCGATTCGGTAGAGGTTGACCTCGTCCGTCGGCAGGAACCCGGTTCCGTACATCGCCTTCTCGAGGACGAGGACCGGCGGCAACACAGGCGTGAAGCCCTTGCCGACGAGTCGGTCGAGGGCGAAGCGGTACAGGGCGAGCTCTGTCAGCGCGGTCTCGCCAAGCCGGTAGGCGAAGCGCGCTCCGGACACCTTGGCGCCCCGCTCCATGTCGATTTGCCCGAGCTCGAGGTGGTCGCGAGGGTCGAACCCGAGCTCCTGAGGCTCGCCGACTCGCTTCAGCTCGACTGCGTCCTCCTCGGTGAAGCCGTCCGGAGCGCTCGGGTCGGGCGGGTTGGGGACGATGTCGAGGAGCTCCTGGAAGCGCGCCTCGACCTGCTCGAGCTCCGCCTCGAGTGCCTGGAGCTCTGCCTTGACGCTCTTCAGCTCCTTGAGCTGCTCAGGGGTCGGCTTCCCTTTGAGCTTCTGGCGGGCTCGCAGCTCCTCGATGCGGGGAAGGAGGGCGCGCCGTTCCCGGTCTGCCTCGAGGAGCGCGTCGAACTCCTCCGCCGCCCCCTTGCGGGCGAGGGCGGCGCGCCAGGCGTCCGGGTCGGCGCGCGCGGCGCGAATGTCGATCATCGCCGAGAGTCTAAGAAGCCTTCGATCACCTGGGCGACTCCCTCCTCTTCCACCGGCGGACAGACGAAGTCGGCGACCGCCAGCACCCGCTCGTGTGCGTTCGCGACGGCGACGCCGTAGCCGGCCCACTCCAGGAGCTCGACGTCGTTTTCGCCGTCCCCGAACGCCACCGTGCGCTCGCGGGAGAAGCCGAGATGCTCGACTAGAAAGGCCAGACCGGAGGCCTTCGTCACCTCGGGACTCGCGAACTCGAGGAAGTAGGGGAGGGACTTCGAGATGTAGAGGCGGCCGTCGAAGCGCGCCTTCATCCGCTCCTCGAGCACGTCGAGACGTGTGGGCTCTCCGACCGCGACCAGCTTTGTCGCCGGCTTCTCGAGCCACTCGACGAGGTCGCCGACCTCGTGAACGGTGAGGTTCTGGAAGGAGGAGTACGCGTGGGACTCGGCCGTATGGCGGGCGACGTACAGCTCGTCGTCCACGTAGCAGTTGACGGGGAAGCCCTCGGCGTCGATCGCCGCGATGGCCTCCTTCGCCAACTCGACAGGGATCGGCTCGTGGCGAAGGAAGCGTCCGGTCGCAGGCTCGGCGACGACGGCGCCCTGGTAGCAGACGACAGGGTCGTCGATGCCGGCCTCTTCCAGGTAGGGACGAACCGAGCGAAACATCCGACCCGTGGCGACGACGACCCGCACGCCGCCTTCTCTCGCGGCCGCGATCGCTGCGCGCGTGCGCGGTCGCAGGATGCCGTCTTCCGCGATCAGCGTGCGGTCGAGATCGCAGGCGAAGACCTCGACGCGCTCGGGAAAGTCGTCCGGAAGGGTCAGCTCTTCGGCTGCAGAAACGCGACGAGGTCGGCGAGCTGCGTCTGATCGAGCTTCGTCCCGTAGTCCTTCGGCATGATGTCCTGGAAGCCCGTGGCCACCTCGGCGCTCGGATTGACGATCGACTCGAGGATGAACTGGGCGTCCTTGCCCTTGAGCGCCGTGTCGAGGTTCGGCCCGACCGTCGCGGTCGATCCCGCGGGGCCGTAGGTGTGGCAGCTCGAGCACGGCGGCTGCGCTGTCTTCGTGAAGATCTCCTTGCCTGCGGCCGGGTCCCCCGCGGCGACGTTGACGGTCCCCGCGCCCGGAATGGTCCCGATTACGGTCTCGGCCGTGGGCGCCACAGTCTGTTCTCCCCCACAGCCGGCCAAGACAACGCCCAGGATGAGCGCGAGCAGGAGGCGACGGCGCATCGGCCGCGAAGCATAACGGCCTCGCAAACGAGATAGCCGACGAGGCCCGCCACGGCTACGTCGCTCGGCGCGTCGTTGACGACGAGCGACACCGCGATCGCCGCGGCGAAGGCGAGCGGCAGCGCCCGCTGCGAGAGCGGGGCGTCGGACGCGAGCAGCCTGACGACCAATGCGGCGAGAGCGGTGAGCGAGAGGAAGAAGGCGACGGCAGGCCCCGGGCCGAGCGTGATGTGACGCCACGAGATGAGGAGCCTGTCGCCGAAGCGAGAGGCGAGATCTGCCGGCCCGCCGCCGAGCGCCCGCGTCACGTGGCTCGAGCCTCCCGTGGCGGCGTCGAGCGCAACGAGTCCGCCCGCGACGAGAACGGCGGCTCCGAGCGCGACCGCAAGCGCCCGTCCGCGCAGTCCCACGCGCAGGGCGGCGAGCAACCCGTAGCCGGCGGTGAGGACGACCGCGCCGCCCCCGTCGGCGCCGAAGCGGCTTCCGGCGATCGTGACGAAGGCGAGAAGCGCGACCGCGCCAAACCCCAGCGCTCCAAAGCGGCGGGCGAGCAGCGCCGCGGCCGCGAGCGCGGGAACGAGCAGCATCGTCTCGAGCAGATTCGTCACGCCGTAGAAGCGGCCGGCTTGGCCAGGCCCCCAGGGGGAGTAGGCGATCCAAGCGCCGTCGACCGCGAAGGCGACGAGGTAGAGCGCGAGGACGGCAGCGAGGACGAACCCGACGGCGGTCCAGCTCCTGAGGACGACCGCCAAGGGCACAGAGGCCCCCACCGCCGCCGCAATCACGAGGAGGACGATCCAGGTCGTGGCCGTCTCGGTCGCACCGAGAGCGAGGTTCGCGGCGAGCGCCGTCCCGTACGCGAGGAGGGCCGCGCGCGGGAAGAGGAGCGCGAGGGCGGCGGCCAGCGCGGCGACGAGCAGGCTCGACGCGAGCCGCGCCTCCTTCTTCGCGTCGATGAGCCGGTCGAGTGCGAGCAGCCGCTCGGCGGGATCGCGCTGCGGCGTCCAGCCCAGCCCGCCTTTCTCGCCGAGGGCCGTGGGGGCGACGTCGACGATCGAGACGACGCCGGGCAGTCGGCTCGAGGACGACGTCAAGAGCCCGTGGAAGCCCCGGCCGAGCACGGCGATCGGGTACCGGCGGTCATTCGGATGCTCGCTTCCAGAAGGAAGGCCGAGGACTATCGCCGGGCCCCGTCGTGGCGGCTCAGCCGCGGTCTCGAACGACACGCGCGGAGGAGCGCTCGGCACGCCGCCGTCCAGCAGCGCGTTGCGCAACTCGCCTCGGATGAGCGCCGCGCGCGCCTGCTCGCCACTTGTCGTAGGCCCATTGGCTGGCACGAGCAGGCCGACGGCGCCGCGATCCGCGAGCCCCTGGAGATCGTCGAGCTCGAGTCCCGGTACGAGCACGATGCGAAATTCCTGCGCCGCCGCGGCGGCAGGACCGGCTGCGACAAGCAGCACGAGCGCCGCCAGGGTGAGCGTTCGAATCACCGGCGCAAGGTACAATCTGAGCTACCCCATCGGCCCCGAGGAGAGTTGAACTTCCTATGAAACGCAAGGCTTTCGGACGCGACTTCGGCCTGTCGGCGCGCATGATCACGACGTCGTTCTTGCTCGGCGCGCTCTACGTCGTGTTCGCCGTAGTCCTCTTCCAGGTCCTGAACGTCGGGCTCGCGCCCATGCTCCTGATTGTCGTCGGGCTGGCCGTGTTTCAGTACTACACCTCTGACAAGCTGGCGCTCAGAGCCTCGGGCGCGAAGGTCGTCACGCCCGAGCAGGCGCCCGAGCTGCACGCGATGGTCGAGCGGCTCTGCGCGATGGCCGACCTGCCCAAGCCGCGCGTGGCCATCATCCCGACCGACGTGCCGAATGCCTTCGCGACCGGCCGGAGTCCCAAGCACGCCGCGGTGGCGGTGACCGAGGGGCTTTGGCGCCGGCTCGAGCCGCAGGAGATCGAGGGGGTGCTCGCGCACGAGCTCGCCCACATCGGGAACCGCGACGTGCTCGTCATGACCCTCGCGAGCTTCTTCGCGATGCTCGCGGCTCTGCTGACCCGGTTCGGCCTCTACGGCGGCATGTTCAGCGGCGGAAACCGGAGCCGCGACGGCGGCACGCCGGTCTGGCTGATCATCTTCGTCGTCTCCCTGTTGACGTACGTGATCAGCTTCGTCCTGATCCGGATGATCTCGCGCTACCGCGAGTACGCCGCCGACCGCGGTTCGGCCCTCCTCACTGGCGCGCCCGAGCAGCTGATGAGCGCGCTCCAGAAGATCGCGAGCGACATCATCCGCATTCCGCAGCGCGACCTCCGCGAGGTCGAAGCGATGAACGCGTTCTTCATCATCCCGACGTCGGTCAAGTCGTCGTTGGGCGAGCTCTTCGCCACCCACCCGCCGCTCGAGAAGCGCCTGGCGCGCCTCGCCGCTATCGCCCAGGAGATGGGCCGCCCGGTTCAGTAAGTGGGGTTGGGGAACGTCCTCTTCGGGCGCAAGAAGCTCAAGGGCGCGAACCTCGACAAGCTCTTCGCTCTTTCGACCGCGGCGATCACGCTCGAGACGGAGTGCAACCTCAAACCGGCCGGCGTTGCGGCGGTCGTCTTCAAGCCGCTCTCCGCCGGCGAGTTCACGCGGGCGGAGAACGAGATCGACGAGCTGCTCGGTGTCGCTGCCCGCGACTCGGGCTCCGAGGTGCGGCGTCGCTCGGACACCTTGGGCTTCGAGTGGATCGTCATCCGCGACAAGGATTTCGAAGACCTTGTGACCACGACCCACCTGGTCAGCTCCGAGCTCGCCGATCGCGGCTTCGGCGGGCAGCTCCTCGCTGCCCTTTTTGCCTTCCAGGACCGGGAGCGCCGCGTCTACCTGATCTACGGCTACAAGCGCGGCACGTTCTGGCCGTTCATCCCGAGCGGGGAGGACCAGGAGCGGGACAACGCGGAGGAGCTCCGCCTGAAGAACCAGCTCGAGGGAGAGCTCCCGATCGAGCCGGACCTGACTCGCTGGCTTGCCCTCTTCAACGCTCCGCTCGACTGATCGCAAACCGACGCCCGCAGCAAGCCGCGGGCGCCGGGCCGTCATCCCCCGAGCGAATCAGTCCAACGGGCGGGAATCGTCGCGCGCGTCGGCTGCCGGCTCGAGGCTTTCCAGGGGGTTCTCGCCGGTTGCGTCCTTGAACGCCAGCGGGATCTGGCGCCGCTTGCTCACGCGGAGCTTGGAGCGCAGGATGTCGGAGTGAGCCTTCGCCGTCCGGGGCGAGACTCCGAGCCGCTCGGCGATCTCAGCGTTCGAGCATCCCTCGGCGATGAGTTGCACCACCTGCCGCTGGCGTCCCGTGAACCGTAGGCCTTCGCTGAGAGTGATCATGCGCGGCCATGCTCGCAGCGGACCGCGCGGGGCGCTATTGGCCGCGCGAGGGATCTTCCGCGCTACACCATTCGGCGTACGAAGGCGGCCTGGTGGCCGCGCGCGTTCACTTCGTGGAGGGCTTCCGGTTGGAGAGCGCCGACGTCGAGCAGGAGCTGAAGCTCGTCGCGAAGGTGCGTTCGCATCATCTCGGGCCCGTCGGTGGCGATCGTGAAGGGGATGTCGCGGTCGACGAAGGCGGACACGCTCTCGCGCAGCGCCGCCTCGTCCGCGAGGGCCCGCGTCAGGAGGTTCGAGGTAGGGCAGATCTCGAGAACGACGCCCGAGTCCCGTACGAGCCGCATGGTCTCCTCGTCTCGGGCAGCGAGGATCCCGTGGCCGATGCGGTCGGGGCGAAGGTGCTCCACGACCTCCCCGATCTCCGCAATGCCGTCCGCGCCGCCTTCCTCGCCGACATGGATGGTGATGCCGAGCCCTGCAGCCCGGGCCTCTTCGACGAGCGGGGCCAGGTCGCGGTACGGGTAGCGGCCGTTGTTGGGGCGCGGGCCGGCGATGTCGACGCCGACGACTCCGCGCTCCGGTAGCGGATCGCCTTCTCGATGATCACCTCGTTCTGCTCGCGCGTGAAGGTGCGGTCCATCATGAGGATGAGGCCTGCCCGGACACGCGGGTACTCGAGGCCCGCGCGGTCGAGCCCACGGACGGCGGCCATGATGATGTGGTCGAGGTCACGCTCGCCGCCGCGATTTCGCTTCATCGGGTTGAAGCGGAGCTCGAGCGTCGTGATGTTCTGCGTCCGGTAAGCGCCGCCGATGGCCCCGTGCACCGAGCGCTCGACGGCTAGCGGGCTCGACTGGATCAGCTCCGTCCACTTGTAGATCTCGTCCAGCTCGGGGAGGCCTTCGACTCCGCGCGGGTCGATGGTGACCAGTTCGACGAACTCCCAGTAGTCCTTGACCGGAAGCGCGATCCCTTGCTCATGCGCGAGCGTCCACATGACCGCCGGATCGACGGACGCGCCCAAGTGAGTGTGCAGCTCCGCGAGCCCGCCGCGCGCGAGCTCCTCGACGACGGCTCTGGTATCGCTCACGCAGCGAGTCTAAAGTTCCGCCGTGCCAAGCCCGCGCGATGTACTCGGGTACATGCGCGCCGTGTCCCGGGGAAGCCCTGTGGACCGGCGCTGGTCGATTCCCGGGATGGTCGTCTCGCGGATGCGTCACGGTCGGGCGCCGGAGGACTCGCCGCTGACGGTGAAGGACGTGATGGCCAGCGCGGACTATCGCGACCTCAGGACGCCGAACGTGGCCGAGGGCGATCCGGCGCCCGATTTCGAGCTCCCAACTCTCGATGGTGACGAGACTGTGCGCCTAGCCTCGCTGCTCGAGCGGCGTCCGGTTGCACTCGTCTTCGGCTCCTACACCTGACCCCCCTTTCGCGCCCAGGTCGGGGCGCTGGACAGGCTGGCGAAACGGTTCGGCGACCGCGTGCACTTCCTCGCCGTCTACATCCGCGAGGCGCACCCGGAGGAGGGGTGGATCCTCCCGGAGAACCGCCGCTCGGAGCTCGCCGTCCACGAGCCGAGGAGCGACGAGGAGCGCCGGAGCATTGCGTCAACGTGTGCGACCAACCTGCGGCTGCAGATGCCGATGGTTGTCGATCGGGTCGACAACGCGGTCGCCTCCGCCTACGGCGGCTGGCCCGACCGTCTCTACCTCGTCGGCCGGGACGGGCGGATCGCCTTCCAGGGCGGCGAGGGCCCGTTCGGCTTTAAACCGGACGAGCTCGAGCTCGCGATCGAACGGGAGCTACGTCAGAGCTGAGACCGCGGCGGCGAGCTTGGCGCCCGCAAGCCGTTCCGGGATCTCCTCGAGCCGCTGGACCGGCTCGGCGCTGAAGACGAACCGTACGTACCGCTCGGCCACTTCGTCGCCCCAACCGCGCATGCCCGTGGCGGCGATCTGCGACTCCTCGAGGAGAAGCTGCGAGGCCTCCTCGGGCTCGAAGCCGAGAGACGCGACGTCCAGGAGGAGCGACCAGCCGCCGGTGGGCTTGACGAAGGGCCAGCCGGGAAGCCCCTCGAGCATCGTGTCGCGGCGGCGCTCGAGCTCGACGACGCAATCAGCAACGTGACCCTGGTCGCCGCGCAAGACTGCGGCCGCCGCGCGCCGGGCGATCGAGACCGGGCAGGTCGTGTTGTAGACGTGTGCCCAGCCGACGTCCGTGACCGTCGACTCGGGGCCTGCGACCCAGCCGACGCGCCAGCCGATCATCCGGTGCTCCTTCGAGAGCGAGCCGACTACGACGGTGCGCTCGTGCATGCCGTCCAGCGTGAGCGGGTGGACGAGCGGGCGTCCGTCGAAGAGGAGGCGTTCCATCGCCGCGTCGTAGACGAGGAAGAGGTCGCGCTCGCGGCAGAGGTCGCAGACGGCGCGCCAGTCGTCCTCGTCGAGGTAGCCGCCGGACGGCATCGACGGGCTCATGAGCAGAAAGCCTGTCGTCTTCGGCCCGACGACCCGGTCGAGCGCTTCGCGGTCGAAGCGCCACCCGTCGTCTTCGGCGAGGAAGGGGATGAAGGTCGGAGTTCCCCCCGCAAGGCGGATGCGGTTGACGATCCCCGCGTAGGTCGGGTCGGTGACGACGACCTCGTCGCCCGGGTCGACGAGCGCGAGGAGGACGTTGAGGAGGCCCTCCATGCCGCCGACGGTGACGACGATCTCCCGCACCGGATCGTAGCGGTGGCCCGTCCGCGCCTCGGTGAACTCGGAGATCGCAGCGCGGAGGTCGAGGTCGCCGGTGAACGGCAGCCAGCTGTTGGCCTCAGGAGTAGCGAGGCCGGCGACGGTCTCCGGCACGGCCTCCGGCGGGAGTGGAAGATCGGTGTCGAGGTTCTCCATCCTCAGCACCGAACGGCCGCCGGCGTCCGCGGCTGCTGCGACGCGGTCGATGCCGAAGCCGCGAAGGGGCTCGATTCTCTTAGCGCGCCGGATCATCGCGGGCGAGTCTAATCCGCCGCCGTGAACGGCGAGGCCCCAGAGACGGCGGAGCCGGTTAGGCTCCGCGGCGTGAAGGTGGGGATCGTCGTGCCCTACTCGTGGTCGTTCTGGGGCGGCGTCCTCGAGCATGCGGACAACCAGGCGCAGGCCCTGCAAGCGCTCGGCGTCGACGTGAAGCTGATCGTCGGCAACGACCCGCCGGGCCGGCTGACGAAGCTCCTCCACCCCAAGGAAGGCCGGCATACGCCGCCGCCCGGCTACGTTGTCCCAGTTGGACGCTCGGTGATCGTGCCCGCCAACGCCTCGCTCCCCAACATCGTCCTCTCGCCAGCGGCAATGCTCCGCCTCAAGCGCGTGCTCGCGGAGGAGCGCTTCGACGTCGTCCATGTGCACGAACCGCTCGCGCCGATCCTCTCGGTTTTTACTCTGGTGGTCGCGGAGAGCCCGGCTGTCGCCACCTGCCATTCCGCCGGGAAGCTCGCTTGGTATCCCCTTGGGAAGGCGTTCTGGGGAATCGCCGCGGAGCGCATCGACTACAGGATCGCCGTCTCGGAAGCTGCGCGCCGCTCGGCAGAGCCCTATGTCGGCGGTCCGATCGAGATCATCCCGAACGGGATTGTCCTGCCGCCCCGATTCGACGCGGGGAACCGGGACGGCAATGTGGTCTTCATCGGCCGCAACGAGCAGAGAAAAGGCCTCCAGATCGTCCTGCGGGCGTGGCCTCAGGTCGCCGTTCGTACGGGAGCTCGCCTGCGAGTCATCGGCGCCGATCCGCTTTCCGTCCGCTGGCTGGCGCGCCGCGAAGGACTATCGCTTGACAGCGTGGACCTTCTGGGAGGGCTGTACGAGGACGAGCTCACGCTCGAGCTCGAGCGCGCGAGCCTGCTTGCGGCGCCCGCGCTCGGAGGCGAGAGCTTCGGGATGGTGCTGACGCGAGCGTTCGCGTCCGCGACACCGGCCGTCGCGTCGGACATCGAGGGCTACGCGGCGGTCGCGACCCCAGAGAGCGCGGTGCTGGTCCCGCCGGGCGAACCCGACCCACTCGCGCACGCGCTCATCGAGCTGCTCGAGGACGAAGCGCGACGACGGACGCTCGGCGAAGGCGCGCGGAAGGTCGCGGAGCGCTACTCGTGGGAGCCGATCGCGAGACGGCTGGTCACGATCTACGAGGAGCTCCAGGACGAGGGGGTCAGGGAGCAGGCCGCAGCCTGATGCGCCTCCCGATCCCCGCAAGCAGCGCCGGTCGCGTGGCGCTCGTCGCCTCGCTCCTGGCGATCCTCGTAGGCCTCCTCGTCTGGAACCATCCGAACTTCTCGCTTCTCGGAGACGCCTTCCGCGCGGTCTCCTGGTTCTGGGTCGGGCTCGCAGTCGCGATCAACCTCTTCTCCGTCGCCGTGCGGTCGTCTGCCTGGCGCGTGGTCATCACGCACGCTGTCCCGCCGCCGTGGCCACGCTGGTGGGTTGTCTTTTCTGCCTTCTGCGTCGGCCTGCTCGGAAACGTTGCGGTGCCGGGGCGCGCGGGGGAGCTCGCGCGCGTCGCCGTCATCACGCGGCACCTGCGCCGGCGCCCGGGCACCTGGGCCACCATCGTCGGGACCGTCTTCGCCCACCGGCTGTTCGACGTCGTCGCATCCCTCGGTCTCGTCGTCTACGTCCTCTACACCGCCCGGATCCCAGAGTGGGCAAAACCTGCTCTGGCAATCGCCATCGGGGTGGGCATGGGGCTACTCCTGGCAGGGATCGTGCTCGCGCGCCGGAACCCTCGCCCGCTCCAGGAGGAGCTTGGGCCAGTACGGCGCGTGCTGCGGATGGCGCGCCACGGGCTAACCGTCTTGCGCCGGCCCGGGCCTGCGATCGCCGCCCTCCTCTTCCAGCTCATGGGCTGGACGGCGCAGCTCTTCGCTGTGTGGGCGGCCTTCAGGGCCTTCCAGATCGACCTCGGCTTTCCGGCCGCCGCGCTCGTGCTCGTGCTGATGAACGTCGTCACCGTCTTCCCGTTCTGGCCTGGAAACGTTGGGCTGCTCCAGGCCGCGATCGCCTTCGCGCTCCTCTCGTACGGCGTGGGCTACCCGCACGGCTTCGCCTACGGGATCGGGCTCCAGGCGATCGAGGCGTCCGTCGGGGTCGGGCTGGGCGGTCTCTTTCTCGCCCGAGAGGGCTTCTCGTTCGCGATGTTGCGGCGGATGCCCGAGGTGACGGACGTCGAGGTCGACGGGGACGCGCGCGTCGAACGGATCGCGTAGAAGCCCCGCCGCGCAGGCGCTTCTAGCCGGTGCCGGGCGGAATCCGGGGCTCTCGGAAGATCTCTTCGTCGCGGAAGCGGTGCGCGTCTTCCTCGAGGAGGTCGGCTTCTTCCTGCTCCGACCGCTTCTCGCCCTCACTCGCTCTGGCCTTCGCGGTGTCTTCGGGCGTTTCGGTCACCCGACCTTGGCGTCGCCGCCACAGGTTGTCGAGCCAGCCCATTCGTACCTCCTTTTGAGGGCAACTTACCCGGTGAGCTGGGAAAGGAAGCGCGCGCGTTCGCTCAACCGCGGGCAGGATGCCCCTGGTTTCGTACAGGCGGATCTCCTCCTCCAGCGCGCTTTTCGTCTCTTCGGTGTGACCGGCGAGTGACGGTCTTGCGCGCTTCGCCCGCCATGTGGCGAGTTTACGACGCGAAAAGGGCGCTTCTAGTGGGTGTGCTCATGTGCCTGCGCCTCGCGGAGCCGCCGGGCGAGCGTCTGGAGCATCGCCCACGCCACCTGCGGGTGCTCCTCCACGAAGGGCTTGAACTCCCAGGCGGTGAGCCCGTAGCTGAGGATGTCGGTCGCAGCGGTGATGCTCGCCGAGCGCGTTCCTTCGTCGATCAGCGCGATCTCGCCGAAGTAGTCGCCGGGCCCGAGCGTGGCCCTGACCTCTCCACCCACGCTGACCGTCGCGTTGCCCTCGACGATGACGAAGAAACCCGCGGCGCCGGCCCCCTCCTTGGTCACCGCGGAGCCTTCCGAGAACCGGCGCTCCTTCATCTGCCGGGCGAGCAACTCGAGATCATCGTCGGACAGGCCCGAGAAGATCGGAACGTTGCGAAGAGCTTCCTGGGGGGACGCGGCCATGCGGGCGAGATCATACGAGAGAAGGTCCGGGCGGGAAAGCGGCGAACACTGGGCCGATGCAAACACAGGCCGCCCTCTACCAGGAAATCGACCTCGAGCTCTCGTGGTCGGAGAAGGAGCTGCCCGAGCGTGAGCGGACGAAGCACGTGCACCGCCTCCATCCGTACCTGGGAAAGTTCGTGCCCCAGCTCGCCGAAGTCTTCCTCCGCCGGCATGCCCGGCCGGGGAACCTCGTTTGGGATCCATTCGCAGGGTCGGGCACGACGCTCGTCGAGTCGAACGCCTTCGGTGCCCGCGCGGCCGGCTGCGACGTGTCCGCCTTCAACTGCCTGCTGATGCGGGTCAAAACGGCCACGTACGAGCCCGGCGCGCTTCTGGCCGACGTCGTCCGCCTCTCCGCTCCGGAGACGCCCGCCAAGGCGGCGTCCACCTCCCCCTACCTGAAGCGCTGGTTCGCGCCCCGCTCGGTCACCGAGCTCGCCGCTTTTCGCGAGCGAATCGCGGGAACGGAGTACCCCGAGCTCTGGCGGGTGGTCCTCTCCCGCTCGGCGCGCTCCGCACGGCTCGCGCGTCATGACGACCTCGATTTCCCGGCCGAGCCCGTCCAGCAGGAGTACTTCTGCCACAAGCACCGTCGCGTCTGCCGACCGGTCGGCGAGGCGGAGAAGTTCCTCAAGCGCTACGTCCGCGACGCCGTCCAACGCGTGCAGGAGTTCGCCGACGTGCGCTCGTCGGAGCCGGTGACCGTCCTGCACGGCGACGCTCGGGAGCTCGATCCGCCGGGACCCGTCGACCTCGTGCTGACCTCGCCTCCGTATCCGGGCCTCATCGACTACCACGAGCAGCACGCGTACGCCTACGAGCTGCTGGGACTCGAACGGCGGGACGCGGACGAGATCGGACGCGGCGTCAAGGGTTACTGCGAAGACGTCGCTGCGGTGCTCTCTCGCGCGCGGCGATCGCTGCGGAGGAGCGGCAAGGTCGTAATCGTCGTCAACGACCGGCGCCGGCTCTACGACGGCATTCTCTCGGCCGCGGGGCTCAAGCTCGAGGACCGCATCATCCGCCACGTGAACCGCCGCACCGGGCGCCGCCGCGGCGAGTTCTACGAAGAAGTCTTGATCGCCACTCCCTGAATCCCGTCGCACGTGAGGGGCGTCAGCCCTGGAAGCCGTGTGCGCTCGACGCCCCCGGTGTCGAAGCCGGCAGCAGCGACCGCCGCCCGCGTGTCGCGGTTCAGGTGGCAGTTTCCGGCGAGCTTCCGGTGCAGCGGAGTCAGCCGCTCCTGCCAGCGGGCTATCCCGCCCTCGGCGAGCACATGCTCGAGAAGGACGAGCCTGCCCCCTGGCTTGAGGACGCGCCGAGCCTCGGCGAGCACGGCAGGCGGGTCCACCACCGAGCAGAGCATGAAAGCGGATACCACGACGTCGAAGCTCTCGTCGGGAAAGGGCATCGCTTCTGCGGAGGCCTCTACGACCTCGACGGGCACCCTCGCTGCAGCGGCCTTGGCCGGGAGACGCTTCGCCATGCTCGCGTCCGGCTCGAGCGCGACGACGCGCGCGGCATGCTCGTAGTGGGGGAGGCTGGCTCCAGTGCCCGCCCCAATTTCGAGCACCTCTCCTGCGAGGCCGCCGAGCAGCTCATGCCGCCGAGCTCCCAACTCGCGCTCCTCGGAACGGCGCGCCATCAGGTCATAGAGCCAACCGATCAGGGACGTGCCTCCTCGATCCGGGCCCCGAGCTCCTCGATCTTCCCCTCGGCCGACTCGAGCTTGCCGAGGCAGTAGCGGTAGAGCTCGTCGCCGCGCTCCCAGAGGGCGACCGCGTCCTCGAGGCTCGCGCGACCGCCTTCCAGCTCGGACACGATCCGCTCGAGCTCGCGCTGGGCCTGCTCGAAAGGGACGGCGTCGTTCACCCGCGTGTCTCCTCGACGCGCGCGGCAAGCGCGCCTTCGGCGAGCTCGACATCGATTCGGTCGCCGGGAGCGACCGCCGCGGCGGTGCGAACGATCCCGGTGTCCGTCCGGACGATCGCGTACCCTCGAGCCAATGTTGACTGATGAGACAACGTCCGCAAGCGTCCGGCCAGCGAGTCGAGCGCCGCCCGCTTGCGCTCGACAAGAAGCAGAGGAGCGCGGTCGAGTCGCGCCCGGAGCGCGCGAAGGCGCTCACGGAGCTCGCCCTCGTCCGGGACGACCAGGCGAGCGGCTGCCGTTGGCGTGGACGCGCGGGCATCGGCAGCGAGATCGCAAAGAGGCGTGTCCTGCTCGTGGCCGACGGCCGACACCACTGGCACGGGACAGCCCGTCACGGCGCGGACGAGTCGCTCGTCGCTGAACGGCAGCAAATCCTCGAAGCTGCCTCCGCCGCGGGTCAGGACGACGACGTCGACGCCGGGTTCCCTGACGATGTCCGCGAGCGCAGTCGTGAGAGCCGGGGCGGCGCGTGGTCCCTGCACATATGTCTGCGCGATGACGATCTGCGCGGCGGGGAAGCGAGCCGTGACGGCGGTGACGAAGTCGCGCTTCGCCGCAGCCTCGTTGCCGGTCACCAGGGCGATCCGGCGGGGGAAGAGCGGCAACGGTCGCTTGCGCGCCGACGCGAACAGGCCTTCGCCGGCGAGTCGGCGCTTGAGCTGCTCGATTCCCGCCAGCAGAGCTCCGAGGCCCAAGGGCTCGATCGTCAGGGCGCGGAGGCGAAACTCGCCGCGGGCGGCGAAGAGCTCAGGCCGGCCGAAAACGTGAACCGTCGTGCCGTCGACGAGCTCGAGGCGGAGCGCGTCGAAGCCGCTCCGCGGCATGCTGACGGGAAGGCAGGAGCCGTCCCGCGGATCCTTCAGAGTGAAGAAGACGCTCTGCCAGCGGTCCTGGCGCCGGAACTCCGTGACCTCGCCTTCGACCCAGATGGTCGGCAGTCGCGTGAGCCACGAAGCAACGCCGCGATTGAACGCGGAGACGGTGTAGACCTTGCGATCCCCGTGGAGCTGGTGCTCGACCTTCATACGGTCGAATCTAGCTCAGCGCACGTACAGGGGGAGTCGCGGAGCCGTGCCGAAACGCTAGAGGAGGATCTGCGCCGCGACGTCGGCCGAGCAGCCGCGATGACCGACCAGCTCCACGGCTTCGTGAAGATCGGCTTCGCTTTGAGCGATCCGCTCCGCGAGCGGAAGCGGGTAGCCGGCCTCCATGAGGACGTGAAGGCGCCAACTTTCGACTTTCCCGCGCTCGTCCTGTTCCCGCTCGAGGATCGTCAACTCTTCCATCCCGCGTAGGTTCGGCCTAATTCAGACGAACCCTGCTCCGAAACGTTAGCCCCTTGCAATGAAGCTAAAACCCGCATGGCTTCATTGTCGCAGCTGCCGTCCTTGCCGCTAAATGCTGTCCCCGTGGGGTCCCGGTGTGGTCTGGATCGCCGCCTCCGATGAGTTTGTCCCGTGAAGGAGCAAATGCCCGATGCCCGAGAAGCCCTGGCGGCGCGCCGGAAAGGCCGCCTACCTAAATTGCCCTGACTGCGGCGCCCTAGTCAACGCTGCCGCGGCGAAGTTCCACGACTGCGAGGACCACCGCAAAGCGCGCGCAGAGACAACCACCCGGCGGGACGGCGGCGCCTTTGTAGGCCACCGCAACGTAATCGCCACGAGGGACGGCTTCACCGACGACGGCCAGATCGTTCGCCTCAGCGTCGTGGCGGTGCCGGGTGAGGACCAATACCCCTCGCGCAGCCCTCAGAACGCGGCCACGCTTGGAGGCAGCTACCGCTATAGGCGCGTCGCACCTGGGTGGCACAAGCAGCCGTCCGGGCAACCAGGCGGCTGGGCGCGCGGTCACGAGAAGACCGGAAAGCCGGTTGGCCGTCCGAAGTTCGAGGAGCTCAGCGAGTTTGGTCGTCTCACACTGCGGCAGGAATTCGCCGGCCAACTCAACGGGTATTCGCTCGAGAAGGTGCAAGCGGTGCTCTCGCGTGGCGGGAAGCCACGGGACGAACCGGCCCGTGCTCGACCAGGCGGGGAGGGCGGTTGTCACGCTCGTGAGCGAGGGCCGACGGCGCGCAGCTCTAGCCGAGGCGATCGGAGTCCAGCGTAAAACGGTTGATCGCCTATTTCAGCGGGGACAGAACACCCCGACCTAAATGTCCCAGAAATGCCCTCTTTATATAAAGACACCTTTCCAAGGATCTCGGTGACGGGCATCGCCGGGATGAGCCCGTTGCGCTCCTGCTCGAAGCGCTTTAGCGAGCGCTGCATCGGAGGCTGGAAGGTAACCGGCGGTCGGGAATACGCGCCCTGACCGTCGGTTCCTTCCTACTCGACTTCGGGAGGCCCCGTGACCGCCTGTTTCAAGTGCGTAGCCCAGCCTGCGCGGGACGGGGCACATCGCGTCTGCGAAAGTTGCCACTCAGCGCAGCATTGCCCCGTTTGCGAGCGAGCGGCTGTAGCTCGGGCAGCCGAACGAGCTGCGGAACGCAGGGCTGAGCGGAAGGCGAAGCAGCCGAAGCGCGCAAAGAAGAAATAGCCGACCCCCTTTTTTCCTGTTCAACGTAACGGAAAGGATCACCGTGGAAGCACCAGTTACACACCCATCGCGCGGAGAAGCGTTTATCGCCACCCGCATTCCGCCAACTTGGAAGGCCGACCTTCTTCGCGTAGCTCAGCAAAACGAGCGCAGCGTTGCAGGCGAGCTCCGTCTCCTCGTCAGGCGCCACCTCGACGCAGAAAGGACGACCAAATCGTGAACATGGACGTATATCGCGCTAGCCAGCGAGCGAGAGCGAAAACCGTTAGAGCACGCGCTGACGCGGCGCTCTCTCGACTCGGAGGGAAACCAGTAGACCGTTCGAGCAACCCTCTCACTAGAGGCTTGACGGCATCGGAAATGGAGAAAGACGCCGCGTCGATCAGAAACATTCTTCGCGTCTGGAAGATCACCGGGAAAGGTGGACCCGGCAGCACCATCGTTCTGCCGAGCGGCCGGGAGATCAAGGCCCCCGGGTCCAATGACACGCGCAGTCAGTTTGAATGGGCTGTCAAACGAACCCCCAAGCATCTGAGGCCTAAAAGGAGGAAGCAAGGATGAGCCCCATCGCCGGTTACGACAACGCACTTCAGGTGCGCTCAACGTTAGCCGCACTACTCCGCGAACGTAAGCAGCGTGAGGATGCTGGACAGGGTCCCGAAGTGCTCGCGATCATCGACCGCAACATCGAGCTGTTCACTGCCGAGCACGAGAGGTACAAGGCCGAGGAGGCTGAGGAGTTCAAGCGACAGGCCGAGGCGTTACAGGCGGCTGCCGACGCCGCTGCGGGCGTCTAGCAGATCGAGGGGCAGGCGCCTTCGGGGCGCGCCTTTTCTCCGGGCCGTGCCTTGTGGGATGAGGTAGGCAGCCTCGCCCCTCGACGATCTCACTACTCAGAGAGGCTCAAGTTGCCGAAGATGCCACCACCTACTGGCAAGGGTTCCAAAGTCGTCAAGTTGCCGGCGAAGATCACCAAGAAGCCTGCGTGAATGGCCTGTGCTGCGACCCTGCGCCGCGGCTGGCTGCTCGGTGCTCGTACCGAGAGGCCAAGGCCGTTGCGCTCAGCACCGCTCGAGCCAAGAGGCCGAGCACACCGCAGGCTGCGAGCTCAGGTGTTGAGCGAGGAGGATCGTTGTTGGCGATGCGGTGAACCAGCACGGCCCGGTGATCCGCTGGTCATGGGCCACGTCGTCGCTCGTGCCCGCGGCGGACCGCTCGTACGTTCGAACGTGCATGCCGAGCACGCGAGCTGCAATGGGAGTGCGGGCTCGAAACGGCATGAATGCTGACGCGGCCGACGCGATCATCCGCCGGCTTCCGAGGAGCGGACGTTTACCAAGGATCAAGTGGCGGAATGACACAAGGGGGCCGGGACCGATGTCGAAGGTCTAAAAGAGGGGCCTCGCGGCGACCCAACTGCGGCAATGGGCCGGCCCGGCCCCAGCGATCCAGTCTGGACCACCCAGTCCCCGCTTCGTCTTCGGCGACCTTACGGCCGCAAGAAAACCAGCCACGCACGCGTCTTGTATTAGAGAAGGGGCCGGAAGGGGCTCGCCTGGCCTGCGGCAAGCCATGGCGGAGCCTTCACCCCGGGACAGAGGTCTTCCGGCCCCCTTCCATCTTAGAGGTGGGTCGACCAACTCCGGCCGATTTGCGCCGGTCTGGTCCGAGGAGGGGGTGTTCCCTGCTGCCGCGCCGACTCAGCGGATACCGGCAGTCTCGGTTTCTCTCCCCGATGTCAAAACCACTCCCCAAAGGAGCAATTCAAGTGCCTAAAGGTCCCGGCGGTTCGCCGAAAAACCCAACCAAGAGCCCGATCGTCTACGTGCCTGTGCCGAAGATCAAGAAGAAGTGAATCCGCTGTGATTATGCGAGTCTGCGCTGGCCCCGTAGGCGGTCCCTACTGTGGCGCGCTCATTCCGGCAGACAAGCGGCGATGCCCCGCTCACGAACAAGCCGAGAACGCTCGACGCGCGGCCAAGTCGAAGCGCAACGGACTCAAGACGCCCCATTGGCTCGCCGTCCGCAAGGCCCGCCTGCTCATGGACAGCGGGCTGTGTACTTTCAAGCTGGACGGGTGCACCGTCTATGCCGAGACCGTGCACCTGACGCCCGAGCTCAAGGGCAATCACCTGCTCGCCACGACCGAGAACACGAGGAGCGCTTGCCGTCACTGCCACGGCGTGACTGACGCTCCGCGGTCGCACTACTAGGAGGGTCAGGCGAAATGACTAGCGAAACGCGGCCTAGTCTGCCACGTACCGGATGTTGGGGTTCAGCGATTGGGAGGTCAGGCGCTCCACCGCAGCTACGCATTGAGCTTTCTCGGTATACCCCACGCCCGAGACGGCGACGATCGCGCTGTGAGGACCGAGTAAACGCCAGCGCCAATCTTTCTTGCCGCTGGGACTCTGGTGGATATAGAAGAAATAACCAGCGGCCAGGCTCAGTAGCCTACACAGCTACGCGGCGAGTGGAACGGCTCGCGCTCGGGTAGGAAGGTTTGGCGAAATAGCGGCAGCGGGGTCATTAGGGTGGCCCGTGACGCTACGACACCGGGCGCCGCAGGCCCAGCATGTACGGCAGGCCGCGGCCGGCGAGGCTTGCCGTCCTGCCGAGGCGTCCGAGCCAGGAGGGATCCGGCGGCGGCGGGAGTGGGCCCGCGAGGTCCTCGACGTCCACGTAGTACGCGCGGACGGGTCCGATTCCCTCGAGGTCCTGCGAGACCTCGCGCACGGGATCGGGCAGCGCGGCGTCACCAGACCGGTAGAGCTCCTCCGAGAGAAGGACGTACTCGGGGACCTGAACGGGGTTCTTCAGCAGCCGATGGACAAAGACGACGTCGATCCCGACGAGGTTGCGCCGCTTGTTGATGGTCTGGGTGGCGACCTCGCCGATGTGCGCGACGAACTTCAGCTTCAGGTTGTCCGCCTGAGCGCAAAAGTCGCAAGGGCACAGGTTCGTCACGACATGCTGCCGCTCGATGTGGAAGGCGCGGTGCATGGAGACGGCGGCTTGGACGGTCGCAGCGACCGTGGCGTCGCGGTCCAGCTCGTCAGCCGGCCGAGAGAGGAAGGCCGCGTCGCCTTCGATCTCGATCAGGTCGAAGTCGCGGGCGGCGTCGATCACCTTTTCGAGCAACCTGGCGGTGGTTACCTCGGTGTGGGCGAGGCTCATCCGATGGGAGCGCATGTACTCGGTGTAACCGCCGATGTCGGCGATCAAGAGGAGCGTACGCCCAGACTCCATGCCGGGAGAGCCTAGCGGGTGGTGATTCGGGACGAGTTCGCCTCTCTTCGCCCCCGTACTTCGGGAATCGCGGGCGTTGGTAGGCCATGGGGCGGGTTGGGGGCTCAGCCTCGGCTCCTCACCCCTCATCACCCCGCCGCGAGAAAATTTCGCCACGAAAATAAAATCCGCCGAGCGGCTCGGGCGGATCGACGTCGCGGGTGTCCTCGTCCGCGCGGCACGGGGCCATCGTCGCGCGCCGGCCTAGTCGGCGTCGCCCGTCAACGGCGGTCCAGATCGCGCTACGGAGCGTCGAGAGCCGCGTGCGCGGCTGGTGCCCAAGCCCTGCGCCCTCCATCGACGCGAGCTTCTCGGCGTGATCGGAGAGCGCGCTTTTGAGGGCCAACGCTTCCTCGGCGTTGACCGCTCTCTTGATGGCGTCGATCTCGAAGACGATGAAAGGCACGCCGAGCGACGGCGGCCGGCCGATGCTAACGGCTTGCTACCAAACGCGGCGAAAAGGCCTACCGTCGCGGGCCGCCGACCCAGCCGCGATCCTCCACACGTCGAGAATCTACACCCCAAAAATACGAAAGCGGGCCGATCAAAACGAGGAGTGCGAGGAAGATAACCTCCGTCACGCCAAATCTCACCTCCTCTCGTGATGCTCGTCCTACTTCGGAGAACGCTCCGCGCGCGATCAGCATTCCCCCAGCCGCCCAGACGAACTCGGGCTCGAGGGTCGCGAGGTCGGTGTTAGCAGGGGAGGGGCGACGTAGCGAAGCGGGAACGCTTGCGGAAGGGCGTCGGCTACGCCCGCTTGAGCGCGAGCACCAATCTCCGCACGACCGCCGCGAGCAGCTTCCGTGGCGAGCGCTGGCCGTTGTCGAGGGCGGTCGGCGGCATCGTGCTCGCGCTTCCTAGTTTGGTGAAACCCTCCCCTGAGAGAAAGAGTGAGCCGGGGGCCGCAACCCCCGGCTCTCGGAAAGGCTGGAGCTGGGTTCGAACTGCCTGGGCTATCGGGGCTTAGACGTCGAAGAAGATCCTCGAGGCGTCAGGCACCGGGGTGCTAACCCCGTTGGACGTGTCCGTGAGGACGATGTTGGTATAGGTCACCGCGGCAAGCACGCGCCTCTGCCCGGACGGGCAGGTGAACTGTGGCGCCTGCAGCGGTCCAGCGGTGAGGCTGGCCACAACGCGGCCGTTCTTAGGCTCAAACGAACCGCCTCCGCTGACCTGCCCCTCGAACGCCTCCTTATTGGCGGCCTGCGGATGCTTGCCACCTCCGTTGATGCACGCGTACAGGGCGGTGGCGTCGGCCGTCAGCGTGTAGTCGATGTTCTCGTTGCCGAGCCCCCGCTCGTCGAAGCTGACGACGAGAGCGCCGTCGTTGTTGACGCTCGAGGTGGCGGAGTGGAACTTCGGCGCGCCCGCCGACGCCGCGGCCGCGAAGGCCAGCGTGGCGACAAGCGCAACTGTTGCCAGTACGATCCATCTGAGGGACTTGCTCATGTAGTGCTCCTTTCGTTGCAGGGCGAGGGCAGTCCTAAGCTCCGCTCGACACTGACCATGAATCGGGTCGGGCGGGGCATGGCCGGCTTCCAGCCGATTCGGTGTGAGTCCAGCTGCCGCAGAGCCGCAGAACTCACCTCTTTCCGCCCAGCGTCAGATCACTGGCCCAAGCGGAAGTCAAGGAACAAGAGTCTCCATCCTGGGAATGAGTGGTGGATGTTTGGCTAGGTATTGGCAGCAGCCTTCGCCTAGCTTGCTGGGGCAACTTTCACGCTTTAGTGACGCTGCCCGTGTCGAGTGAACCCGTAAGCCGCGTCCTGCGATGTCACGAACAGATGTTCCTATAAGCCGTACTTGACGACTATCGTGTCTCGGGCTACAAAAGTAAGCGCTAGTCGCTCTCGGGACGGCCCGTTCGGGCGAAATCCGTTTCGATGACCGCGAGCCGATCCTCCGCCGCGGCGATCGCTTCTTCCAACCGCTGGGAGAGCTGCCTCACGCGGTCGGTGGCCAGCTCGTGCTGTGCCTCTCCGGTCCGAGCGGCGTCGGCAATGCGCCGTTGCAGGCGGTCGGCAGTCTGGCGGGCCACGTCCGAGATTCGACTCGCGACATCCTGTTCCGCCTGGCGGGCGAATTGCTCGATCCCCTTCTCGAGCTCGCGGGAAAGGCGCTCGGCGGCCTTCTCACGCGAATCGCGGATCTGGGCGTCGAACTGCTTCTCCGCGTATTCCGAAAGGCGGGTGGCGGCCCTGTCGAAAGCGCGTTCGAGCGCCGCCAGATGCCGCTTCTCGGCGTCGGCCAGGCCGGACGCGAGTCGGCTCCGCGCCTCGCCCTCCTCGCGCTCGATCTGCTCGCGAAGAGCGCGCTCGCGGTTTCGGATCCGCTCGCCGACCTCGTGGAGCGCGCGGCGACGTTCCGCGGCGTGCACTTCGATCTCCGACCGCCCTTCCTCGAGGAACTCGGTGCCGAGACGCTGAAGAGCGTCTCGGAGCTTCAAAAGCGCGACCTTCTGCTCCTCGCTTGCCGCCTCCACGTGTTCCGTGTCCGCCGCGAGCCGTGCTTCGTAGGCCGCCATCGCCATGCGTTGCCGCTCGGAGAGCCCGGTCAGTTGCGCCTCGAGCTCCCGCTGCCCCCGGTCGAGGTCGGCCGCCCAGGCCATGAGCCGGCGCTCGAGACGTTCCTGAACCGCCGAGACCGCCTGCGTGAGCTCGACGCGCGCGCGCTCTGTCTGGCGCTCCACGATGCTCCGGCGCTCCTCGGCCAGCCGCCGCTCCTGTTCGCTCAGCTGATGACTGGCGTTGGCGCGCTCGCGCGCCAGCAGACGCTCGAGCTCGAGCACCCGCTCGCGGACTTCCGTCTCCATGAAGGAGGCAAGGTCCTCGCGAGCTGCCTCGCTGAGCCGCTCGATGTCGTGCGTGCGTCGAAACCCTCTTGCGAGGGCCACCAGGCCGACTTCGGCCATGGCGGCCGCAGCCAGTCCGCCCGCCGCCAGAAGCAACGGATCGTTGTCGGTGAAGCGATGGAGCACGTTGACCGTCAGAGCACCGGCGGCCGCGAGGGCGGCGAGGGCAAGCACGACCGTCAGGAGGACGAGGTAGCGCTCGCGGGCACGGCCGAGCGCGAGAGCCCCGAAGGACAACGCCACGACTATCAGGCCGGCGGCGAATGCGAGCTGGAAGGCGAGTTCCACCGGCTAATCCTACGACCGAAGGAGCCGAGGGTGGGGATCAGCCGGGCGAGCCGAGACGTCGGAGAACCGCCTCAGGGCGGCTTCGGCGACACGCCCGGCCAGAATGTCGGATGAGGAGCCGGCCTGGTTCCAGTTCCAGGTCATGACCGTGACGACTAGGGCTCCGCCTCGCCAGAAGACGAGCCCACTGTCGTGCCGCGCGTGGATGATCCAGCCGGCCTTATGCAGGATGGAGACTCCCGGCTGCGTCCCGATGTAGCGGTCGAGCTTCCCGGGATCGCGCACGTGCGCGAGCGTGTAGAGGAGGTAGCGCGCGTCCGAGGCGGTGAAGTGCCCAGGCAGGTCGAGCAGCGGACCGCGGCCGACGGTGGCGCGGTGGAAGAAGCGGTGCAGGCGAGCGAGGTCCCAGGCGGTCGTGTACTTCCCGAACGTGAAGTACGGAGGCTGGTTCTCGACCCGGAGCGGGATCGGCCGCGTCGACCCGGTGCCAATGATGTAGCCCCCATACATGTTGGAGTCGTTGAGGTGGAGGGCCCGCAGGGTGGCGGTGACGCGGGCTGCACCCGCGTACGTCGAGCCGCCGAGCCAGACCTCGAGGTCGTTCGCGGCCTTGTTGCTCGAGTAGACGAGCATGTTGCGAAAGAGGTTCGCAAGGCGGGTCCCCGGCCTCGGCTTCCCGCGCAGGACGCGGAGCACCTCGACCGCGATGCCAAGTTTGAGCGTGGAGGCGGCCTGGTGGCGGGCGCGTGCGTTCCAGCCTGCGCCTCGACCGGACCGCAGGTCCTGGACGAAGACGGATGCCGGGCCTGGGTAGTTCTGCACGAGCGCTCGAATACGGCGGGCGAGGACCGGGTCTTCCTCGCTTCGCAGCGGCACCGGCGCGCCTGCCGTCGGAAGGCCGAACACCGGGCCGACCGACCTCGCGGCGCTGTTTCCCGCGGTGTCGTACGCAATCACCCTGATGGTCGAGTCGCGTGGCGGCAGCGCGACTCGGAGGCGGAAAGGAGCGGCGGGGACGTAGGTACGAAAGCGGGTCGTCAGCGGGACGTCGGCCTTCGTAACGCCGTTCACTTGGATGACGAGCCGGACGGTTCCGGAGCCCACACGGCCGGCCACGACGCCGAAGGAGGTCTCGCGAGGGCGCGGCGCTGTGATGACCGGCCGGACGAGCGCGGGCGGCTCCTCCGCGAGGAGCGGAAGGGTGATCACAATCGCATGATGACGATGGCTACGGCCAAGGCAACGATGGCCACGGTAAGCGCGCCGAGGGCCGCCTCCGCCGGAGTCACGAGGTCAGCGGCCTCGAGCGGCTGCACGCTGCCGTCACGGCGTTCGACGGTGCCGCTCACCTTCGTCACGCGGCGGCGCAGGTCGCGGACCGGCGTCGACAGGCGCCGTTGCGCCAGGCTCGCGGCGCCCGCGAACACGGCGCCTGCAACCGCGGTGGCGTCGATCTTCTCGGCCGTGGCGAAGTAGGCCGTTAGAAGCGGAAAGGCGCCCCAGTCGATCGCGAACCACAGGTCTCCGTGGAAGCGACCGCCGAACCACTCGAGGTTGTAGGCGGCGACGATGAATGCGCCCGCTGCGACGAACGCGCCAAGCCAAGGATTGACCGTCACTGCGCCGACGATGCCGATGGCCACGGCTCCGCCGATCGCGACGATGGCCAGAGCCACAAGGACCCGCGCCGGTATCTGCGTCCTGAGCGGCCGGCCGTTGAGCTCGTCGAGGGCGTGGGCGCCGATGCCGACCGCAAGGCCAAAGGCCACGAGGGCCGGCCAGAGACGCGAGAGCGCGAACTCGGGGCTGAGCGCGGCCCCGATCGCCACGTAGCTCAGGTGCCACGCGGTGTAGGGGGCGTGGAGGAGCGTCACGTAGTCCCTCCAGCCGCCCGAGCGCAGAGCGTAGAAGGCGGGGCGCGTCAGCTCAGCTCGCACGCCGTCCCCAGACGACGATGCCACCCCCGAGGCTGAGGGGGCGAGCACGCACTTCCTCGATCCCGGCGTCACGCCAGGCCTCGAGCAGGCGTTCGAGAGGCCAGCGCCGCCAGAAATCTCGGATGCTCGGCCCGAGAAATGTCCCGACCTCTTTCCACCCAGGGGAGATCAGCCCGCTGAGAAGCGGCAGTCCGGCTCTGACATAGACCTCCCAGGAACCGCGGGCAACCGGGTTTTCTGGGACGAAGAACTCGAGCATGGCGACACGCGCGCCAGGGCGAACGACCCGCGTCAGCTCGCGCATCGTCGCCGCTGGGTCGTCCACGTAGCGGAGCAGGTACGTGAAGGTGAGACCGTCGTAGGTCGCGTCCTCGAAGGGCAGAGCCTCGGCGCGCGCCTCGACCAGCTCGACACGATTGCCGAGGCGGCGGCGGGCGCTGCCGAGCATCTCCGGGCTCTGGTCGACGCCGGTGACGCGGCAGCCGTAACGGCGGGCGAGCTCGACAGCGACCGCGCCGGTCCCGCAGGCCACGTCGAGCACGGAGTCGGCCGGCCCCGCCTCGAGCCGCGAAACGAGGAAGGAACGCCAGCGCGGATCCTGCCCGAAGGAGAGGAGGCGGGCGTAGCGGTCGTACGTCGTCGCCAGCGGGGCGAAGAGCGCCTGGGCAGCGCGGTTTCGCCTCGTGAACAGGTCGGTCACGAGACTATTGTTGCCTTCGATGGCGCTCGAGGAGGAGATCGCGGAGGCGGTAGCGGCCGCGCGGGCGCACGCCGGGGATGGAGAGGAGGTCGTGGGGGTGGTGCCGGCCGAGCCGGCCGGGGTCCGGATCTACCTCTGCGCCTTTCAGCTGGGCAGCGAGTCGACGTGGCTGGCCCTGGATCGGGAGGGGACGCCGGTCGTCGATCGAGGGCTGATTCGCGACGCCGTCTCGATCGCCGCCATGTGTGAGCTCGCAGAGGAGAGCGCGGGCGGGGGCGACGTCGGCGACCTGCGCGCCCGTCTGCTCGAGCTGCGGCTGGAGGAGGCTCCGGAAGGGATCGAGGAGGCCGAGCTGGCGGCGGCCCAGCTCCAGGAGACGATTCTCGCACCGCCCCGGGTGGCGTCGACCGACTACCTGGACACGGTCGGCAGAGCCGCGGCGGAGCTGGAACGCGC
>DATNOU010000003.1:0-2791 GCA_035601195.1 Gaiellaceae bacterium | reverse complement strand
GGCGTTGACGCTCGCGGTCGCGGTAGCCGCGTTCGTGCTCGTGCCGTCGGCGCGGGCAGCGATGAATGTGGTTCCAATCCGGGGTTTGAGGAGGGCGGCTGCGCGAGTACGCCCGTGATCTGCGGTTGGCAGGGCAGCTCGATGTTGCAGGTGAAGGCGGGTCACTCGGGGACCGCCAGCATGGGCTTCTCTTCGTCGTGCGGAGCGATCGGCTGCTACGGGTATGGCGGCCTCTCCTTCTCGGCCTCGACGGATGCCGCCTTCTGTGCGGCGATCGACCCGGGCGTGCATTCGGCATCTTTCTGGGCTGCTGGGGACGGGGGGTGGTGGAGTTTCGAGGCCTCGGCGGAGTTGGATGCCACCTTCTATGAGGCGCCGGACTGCACTGGCGGGCTCGGGAGCGACTCCATCGGCGGCGCGATTGCGACGAACTCCGGCTGGCAGGAGCTGACGGGAGTCCTGGTCGCGCCGGCCGGAACGCAGTCGGCGCTCTTCGCGCTGAGCGGCACGGTTCCCTTCTCTTGCGACGACTGGTGTGGGGGGGCGGCTGCGTACGTCGACGACGTCTACGTCGCGGACGCGTTCGTGCCCGACACGAGCCCGCCGGAGACGACGATCAGTGTCTGTCCGATTCTCTGTGTAGGCAGGGCCTGACTTGAGTCGTGTCCGCCGCTCGGGAATTCCCGAGCGGCGGGCCGGCCGGAAAGGAAGGCCAGCTTGCCCGATGAGTTCCCCGATAGGAGACTGCCGGCGATCGACGCCGGCCCTGACAGCGATCCGTTCGAGCCGCCCGAGCTTCCGGACGAGCTGATCGACGAGCTGCTCGCCGGCGCGCGCACGCCGGAGGAGCTCACTGGCCCGGAGGGCCTGCTCAGCCGGCTGACCAAGCGGCTGGTGGAGCGGGCGATGGACGCCGAGCTGACCGAGCATCTCGGCTACGAGCGCGGTCAGGCGCCGCCGGGCGGTGTCGGCAACGCCCGCAATGGCTTCAGCGAGAAGACGGTGCATACCGAGCACGGCTCGGTGCGGATCGAGCAGCCGCGCGATCGGGCCGGCTCGTTCGAGCCCGTGATCGTGCCCAAGCATCAGCGGCGCTTCCACGGCTTCGACGAGCGGATCGTCGCCATGTACGCGCGCGGCATGAGCGTGCGTGACATCCAGGCGCACCTGCGTGAGCTGTACGGGGTCGAGGTCGGCCACGACCTGATCTCGCGCGTCACCGACGCCGTGCTCGACGATGTGCGGGAGTGGCAGGCCCGGCCGCTCGAGGACGTCTACCCGATCCTCTTCCTCGACGCTTTGATCGTGAAGGTCAGAGACGGCGGCGCCGTGCGCAACCTGGCCTGCTACGTCGCGATCGGCGTCAACCTGGAGGGCGAGCGGGACGTGCTCGGGCTCTGGTTCCAACGCTCGGAGGGCGCCAAGTTCTGGCTCGCCGTTTTGAACGAGCTGAAGCAGCGCGGCGTCCGCGACGTGCTGATCTGCTGCGTCGACGGGCTGAAGGGCTTCCCCGAGGCGATCGAGGCGGTCTTCCCGCAGGCCTGGGTGCAGACCTGCATCGTGCACCTGATCCGCCAGTCGCTGCGCTTCGTTCCGGACAAGCACCGCCGCGCGGTCGCCAAGGAGCTGAAGCCGATCTACACCGCGGTCGACGCCGACGTCGCCGCCGAAGCGCTCGCGTCGTTCGAGCAGGTCTGGGGCGAGCGCTACCCGATGATCGGCAAGACCTGGCGCGAGGCCTGGGAGCACGTGATCCCCTTCCTCGCCTTCCCCACCGACGTGCGTCGCGTCGTCTACACCACGAACACGATCGAGGCGCTGCACCGCCAGATCCGCAAGACGATCAAAACCCGAGGACACTTCCCGAACGAGGAGGCCGCCCGCAAACTGATCTACCTCTCAATCATCAACGCACAGAAGAGCTGGAGGAGCGCCTACAACTGGAGCGCAGCACTGCTTTCATTCAAAATCCACTTCGGAGACCGACTGCCCTGACACACAGAAAGTCGGACAGCCTCCGACCGTGCTGCGCAGCTCTGGTCTCGGGCCGGCGCCGCGGCGGACCGGCCCGACGTGCTGCCAGCCACGAGCGTGACCTTCACCGACGTTGCGCTTGCCTGGAACCCCTCGAGCGACAACGTCGGCGTCGACGGATACCGGATCCTGGTCGACTCGCAATGGTGGAGCTACTCCTATCAACCCGACAGCGGCACGGTCGGCAACCTGCTTCCAGGACACACGTACAGCATCGCCGTGCAGGTGCAGGATCACGCCGGAAACGTCTCGCCCGCGAGCGCTCCGATCACCGTGAGCACACCGGCCGACACCGAGCCACCCACTGCCCCGACCGGGCTGAGTTCTGACTTCGCGGGCAACGGCGTCTTCGGCCTCACCTGGGTCGGCTCGACGGACAACGCCGACCAGACGAAATATCTCAAGTACGACGTCTATGCCGACGGCGGACTTGTCTACGTGGCGAGTGGCAATGAGACCAGCATTTACGTCTGCCTGGCACCCGGGACGTACACATTCGTGGTTCGCGCTCGCGACCGTTCTGGCAACGTCTCGGCGTCGAGCAACCCGGTCACCGTGACTGGATGAACGCAAGCCACGAGGAGGCGTCTCGAACGGTGTCACTCCCGGCGTCATCCGTACAGACGGTGAAATGCTTCACCGCACCTGAAGCTGCAGCGCTCCGCACGGTCGCGAGAATCAGGTTGGTGGGCGTGGGTAGGGAAGCGCGCCTCCTCGGGACGTCTCCCAGATCCGCCAGTCAAGCTCGAAGGCTTTA
>DATNOU010000002.1:0-12590 GCA_035601195.1 Gaiellaceae bacterium | reverse complement strand
GTCATCTTCTGGGGCGACCCGGCCACGGGCCTTTACGCGCGGTGGAAGCAGCATCAGCTCGCCTCGGCGCTCGACAACGAATACGTGGCGTACGTGGCGGCGCTCGACCTCACTCCTGTCGCCGAGGAGCGGCCACCCGCTGCGAACCAGCAGGAGATCGCGGAATACGACCGCGAGCGCATCGAGGCAGCCGCCAACCGCCTGCAAGGGAAGCTAAAAATGGGTCATCCTCTCGGCCGCATCAAGATCCCGAGGATCGGCCTCAACGCCGTTTTCGTGCAGGGAACGCGTTGGGGCCCCGATCTCTCCCAGGGCCCTGGCCATTACGCGCAGACGTCGCTCCCAGGGGTGGGCCGGACGATGGCGATCGCCGCCCACCGCACGACGTTCGGCGCCTGGTTTCGGCATGTCGACTCGCTGAAAACCGGCGATCGCGTTTCGCTTCGCCTCCCGTACGCGACCTTCTACTATCGGGTCTTCAGGCACAAGATCGTCGATAGCGGAGACTGGAGCATCATCCGCGATCGCGGCTTCGACACGCTCGTCCTCTCGGCCTGTCATCCGCTCTACAGCGCCTCTCATCGGTGGATTGTCTTCGCGGCGCTCGTCCGCGTCGATCCGGTGAAGGGGACTCCGTACCTGGTGAACAGGCGCAACGACGTTCGACCGCTCGGTTCCTGACGATCTATTCGGAGGCTCTTCTAAGAGGCCAGCGGGCTTGACCTGATGCGGCGGCCCGCCGGAGCGCCCCATCCCTTCTTGGGGAAGGCCGCGAGCAGGTAGACGCTCGCAAGACCGGCCCACTCGGCGTATGGCTCCAGGAGCGCGCGGGTGTCCTCGACCTCGGCTTGGCGGCCTTGGAGCGCCCCGCACAGCTTCACCAGTCCGAGATCGCCGACGAGACCGCGTTCGTAGCGCCCGAGCCCGTAGAGGCAGACCATGCCGGCCGACCACGGCCCGAGGCCGCGCTCCCGCTCGATGCGGCCTGCGGCGGTCTCCGTGGGGATGCCGTGCAGGCGCTCGAGGTCGAGCTCATGGGTGAGCCGCAGCAACGCCGCGGCCTTCCTGGAGACGAGGCCGTCGCGGGCCAGCTCCGCGTGCGTGAAGCGCCCGAAAGTGGAGCGGCCAGGCGGGAGCCGGAAGCCTTCGTGCTCGGGCGAGGCGATCCGCACGAGCTTGTTCTCGAGCACCCGGGCCGCCTTCGCCTGGATCAGCTGGCCGCACACCGCTTTGAGGAGCGCGTGAGTTACCGTCGCCGTTCGCAGCGGACGGAGCCCCGTCAGCTCACTAGTCGCGCGGCCGATGAACCGGTCGCGCGCGAAGCGCGCCAGAAACGGCGCGTGATCGTCGTCGGCCGCCAGGATGAACCGAAGCTTCTCGAGCGCAGCGCCGGCCGCGGGCGACTCGATCCGAACGGCCAGGCTTCCGTCGGCCCGCTGCGTCACCTTCGCCAGAGCCGGTGCCTCCCCGGCCTCGAACACCATCGTCAGGACGCCGTCACGAAGGAATCGCGTCGCGTCGCTCTTCATCCGGGCCGAGAGAGCGAGCGAGTACGGCGGTTTGGGGACGATCGTGGTCTCGAGGGCCACGCGGCTTGAGACTACAGCCGCCCGCCGACGCCCGCCGCTAGGTGCGCCTGCCGAAGTCCGCGACGACGATCGTGACTTGCGAATAAGCGCGGTAGAAGCCGCCCGGGCTGGAGACGCGAATGATCGCGACGCCGACCCTGTTCCACACGCCGAGGAGGTTCGCACGGTGGCCGGGGCTGTCCATCCACCAATTGACGACCTGGGCGGGAGTCGCGTCCGGCGCTGCCCAGGCGAGGTTCTCGCCTGCGGTCCAGGCCACGTAGCCGGATCCCGGCCAGTACCACCGGATCCACCTGCCGAACGACACCCACGCGCCGTCCTTGCGGAACTCGTGGCGGAAGTAGCCCTTCCAGGCCATGTTGTTCGCATGCTTGGTGGCGGCGGTCGTCAGACGCGACGCGACGGTGAGGGCCGGAAGATGGTGATTGGCACGCACCTGGTTGATCCGCGTGACGAGCGCGGGCTCGACCGTATCCCTCGGCGTGATCGTCGCGGCGGCTGCCGGACCTGCAAGCGCGAAGAGCGCACATGCGAGGGCCGCAACCGTTGCAAGTCTCCTCGGACTGGAGCGTCCCACAAGGCCCCTCATGTATTGGTATATCGACCGTTTGGAGAGGCGTTTCGTCCCTCGAAGGAGCGAACTTCAGGAAAGGTGTCGAGCGTCCGATACCCGGGAGTAGCGCCCATTCCGACGGGTGTTCAGTACCCCCCGAGCAGTCAGCTACGATAGGTTCGGGAATCGGCCAGAGAGGATTTTGGTTTGTTCGAACGCTTCACCGAGAGGGCACGGCAAGTCGTCGTTCTCGCGCAGGACGAAGCGCGCGCGCTGAAGCACAACTACATCGGGACCGAGCACATCCTGCTGGGGCTGCTCCGTGAGGAAGAAGGTCTCGCCGCCCGCGTGCTCGAGAGCCTCGACATCACCGTCGAGGAGGTGCGCGCCCAGGTCGCCCGCATCGTGGGCCAGGGCGACGAGGTCACGACTGGGCAGATCCCGTTCACGCCGCGCGCCAAGAAGGTGCTCGAGCTCGCCCTCCGCGAGGCGCTCTCGCTCGGCCACAACTACATCGGGACGGAGCACATCCTGCTCGGCCTCGTTCGCGAGAACGAGGGCGTGGCCGCCCGCATCCTGCTCGACTTCGACGCCGACGCGGAGAAGATCCGCAACGAGATCATCCGGATGCTCTCGGGCCCCGGCCGCCGCCAGCAGGGTGGAGGAGGCGCCGCCGGCGAGAAGACGAAGAGCTCGAAGCTCCTCGATCAGTTCGGCCGCAATCTGACCAAGCTCGCCGCCGAGGGCAAGCTCGACCCAGTCGTCGGGCGCCAGACCGAGATCGAGCGCGTGATGCAGATCCTTTCGCGCCGCACGAAGAACAACCCGGTTCTGATCGGCGAGCCCGGCGTCGGCAAGACGGCCGTCGTCGAAGGCTTGGCCGCGCGCATCGCCGGCAACCAGGTTCCCGAGCTCCTGAAGAACAAGCAGATCTACACGCTCGACCTCGCCGCCCTGGTGGCAGGGTCGAAGTACCGCGGGGAGTTCGAGGAGCGCCTGAAGAAGGTGATGAAGGAGATCACCCAGCGCGGCGACATCATCCTTTTCATCGACGAGCTCCATAACCTTGTCGGCGCCGGCGCGGCCGAAGGCGCGATCGACGCCGCCTCGATCCTCAAGCCGGCTCTCGCGCGCGGCGAGCTGCAGACGATCGGGGCGACCACGCTCGACGAGTACCGCAAGTACCTTGAGCGGGACGCCGCCCTCGAGCGCCGCTTCCAGCAGATCAAGGTCGAAGAGCCAACGGTGGACGACACCGTTCAGATTCTCCGCGGTCTTCGGGACCGCTACGAGGCTCACCACCGCTGCACGATCACCGACGACGCCCTGCGTGCCGCTGCGACGCTCTCGGACCGCTACATCCAGGACCGGCATCTTCCCGACAAGGCCATCGACCTCATCGACGAGGCGGCCTCGCGCATGCGCATCAAGACGATGACCGCTCCGCCGCGCCACCGCGAGCTGGAAGAGGAAATCGAGCGCGTGCGTGAAGAGAAGGAAGCGGCTATCGAGGCACAAGAGTTCGAAAAGGCCGCAAACCTGCGCGATAAGGAGCGAAAGCTCTCTCAGAAGAAGCGCGATCTCGAGGAAAAATGGCGCTCGTCAGAGCAGGTCGAGCAGCCAGAGATCGGCGAGGAAGAGATCGCCGACATCGTCTCTATGTGGACGGGCATCCCCGTCTTCAAGCTCACTGAGGCCGAGTCCCAGAAGCTCATCCGCATGGAGGACGAGCTCCACAAGCGGGTGATCGGGCAGCACGAGGCGATCATCGCCGTGTCGAAGTCGATCCGCCGCGCTCGGGCCGGCATCAAGGACCCCAAGCGCCCCACCGGCTCGTTCATCTTCCTCGGCCCCTCGGGCGTCGGGAAGACCGAGCTCGCCCGTACTCTCGCCGAGTTCCTGTTCGGCGACGAGGACGCGATGATCCAGGTGGACATGTCGGAGTACATGGAGAAGCACTCCGTGTCCCGGCTCGTCGGCTCGCCCCCCGGCTACATCGGCTATGACGAGGGCGGCCAGCTCACGGAGTCCGTGCGCCGCAAGCCGTACTCGGTCGTGCTCCTCGACGAGATCGAGAAGGCGCACCCTGACGTCTTCAACATCCTCCTTCAGATCCTGGAGGACGGGAAGCTGACCGATGCGCAGGGGCGCAAGGTCGACTTCCGCAACACGATCGTGATCATGACGTCGAACATCGGCGCCGCCACGATCTCGAAGAACCAGTCGCTCGGCTTCTCGATGGGCGACGAGACCGGTCTCTCCTACGAGGAGATGAAGGACCGGATCATGGGCGAGCTCAAGAAGGTCTTCCGCCCCGAGCTTCTGAACCGCATCGACGAAGTGATCGTCTTCCACAAGCTCACGAAGGACGAGATCAAGACGATCGTCGACCTGATGATGAAGCGGGTGAAGGAGCAGATGGGCGAGCACGAGACCGCCATCGAGCTCACCGAGGAAGCCAAAGAGCTCCTCGTCGAGAAGGGTTACGACCCGGCGATGGGTGCGCGGCCGCTGCGCCGCGCGATCCAGCGCTTCATCGAGGATCCGCTGGCGGACTTCGTCCTCGGCCGCTCGCTGAAGCCCGGCTCGACGATCCTCGTCGCTCGCAAGGAAGGCGCCGAAGAGGAAGTCGACATCTCCGTCGTCGAGCCGGCTGAGGACTTCGAGAAGGTCACCGTCCCGCCTGAAGAGCCGCGGGACGAGAGCGAGTCGACGTCCGACTCGCCCGCCGACACGTAGTTCGGACAGAATTCATCGGGGCGCTACCGAATGCCTTGCGGCGCCCTGCGGGTTTCAAACGACTGGAGGGCTGAATGGGCTCGAGTTCCAAACGACGCCAGACAATGGCCAAGATGACGAGAGAACGCGCACTTCAAGAGAAGCGGGAGCGCAAGCAGCAGAAGAAGGACGAGAAGAAGGAGATGGCGGCCGCCGAGCGGGCCGGGGAGAACGGCGACGCGGTGCAGTCAGATGGCGGCGAGGACGAATCCGTTTCGCCGCCGCCTGAGTAATCTAGGCCGGTGAAAGCGCGCATCAAGGAAAAGCGCGACGTCGCGAAGCGAACCCTGATGGTCGTCTTCGACCTCCTCGGCGAAGAGGTGGATTTCCGGCCGGGGCAGTACTTCTGGGTCACGCTGCTCGATCCGCCCTACGACGACGAAAAGGGACCACGGCGGCACATCACGGTCGTGACCTCGCCCAACGAACACGGTGTGCTCGGACTCTGCACTCGCATCCGCGACACGGCCTTCAAGCGTTCTCTCGTGGAGCTCCCCGTCGGCGCTGACGTGGAGGTGGAGGAGCCGAAGGGCAACTTCCTCCTGCCCGAGGACACCTCTCAGGACTACGTCTTCGTCGCAGGCGGAATCGGTATCACCGTCTTTCGCTGCATGCTTCGCTATATCGCCGAGGAGGACTTGCCCCACCGCGTGACGCTCGTCTATTCGAGCCGTGACCGCGAATCCGCGGCCTTCCTCGACGAGCTCCAGGAGATCGAGCGGCAGCGGGCCAACATCCGAGTGGTCGTGACGATGACCGAGGATCCCGGCTGGGAAGGTGAGAAGCGCCGTGTCGGCGCAGACTTTCTGCGCGACCATCTGGACGGTGCCCTCGACTCGTTCACGTACTACATCGCGGGCCCTCCGGGGATGGTGGACGGGGTAGCTGAGATGCTGCAGGCGGAGGGAATCCCGGAGGAGCGCGTCGTCCCGGCCCGCTTCAGCGGCTACTAAGCCGGCACTCGCGGTCACAGTTCGTCGTCAGGCCCCGGCCGTAGACTCGCCGCATGGCGAAAGCAGCTGCCGTCCAGTTCTCCTGCTCGGAGTGTGGCTACGCGACCGGCAAGTGGCTCGGGCGCTGTCCTTCGTGCGGCGCGTGGAGCACGCTCGTCGAGGAGCGTGCGGCCGCCGTCTCCCCCAACGCGGGCCGCGGGGTGTCCAGGCCGCTTCTCCGCCTGGTCGAGGTCGAGGCCACGGACGCCGAGCGGATCCCGACCGGCGTCCCCGAGCTCGACCGCGTCTTGGGCGGGGGTCTCGTGCCGGCGTCCGTGGTCCTCGTGAGCGGAGATCCCGGCATCGGCAAGTCCACCTTGCTCCTGATGGCTCTCGCGGCGATGAGCGCCGACCGCAAGACCCTGCTGGTGACCGGGGAGGAGTCGGCCGCGCAGGTAAAGCTCCGCGCCGACCGTCTTGGCGGCGCCCAGGACGTCCACATCTTGGCCGAGACGAACCTCGACGACGTCTGCGCGACCCTCGAGAGCGAACGCCCCCAGGTGGCCGTCATCGACTCCGTCCAGACTCTGTACGCGCCGGAGCTCGGCTCCGCACCCGGCTCGGTTGCACAGGTCCGCGAAGCCGCCGCCCGGCTCCTCCGTGTCGCCAAGGAGCATGGGATCGCGGTGTTCCTCGTCGGCCATGTGACGAAAGAGGGTGCCGTCGCAGGGCCACGCGTCCTTGAGCACCTGGTGGACTGCGCGCTCCATTTCGAAGGCGACCGCTACAGGGCGCACCGCATCCTGCGAGCGGTCAAGAACCGCTTCGGCTCGACGAACGAGCTGGGCGTCTTCGAGATGACGGGCGATGGCCTCGTCGGTGTCGCCGATCCCTCCGCGATCTTCGGTCGTGTCGACGAGGATCAGCCCGGATCGGCTGTCGTGTGCGCGCTCGAAGGGACGAGGCCCCTGTTGCTCGAGATCCAGGCCCTCGTGTCCCCCTCCGACCTCGCCATGCCGCGACGCGTGGCCACGGGGGTCGATCCGAAGCGCCTTTCGATGATCGTGGCCGTGCTCGGCCGGCACGCAGGGGTTGCACTCGGATCCGCTGACGTCTTCGTGAACGTGGCGGGCGGCGTCCGGATTGACGAGCCCGGCGCCGACCTCGGAATCGCGCTCGCGATCGCGTCCGCAGCGCGGAATACGTGCTTGCGCCCCTCCCTCGCTTGCTTCGGGGAGATCGGCCTTACGGGCCGGTTGCGCCCCACCTCGCAGGCCGAGCGGCGCCTGGCCGAATGCGCAAAGCTCGGGTTCGCGGAGACGATTGTTCCCGACGGCACCGAGCCCCGTGGCAAAATCCGCTTGACGGCTGCAGCGACCTTACGTCAAGCGATCGCGGGTGGGCTCGATGCGCGCGGATCCCCGGCAGGATAAAAACTTCCTCACGGCGCTCAGCCAGGTGGCGCCGGGCACGGCGCTGCGGGCGGGAATCGACGACATCATCCGCGCCGAGCTCGGTGCGCTGATCGTCATCGGCGACCCAAACCACCTTGCCTTCCTCTTCTCGGGCGGGATGCGGCTCGACCTCCCTTTCACGTCCCAGCTCCTCTACGAGCTCGCGAAGATGGACGGCGCGATCGTCCTCAACCAGCAGGCTCAGAAGATCGTGTACGCGAACGTCCAGCTCATGCCGGACCCGGCCATCCCTTCGGCCGAGACCGGTACGCGTCACCGCACCGCCGAGCGGGTCGCGAAGCAGACGGATGCGCTCGTCATCTCGATCTCGCAGCAACGGGAGACGGTGACGGTCTTCACGGGCGATCTTCGCTACCAGCTGGGGGAGATCTCCGACGTCCTCGCGCGGACGAACCAGGCGCTCGGGACGCTCGAGACCTACAAGCAGCGGCTCGACCAGGGGCTCACACGCCTCACAGCGCTCGAGTTCCAGAGCGCGGTCATGCTGGACGACGTGCTCGTCGTCCTCCAGCGCGCCGAGATGACGACGCGCATGGCCGAGGAGATCGAGCGCAACTGCGTCGAGCTCGGCGGCGAGGGGCGGCTGATCCGCATGCAGCTCGACGAGCTGATGGAGGAGGTTCCCCGCGAGAAGGCGGCCGTGGTCTATGACTACGAGCGCACCGGAGACCCGGCCAAGGCCTCCCAGGTGCTCGAGAAGCTTGCCCAGCTTCCTCACCCGCGCCTGCTCGAATTCGAGGAGCTAGCCGACGTGCTCGGGTATCCGCGCGACACGAACCCGCTGGACTTCACGGTCTCGCCGCGCGGCTACCGCGTCCTGTCGCGAATCCCGCGCCTGCCCGATTCCGTCATCCGCCATGTCGTGCGGGACTTCCGCTCGCTGGACGCGGTGATCCGGGCGAGCCACCGCGACCTCGAAGCGGTCGACGGGGTCGGCTCCGTGCGTGCGCGGGAGATCCGCGAGGGCCTACGGCGCCTCCAGGAGCACAATCTTGTCGACCGTTACCTGCAACTCTAGGGCGGCCTGTGGATAAAAAGCCCGCAATCGGGCATTAAAACCCTGGAAAATTGGCGTTTTAAGCGGGCTTTCGGTACAATGATGGGATTCCGCAGACGGCTAGCGGCTTTTTTTGGGCCCGGGAAGAGGAGGAGAGCTTGTACAAAGTCGGCGATAAGGTCGTCTATCCCCACCACGGCGCCGGCACTGTGGTGAAGAAGGAAAAGCGCACCATTCTGGGGACGGAGCGCGAGTACCTGACGATCAAGATCCTGCACAACGACATGACCGTCAACGTCCCCGCGGAGAACGCCGACAAGGTCGGCCTTCGCCCGGTCGTCGACGAGGACATGGTCGAGGAGGTTCTCGAGGTGCTGCACGGCAGCGGCACCAAGATGCCGAAGAACTGGAATCGCCGCTTCAAGCACAACCGGGACAAGATGAAGACTGGCGACATCTTCGAGCTGGCGGAGGTCGTTCGGAATCTGTCTTTGCGCGACCAGGAGAAGGGTCTCTCGACCGGCGAGAAGCAGATGTTCGTGAAGGCGAAGAAGATCCTCGCGAGCGAGCTCATGTACGCGAAGGGGCTCGACGAGGAATCCGCCGCCACGTGGCTCGACGAGGTTCTCGAAGAGGTCAGCACGACAGTGTCGCGCCGACCCCTCGCGACCAGAGCGTAGTCGAGGCTTCAACTGCGACCCGGCCCGGACGGCGCGGGCATCCTGTACTGGTGCGCGCCGTCCTAGTCCTCGCTGCTTGCCTCGGCCTGGTCGCGGCCATGAGCGGCTGCAGCGACAAGAGCAAGCCTTCCGCGCAGCCGCTCTCGATCGCCTCCTTCAAGGAGAAGGCGGCTGCGGCCATCATCACCGGCAGCGATTTCCAAGCCGAGCCCGGCTTCAGCTCGAAGGTCGATGTCACGGCGCCTGAAAGCCTGAACACGCTTTCGCTCGGGGTGGAGGAGGCCTACGCGTCCTACAAGCGGGATCCGGCCACGCTGGACGAGCTGCTGAAGAAGTTCGCCGCGGACGCCGACGCGCGCATGGCGCGAGGGAACGCCGACACGAGCTTCCGCGACGTTCGCGATGTCATCCTGCCCGTGTTGAAGCCGCAGACCGCCTTCCGCAGACTGTCCGATCAGCCCGCCGTCACGCCCTTTCCCGGAAGCCTCCGCGTCGCCTATGCCGTCCAGGAACCCGACTCGTTCATGCTCGTCACCCCTGCGGATCTGGAGCGGTGGCAGCAGTCGGTCGCGGACATCCATCGGCTGGCGCTCGCGAACCTACTGCGGGAGACCCGCCGCGAGCAGCCGCTTCGGTGCGAGGAGAAGCTCTGCGGGTGGGCCTCCGGGGATGGCTACGACGCTGCTCGCTTCATCGTCCCGGAGCTCCGCGCCGCAATCGTGCGCAAGATCGGCCCCGCTGTGTACGCCGTGCCGCGCGAAAGCGTCTATGTCGCCCTGCCGATTAGGCTTGCCGAACGGATCAAGGGCAAGGTTGAGCACGACTTCGTCACAGCTCCGAACCCGGTGAGCCGTGACCTCTTCGTCGAGCGCGGCGGCGAGCTCGTCGTGCTCGCGCAGTGAGCTCCACCTGGGCGGTGGTCGTGGCCGGCGGTCGCGGCGACCGGCTCGGCCTCGACCGGCCCAAGGCCTTCGCGAAGCTGGGCGGGCGCCCGCTCCTCGCTGAGAGCCTCGAGCGACTAGAAGGCTCGGACTGGGTGGACTCCATCGTCGTCGTCGCTCCCGAGGAATGGGAGGAGCCCTCGATCCTCCTTGCAGAGGAGATCGGCGCGGGCAAGGTGACCGCTTGTGTGGCGGGCGGCGCCACGAGGGCGGAATCAGTGCGGGCGGGCGTCGCCGAGATCGGCGCCGAGGCGCTCGTCGTGCTCGTTCACGACGCCGCCCGGCCGCTGCTCGTCGCAGAGGTAGTCGAACGCGTGCTGGCGCCGCTCGGTGAGGGTTGGGACGGGGCCGTTCCGGCCTTGCCGGTCGCCGATACGCTGAAGCGCGCGGGCGACGACGGAACCGTCCTCGAGACGGTGGACCGCACAGGACTGCACGCGATCCAGACCCCGCAGGCCTTCCTGGCTCCAGTCCTCCGCGAGGCCCTTACAGGCGATCTCGCCGACGCGAGCGACTGCGCGGCCCTCGTCGAGGGCCGCGGTGGGCGCGTGCGAGTGGTCGAAGGCGACCGGCGCCTGCTCAAGGTGACGACCCAGGCCGATCTCGACTTCGTGGAGAGCCTCCTCTCGGCTGCGACTTAGGAACGCTTGTGTTCCACACGCACAAAGTCCGATCCGCGCGAACACGGGCGGCACGGTGGCCGAAAGGGTCCAAGATTCTCCTTGTGCCGGTGAAACACAAGCGATGAAGGACCTGCGGGTTGGGATCGGGCTCGACGCACACGCGTTTTCCGACGATGCGGCCCTCGTGCTCGGCGGCGTCGACTTCCCCGGCGATCGCGGCCTCGCGGGCCATTCGGACGGCGACGTCGTCGCTCACGCGCTCATCGACGCGGTGCTCGGCGCGGCCGGGCTCGGCGACATCGGCGAGCTCTTTCCGTCGGGCGATCCGCAATGGCTGGACGCGTCGTCGATCCGCCTGCTTCAGCGGGCCTACGAGGTCGTCCGCGGCGCCGGCTGGGAGCTCGTCAACGCCGACTGCGTCCTCGTCGGCGAAGAGCCGCGGATCGCGGGCGTGCGGGAGGCCATGTGCGCCCGCCTGGCCGGGGCCATGGGAGTCGACCTCGATCGCGTCTCCGTGCGCGCGACGACGACCGACCAGCTCGGCTTCACGGGCCGCGGCGAAGGCCTGGCCGCCCAGGCGGTGGCGCTCCTACGGCGCGCCTGAGGTTGTCCGCGGGCAACAGCACGACTAGGATCGGAGACGCATGCCCGGGTGGGCGATCTGGATGATCGTCGCTGCGGCGCTCGCGGGGGTCGAGGTTTTCTCGTTGACCTTTCTCTTCGGGCCGCTGGCGGTCGCCGCACTGCTTGCGGCGCTCGTCGCCGGGCTCGGCCTCGGACCGGTCTTCCAGATCGCGGTCTTTGCGGGCGCTGCGATCGCGTCTCTCGCGGTCCTTCGGCCGATCGCCATCGCCCACGTCCGGACGGCGATCCCCGCGCGAACGGGCACAGCCGCCCTGGTCGGGCAGACCGCCGTCGTGTTGGAGCCCGTGGACGCGAACGGCGGGCAGATCAAGCTCGGGGGAGAGGTGTGGAGTGCCCGCTCATACGACGGCGACCGCGTCTTCGAGCCGGGGCAGCGCGTCTCAGTGCTCGAGATTCGGGGCGCCACGGCGCTCATATCTGATTAGGAGGTAGCTGAAGTGAACGCCGGTCTCATCGTTCTCGCCGTGATCGCCATCCTTGTGGTGTTCGTGCTCTTCCGCGCGGTGCGAATCGTCCCGCAAGCGCGCGCCGGACTGGTCGAGCGCCTGGGCCGCTACCACAGGACGCTCGACGCCGGTCTCGCCCTCATCATCCCCTTCGTCGATCGGCTACGCCCGCTCGTCGACTTACGCGAGCAAGTCGTCTCGTTTCCGCCTCAGCCGGTCATCACCGAGGACAACCTCGTCGTCTCGATCGACACGGTCGTCTATTACCAGGTGACCGAGGCCAAGGCGGCCACGTACGAGATCGCCAACTTCATCACCGGCATCGAGCAGTTGACCGTCACGACCCTTCGCAACGTCATCGGCGGCATGTCCCTCGAGGACACGCTCACGTCCCGCGACCAGATCAACGCCCAGCTCCGCGTCGTCCTGGACGAGGCGACCGGGAAGTGGGGGATCCGCGTCAACCGAGTCGAACTGAAGGCGATCGATCCGCCGGGGACGATCCAGGAGGCGATGGAGAAGCAGATGCGGGCCGAGCGCGACCGTCGCGCCGCCATCCTGACGGCCGAGGGCGTGAAGCAGTCACAGATCCTGACCGCGGAGGGTGAGAAGCAGGGTGCGATCCTACGCGCGGAGGGCGAGAAGCAATCGCAGATCCTCCGCGCCGAGGGCCAGTCGCAGGCTATCGGCACGGTCTTCAAAGCGATCCACGAAGGCGACGCCGATCCCAAGCTGCTCGCGTATCAGTATCTGCAGGTGCTGCCACAGATCGCCCGGGGGGACGCCAACAAGGTCTGGATCATTCCGAGCGAGTTCGCGCAGGCCCTCGGGCGGCTCGGCTCCGCCATCGGGGGTGGTGACGGCGAGACGCGCCGCTGATTCTGGAATGACTGCGGCGTGCCGAGCCGAAGGAGCATCGACGAGACGTACG
>DATNOU010000001.1:0-2540 GCA_035601195.1 Gaiellaceae bacterium | reverse complement strand
TGCGGTACCGCCCGTCGGCGAGGGCTTCGATGCTCAGTTGCTCTCCTCGGTCGTGGTCGACACGGTCGTGGTCGACCCGGTCGTCCCCAGCGTGGTAGAGGTCTCGTCGCCGTGGCCCTTCTTCTCGCCCTTCCCCTTGTCGTCGTCCTTCTTCTCCTCGCAGTTGACCGCGTTCTGGAGCTCGGTCGCGGTCTGCTCCAGCTCGTCCTGAAAGGCCGCGGGGACCCGACCGCTCGAGACGGCGGCGTCGACGGCGTCCTTCAGCCGGTCGGCGAGCGAGGCCGCTCCACAAACGTCTCCCGAGTCGAGGGCATCGGCGATCTGGTCGCTCTTCGCGGCCAGGTCGTTTGCGACCGCGCGCGGCAAAGCGGGCTTCTGGGCCGAAGTGTTGGTGCTGTGACCGCAGCCCGCGAGTGCGATGGCGAGGCTCATGGCCGCAAGCGTCCCGGAGCGCGGTCTCACGGAGAGACCGTACCCGAGCGGGACAAACCGCTCACCTGGCGCGCGTGGGCCGGGCTAGGGCAGAGCGTGGCCCGGGGCGCCACCCGATCGGGTCCCGTGTTTCGCGCTAGGGTGGAGGAAGCGCTAAGGGTGGTTCTTCTTCGCGCCCCACCTCTTTCAGCCCGTCCGGGAACCGGCGGAGCCCTGAGAGGCCCTTCCTTTAGCGGGAAACGTTTTCTGGAAGGAGGCCGTCGGTGACCACCACGCCCATCCGTCGCACGACATCGGGTGAACGCGAGCTAGCGCTTGACGCCAATGAACGAGCTTGGAGCATGACGGACGCAGACTCGATCGAGCTCGGGTGTGAGTGCGGGCGCGCGGCTTGCCCTGAGACCGCCGAGCTCTCGCGCCTGGCCTACGAGCGGATCCGGAGCTCACGGGTGGGCTTCATCGTCGTTCCGAGACACGTGCGCCTCGGGACGGAGCTCGTCACCGAGGCCGGCGACCGGTACGCGGTCGTCCAGGGGAAGGCCCGGCGCGCCGGAGTCGGAGCGCGATGATGCTGCCCGGCCACACGGGCTAGCGTCTTCAGGCCGCCGCCGGAGCGGCGGCACACGGCTTTCGCACCGCAATGCGCAGTAGCGCCGTGAGGTCCGCTCGGGTCAGCGCGACCGCGGCCGCCGCTGGCGAGACCCCTCTCGCATGGAGCGGCACGCGGACTCGTAGCGCACAAGGCAAGGAGACAAACCGCAACGGCGGTGCGAGCAGGAGCGCTTCACCGTCGAGTCCGACCGGAACCGATGCCCCTGACCGGACTTCGAACTTGGGACACGACCAGTCGAAGAGACCACGAAAACGGCGCGATTGCCCCAGCGTGGTGAGCGTGACCAGCTTGGCGAGATCGCGCGAACCCCGAATCCGCGTCGCGAGGATGCCCAGTCGACCGGTATTGAGGCGCGGTCGCGTCCCCGCGCCAGACAAACGCCTCAGCTGATACGGGTTGTTCGAGACCACCACGAGAGTTGCGTCCACCCAGTCCCTTTCGTCCGGACCCTCAAACTGGAGGTCGATCGACCTCTCGGGGCCGAGCATTTCGGGGAGCATCCGCCTCCAGGTCCCGAACTTGGCGTCCCGGTAGGCATCCTCCTGCACCACCTGCGCATAAACGCCGATCGAGGCGTTGTTGACGAAGATGCGCTCGTTGACTGACGCAAGGTCGATGCGCCGCTCGACCCCGTCGGTGAACGCATCGAGCGCTCCGACCACGTCGTCCCTATCGAGCCCGAGGTCGAGCGCGAAGTGGTTCCTCGTGCCCGCCGGGACACAGACGTGCGCAACGTCGTGCTGCATCGCGACGCCTGCGACAGTCGCCTGCGACCCGTCACCACCAGCCATGCCGATTACATCGGCGCCGTCCGTGACTGCCTTCGTGGCCAATTCGCGGAGATCGTCGCCCGGCTCGAGGAGCACGTGCCTTAGACCGCGCTTCCTTGCTTCCTCCGGCAGGTTGAAGCGGGTGGCTTTTCCACCCCCGGAACGGGGGTTGATGATGAGCACGCCCCGCCGAGCCGGCTCTGCCGTTCCATGCACCGCCTGCAAGGTCGCTCGGCCGTGGCTCACCGCGTAACGGCCGGCAAAACCGAACAGCGCCAGCACTGCGACCAACCCGAACAGCTCCAGCGGGTGCCCGCCGACGAAGCCGATCATTCCCGAGAGGCCGAGCAGGACGCCGGGCAGGCCGAGCAAACGCGCCAGGTGGCGCCTGGTCAGGACGAACCATCCGGAGAACGCGAGGAGGAAGACACTCGCCAGCGCGAGCAGGAGATCGCCGGCAGCCGTGATCACCGCGTGCGCCGTGATCGCAAGGACGCCCACCAGGGCTATCAGTGCGACCACCGCGGCCAGTTGCGCCCGGCGACCCGGAGGAGCAGCCGTTGTCACGCGACCAGGGGTCTTGTGCAACGAGATAGACATGCGCGACTCCTAACGCTGGCCGACCGAGTGCTGGAGCCGGAAAAGTTCGCCCGCCGAGTGCTAGGGCAAGGGCACGTTCACCCTACCACTTAGGTGGGGCTGCTTCGGGAGCAGGCGGTGGCCGT